>NZ_MKMC01000045.1:0-380832 GCF_001856095.1 Methylomonas sp. LWB
GTAGCCGCTTTCGGTTTAGCGCCGCGATTAAAACGGACCGACATTGCTTGCCGCAGCGTTTCCAACGCGGCGCCCTTGCCGGCAATCTTTAACGAGGCATAGGCATCCAAACTAAAATTGTAAATATCGCTGCCCAGGGCCATGTCGGTATCCTCGCCGCGACTCAACAAATCCCGCAAGCGATGCAGGCGCGGGCGTAATTGATCCAGCGCGGTAAAATCGGCCACGGCTTCGTTGACATCCAGGCTGGGCGGCAGCGCTTGCGGATTTTGACCGGAGACGATTAGCGTCTGCCGACAAAACGCTTCAGTCTTATCGCCCATCAGTGAAAAATCTCCGCACTGATCGCTAACGGTAAAAACACTGAATCCATTGCAAAGCTAAAAGGCAGATCAACGAGCGGATAGCTTGGTGGTTCAGCCTTTAATTTTCGGATAGTCGCATTGTCGTTTTCTAACGCTGCCCAATTCAGCCGAGTGCCGCAGTAGATGAATACGCGCTCATACAACGGAACTTCGGCATTTAAGCTCTTGAACGTTGCGCAGCCGGACAGTCCCACACTGCAAAAAACACAGATGACGATATTCTCGAATGTTTTCAACTTATTCCTGTCATATGATTGCCTTCAACCTGCCATTCAGCTTATCACGTCAAATAAGCTAAAACTGTTGCTCACAAGGAATGCCGTCATTGTCACCGTCCATCTTCGTACCAGGGCAATTCCGGAGATAAAAAACAGCTTCCTCATACGACCCCATTTCCAAACAATACACCTTACCTTGACACTGAAAATGTTGAATGGGTTTTTCGGGTTCAGCAATTGGCAATACCGGCTGACCACTAGAGCCATTTTGATTCGCAAACTTGCTGAAGATTGCAACGGCTGCGAGTACAAATAGAACTGGAATAAATCTATATCCTGATTTCTTATAAGGTGGTCTATAGGTGTTGCGGCTTCCGTGAGGTCTTTGTTCTGGTAAAGTGGATTTCGGTGTTTTACGCTTTCTGTCAATTGGAGCGACTGTTAAAACCGGAGACACACCTTCTATTTTTGCGTTGATCGCGCGTAGCTTGCCTTTATCATCAAGATTTGTTTCGTAATAAATAACGTCTCCAACAACTGGAGAACGGCTCATACTTTTCAAAGCCGATATGTGGATAAAAATATCGACGCCGCCTGACTCCGGTTTTATGAAACCGAAGCCTCTTTCTTCTACCCAACCAGTTTGCCCTTTTCCGTTTCCATCGCTTAGTTATTTGTCATTTTAGGATTAAGCAGCCAACTCACTTGCAATTATCTCAGCCTGTTTCAACACTGTTTCTGTAGCCAACAATTGCATATCCGGCGGATAGCCGTAAAGCCGTAAAGTACGCCTGATGATGACCTTTAATTTAGCTTTAACACTTTCTTTAATCGTCCAGTCAATAGAAGCGTTTTCTCGCACTTTCTGAGTCAAAACGACTGCTAATTCCCGCAACTGCTCATGTTGCATCAGTTCTCTAGCGCTATCGTTATTCGCAACAGCGGTATAAAAGGCATATTCAAAATCCGTCAGGCCCATTTCTTTGGCATTGTCGTCGGAGGCGACAATTTCCTTACTGATCTTGATCAGCTCTTCAATGACTTCGGCAGCAGTAAGAATTTTGTTTTGATATTTCTTGATGGACGTTTCCAGCATTTCCATCAGTGACCGGCTTTGGATCAAGTTCTTTTTTGCACGGGCTTTAATTTCGTCGTTCAGCAGTTTTTTCAATACTTCCAGTGCGACGTTTTTATGCTGGTGATTTTTTAGCTCTTCCAAAAACTCATCAGACAAAATGGATATGTCCGGCTTCTTAATGCCTGCCGCATCAAAAATGTCTACAACGTGTTCGGAAACTAACGCTTGATCTATGACTTGGCGGATGGTGGTTTCAATTTCATCGTTACTGAGACCTTCACCTGTGCCATCAAACTTGGCTAGTCTGGCTTTAACGGCTTGAAAAAATGCCACTTCATCTTTAACGTCCATTGCTTGTTCATGCGGAATAGCAATAGCGAACGCTTGCGACAGCGCAGTCACTTCGTTGATATAGCGTTTACGGCCATCATCCAAACCCAGCACATGCTCTTCAGCAGCCAGTATCAGCGAGAGTTTTTGCGAGGTATCCGCATCAAAGTAATGCTCGTAAGCAAAACCATGATACATGCCGGACACCACTTCCAATTTCTCCAACATCAGATGAACAGCTTGCTCTTGCGCTAAGGTCGGATCACCTTTACCACCGGCATCAGAATAAAACGACAAGGCTTCTTTTAGATCAGCGGCGATACCCAAATAATCAACGATCAAGCCGCCTGGTTTATCTTTGTACACCCGATTGACCCGCGCAATCGCTTGCATCAAATTGTGGCCTTTCATCGGTTTGTCTATGTACAGCGTATGCAGACTAGGTGCGTCAAAGCCTGTCAGCCACATATCGCGGACGATGACGAGTTTTAATTCATCGTCATCATCTTTCATGCGTTCCGCTAATTGTTTACGCTGCTGTTTGGTGGTGTGATGTTTCGCTAATTCGGGGCCATCACTGGACGCAGCCGTCATGACGACTTTAATCACGCCCTTGTTCAAATCATCGCTATGCCATTCCGGTTTAAGCAGGATGATTTCTTGATAGAGTTCCGCTGCAATCCGCCGCGACATGGAAACGATCATACCTTTACCGGCAAACACTTCCTGCCGTGCTTCAAAATGACTGACAATATCCTTCGCTAAATTTTTGATACGTTGACTACTGCCAATCAAAGCCTCCATCTTGGTCCATTTCGCTTTGGCTTTTTCCATGTCCGGTAGGGGCGCATTGCATGCGCCCTCAGAATCAACCTCATCAGGGCGGATGCAATCCGCCCCTACGTTATCGAATTCCGCGATCAGTTTTTTGCCTTCCTCACTCAGTCCCACTTTTGCTAAACGGCTTTCGTAATAAATCCGCACCGTGGAACCATCTTCAACCGCCTGAGCAATATCGTAAATATCGACATAGTTGCCAAACACAGCCGGGGTATTGACATCGGTTTTTTCAATCGGTGTACCGGTAAAACCTAGATACGTGGCATTTGGTAACGCATCACGCAAATATTTGGCAAAGCCATACACCACCTTGCTGCCAATTTCGTTACCGTCTTTATCTTTCTCAGCGATGGTTTTGGCGCTAAAACCGTATTGTGTGCGATGCGCTTCATCCGCAATCACCACGATATTGCGTCTGTCCGATAACTGTTCGTAGACATTACCTTCATCCGGTTGGAATTTTTGGATAGTGGAAAACACCACGCCACCAGAACCGACGCGCAATAACTCTTTTAATTGCTGACGACTCTCCGCTTGTATCGGGTCTTGCCGTAATAACTGACTGGACGACGCAAAGGTATCAAACAACTGGTCGTCCAAATCGTTACGATCAGTAATGACCAGCACCGTTGGATTATCCATCGTCAACACGATTTTGCCGGTATAAAACACCATAGACAGCGATTTACCGGAACCTTGCGTATGCCAGACCACACCGGCTTTTTTATCGCCGCGCGGTTGTTGCGTGACACCGGGTAAACCATAGCTGGCGGGATTTTCCTGAACCAGTAACGCTTCTCCCATATCCGCAGCGCGTAAGGTAGAGGCGACAGCGGCATTCACCGCGTAATACTGATGATAGGCAGCCACTTTTTTGACGGTGTGAATACTGATGATGCCGGTATCGGGACACCCCAGGGTGCCTTCTCTGGCTGCGCCATTCACCTTGTCTTCCCGTATGCTCTTTTCAAAGACGATAAAGTGACGCACCAAATCCAGCAGCGTCGTTTTATTCAACATGCCTTTAATCAGCGTTTCCAACTGACTGACTAAATGCGACGCTTCCACTTTGCCATCCGCAGTTTTCCAGGCCATGAAGCGCGAATAGCCTGCTGACAAGGAACCGGCTTTAGCTTCCAGGCCATCAGTAATGACTAACAGCGCATTGGAGGTGAATAGACAGGGAATGGTGTGCTTATAGGTCTCCAGCTGCTTATACGCAGATTTGATCGTAGCGTTTTCGTCGGTCGCGTTTTTTAACTCAATGATGACCAGAGGAATACCGTTTACAAACAGTATCAAATCCGGGCGTTTGTTCTGATGGTTCTCAATAACCGTAAACTGATTGACGACGACAAAATCATTATTGGCTGGATTGGCATAATCTATCAACGACACCAAGCCGCCGCGCTCTGCGCCGTCATGCTGATAACTGACTTTGACGCCTTCGGTCAGCAAACGATGAAAGGGTTCATTATTCGCCAACAAATCGGGTGAGTGGACGCGTTGCACATCTTTTAACGCAGCTTGTAGTACGTCGTGCGAGACAGTCGGATTTATCCGCTTTAACGCCGCCTCCAAACGACCAACTAACAATACTTCATCGTAATGCTGCCGTTCTTGATGCTCACCATCAGGTGCAATATCAGGGCCATAATGATAGCTGTAGCCAAGCTGTTGAAACAGATCAAGGGCAAACGCTTCAATGGCGGATTCGGTGAGCTTAGACATAATAAGTATCTTCCAGCCATCGCTGCGGATTGGTTTGAATATATTCAGCGATTTTTAAATACGCGGTTTCATTACGAATAATATGTTCATAATAATTGCGCTGCCAAATTTTAAAATCGGGTAAGCCATTCAAGTTCCGCACCCTCTTGGTCACCGCCGATTTATACCCGCGCACTACATCCCCCAGCGTAGGGGCGCGTTGCACGCGCCCTTGTTTTGTTTGTTCAATATCTGGCGAATCAGGGCGCATGCAATGCGCCCCTACAGTTTCAACGATGGCGTGAAAATGATTGGGCATGATGACAAATTCATGTAAAACGATATGGGAGCGAATAGTTTTTGTTTTTTGCCATTCTTCCTGAGCGATTTTTCCAACCTCGCTAAAAATCATGGCTCTCTCAATAATTGAACCAAATAAAGGCAAACGGTCATGGGTGCAAAGCGTAATAAAATATAAACCTGCCTGGGAATAATCATATCCCAGTAAACGAATAGATTTTCGATGATGATTTTTTAGATTGTTCATCATTAACCCGTTGTAACCGGCGGATTGCCAAAGCCTGTCTGGCAATTATGTCATTGCCATGTTAATCGTCCCAGTTGTTGCGTTCTTGATCAACAAAGGCTTGAATCTCGTCACGGCTTAAACCCGCGGCGGGATTATCCGGCAAAGTGTTTAAAAACGAGGCCATTTGCATTTGATTGCCACCTGTCTCATTCACTTCGTAAATCACTGTCACTTTGGCGCGACCTGCCGGAATATTATCGGGTAAGCGGATACTTAGTTGATGGTTGAGCGGAATCTCAGTTTCAATTTCGTAATAAGTTTGCATAATTAAATTCCTATGTCGTGAGTTTGACGCGGACTTCGCCACTCATTAGTTTGGGTAATAGAGTGTCACGAAGTTTTTCTAGGGTGCGTGTTTGTGTAATATTCTCGTATTTTTTAGCTAACACATGCTTTGTCAACTTAGTAAATTCTTTTATTTTTTCTTGAGGCGGTAATAAAAACTCATAAGTGGGAATAGCATTTTTACTCAGGTGCAAAACTGTTGAACCATTTGAAAATCCCAAACAGTGCTGTTTAAACTCTCTTGTTCTCATCATTCGGTAAAGAAATTCGTTAGAAAGCCATTCATATTTTGACGTGACTTTGACCAGATCCATTGAAATTACTAAAGTTTCATATAATGGATCAGATATTACTAGCACCGGATTTCCAATTACTTCAGCATTTTGAGTTATATCTGTATGAGCGACTATTAAATCACCCTGAATTACCACATGCTGGTCTTTATATCTACCTGTAAACTCTTTAAATCCATCAAGCCTAAAACCGCCGCCTCGGTCAAAACTTTTCAAAGTTACCATTGCTGTCGTTGATGCGTTCAAATCATCACTTTTATAAGAAACTCCATTAACGCAATTTACATAATTACCAAGCTCAACGAATTGCCAATCCTCCTGCGCCTCTTCGATAAACCACTGCCGAAACAACGTTTCCGCCATGGCTTCAAGGGTTTTATTTTGCCGGTGCAATAGGTCAATTTTGTCATCAAGACTGCTGAGTACGGCGGCGATAGCTTTTTGTTCGTTTAGTGTAGGAAGCGTTAAAGGTAAACGACTTAATATAGTGGTGTTCAGGTTTGGCATGGTTGTACCAACGGCATTACCACTTACCCAGCCTTTAATTTCATCTGTTGACAGATAGTAAGCGTAAAACTGCGGCAACACGCTATCAGTGTTAAATCTGATTCTTAAGCAACCCGTACCACAAAGCCAACCAGATTCATATTTCGTTATGAAAGCACATTTTTCTACATCACCTCTTCGGCTGTAGACAATATCACCCTCTTTAACTAAATATTTGTTTAATCGTTGCGCATCATCATCAGAAATACAGGCGATATTGTTTCTGACAATTTCTAAGCGTGAGCCAATATTGGTTGGCATTATTGAAGGAATACCAATTTGCACATAATCAGCTGAATGTAACTGGCTACCAAATGGTCCAGTTTGTACATTTGCAATGTCGCCTAATTTGCATTGCTTCCATTCACTCATATTTGAATCCGTGCCAAATTCTCAGCAATTGCCTGATTGAGTTGAGATTCCTCCAGGCACTGCGCTTCAAACTCCGCTTTCAAAGCGGCAAAGCGTTCTGCAAACACAAATCCATCTTCTTCATCCGGCAAACCAACATAGCGACCGGGCGTTAAAACGTAATCCAGCTCCGCGACACGTTCCAACGGCACTGATTTACAAAATCCGGGTATATCTTCGTAGGGGCGCATTGCATGCGCCCTTGTTGCATCGGCGGTATCATCAGGGCGCGTGCAACGCGCCCCTACGGATTGAACCGACTGGCAAGAATCGTCGCCGGTTCGCCAGGCATGATAAGTATCCGCAATTTGCCGAATGTCCTCATGCGATAGCTCACGAGTACGACGGTTGATCAAATGGCCCAAGTTTCGCGCGTCTATAAACAGAATTTCGTTTTTGCGCGGATATTCACCCTCACCCTGCCCTCTCCCTGAGGGAGAGGGTTGTTGTCGAGCGCGGTTCATAAACCATAAGGCCGCTGGAATTTGCGTGTTCAAAAACAGCTTGGCCGGAAGATTAACAACGCAATCTATCAAGTTGCCTTCTGCAATCAGATTTTTACGAATCTCGCCTTCGCCGCTGGTTTTACTGGTCAATGCGCCTTTGGCTAACACCACTCCGGCTTTACCCACCGGTGACAAGTGATAGATAAAATGTTGTAGCCAAGCAAAGTTGGCATTGCCGGCTGGCGGTGTGCCGTATTGCTAGCGGCCATCAGTACGCAACAGTTCGCCGCTCCAATCGCTGACGTTAAACGGTGGATTGGCAATAATGAAATCGGCTTTTAGGTCTTTATGCGCGTCATTCAGAAACGAGCCTTCGTTGTTCCATTTGACTTGCGAACTGTCTATACCGCGAATTGCCAGATTCATTTTGGCCAGTCGCCAAGTGGTTTGGTTGCTCTCCTGCCCGTAGATGGAAATGTCGTTGATACGGCCTTGATGCTCTTCAACGAATTTTTCCGATTGCACGAACATACCGCCGGAACCGCAACAAGGATCAAACACGCGACCTTTATACGGTTCTAGCATCGCGACTAATAATTCCACGATACTGCGCGGTGTATAGAACTGGCCGCCTTGTTTGCCTTCCGCCAGTGCGAATTCACCGAGAAAATATTCAAACACATGGCCTAACACATCCGCACTACGGGCTTTCGCATCGCCCAGGGCAATGTTACCAACTAATCGATTAAGCCGCCCAAACTGGTCGGATCAAGATTTTGTCGCGCAAAGACTTTGGGTAATACGCCTTTTAACGAGGGATTTTCTTTTTCAATTGCATCCATCGCACCGTCAACAAAGGTGCCAATATCCGGTTGTTTGGCTTTGGCTAATAAAAACGACCAACGCGCTTCAGCAGGCACAAAGAAAATGTTTTCCGCTTGGTACTCGTCTTTATCTTCCGGATCAGCACCGGCGTATTCGCCTTCGCCTGCTTGCAGTTTGGCAAAATGTTCTTCAAACGCATCGGAAATGTATTTGAGAAAAATCAGCCCGAGA
The DNA here is from genome assembly GCF_001856095.1 of Methylomonas sp. LWB. Lineage (NCBI taxonomy): Bacteria > Pseudomonadati > Pseudomonadota > Gammaproteobacteria > Methylococcales > Methylococcaceae > Methylomonas > Methylomonas sp. LWB. The sequence goes on from NZ_MKMC01000045.1 coordinate 8,168, forward strand.
ACGACGTGCTTGTATTCTGCGGCGTCTATGTTTTTACGGAGCTTATCGGCGGCTTTCCAGAGTTGGGTTTCCAGCGGTTCTTCTTTGACGACTTTTGGGGCTTTGGCCATGCGGGTTCCTTATTATTTCTAACGCTTGCTGCCTGCAAGTAATATTTAGTTTAGTCAATCGTATACCGATCTCCGCCAGTTACGCTAAACGATAATAATGCAACGTTGATCATCATGCTGCGTATTGTTGGCGTGGTCGCTAATCGGCGTGGTGGTCATGTCTGCGTAAGCGGCATTATCCGATAAATGGGCGATGCCATCTTGAGCGGTTTCTTGAGAGCAATGTCGAAGCATGGACGGCCACAACATGCTCACCGGTCGCAGTACGAACAAACCCAGCATCTTCAGCGCATGGATACCGACCAGCGAGACGGGTCGCCTGTTTCTCCATGGCCGTCGTCGGACTGGTAATATCCGAACGACTCCTGATCCGAAAGCGACTTAAGCATCAGTTTACGCGGCGCTCAGGAATGCAAGGATACAGTCGATGTACGAAGTTGGCTGAGCAGAGTCGAAATAAGGCGTTGGCTGCGCGGAGCCGAAGCCAGCGCTTTCGCTTCGACTCCGCTCTGCGAACGGCTTAGCCGAAATTGAGGTGTTCATTCCCCTGCTCTGTCGGGAGAAAGCGTTTTTACTTCGCGCTGAATATCTTGAGGTGGCTCTCAGCGTGGCGTATTTGCTCGGATTTAGGCGAACCCACCCGAATTGCTTCGGACAATAAAAAACCCGCTAAGCCTTATAACTTGCGGGTTTCTGTACTTCTTTGGGCTTCTTCAAACCCTAATTTGGTACCGACGGCCGGACTTGAACCGGCACGACTTGCGTCACCACCCCCTCAAGATGGCGTGTCTACCAATTTCACCACGTCGGCATAACTTTAAGTATCCAAGCCGCTTATTGAGCGGCCCCGGCCGGTTTCTCAACCTCTTTGATTGCCGGCGCTTCCGGCAATTTGCCATCGACGACAGGAGCACTATCGGAGCCAGGGGCGACTTGCGACAGAGGCACGTCCGATTTAACCGGCGCTGCGACAGGCGCTACGTCCATCACGTCGGTTTTTTTGCCTTGATAACCGCTTAACGCGGCCAAACCCAAACTGGTAATGAAAAACAAGGTCGCGAATATCGCGGTGGTCCTGGATAAAAACGATGCGGAGCCTTGAGCACCGAAGACAGAGCCCGATGCGCCGCTACCGAAGGCGGCACCGGCATCGGCACCTTTACCGTGCTGCATCAGCACCAAACCGACGATGCCTATTCCCAGAAATATATGAATAATTATTATAATTTGGTACAACATAAAAACCTTTAAAGGGTTGGACTAGACCGAATGGCAGATTTGCAGGAAGCCTTTGGCATCCAGCGATGCGCCGCCCACCAAACCGCCGTCGATGTCGGGCATTGCAAATAAGCCTTTCGCGTTGTCCGGCTTAACACTGCCGCCGTACAGAATTTGCACTTTCTCGGCAATGGCCGGGCTTCTATCGGCAATCCGTTTCCGAATATATTGGTGAACTTCCTGCGCTTGCTCGTCGCTAGCGACTTTACCGGTACCGATGGCCCAAACCGGCTCATATGCGATAACGGCTCGCTCGAATGCTTCGATGCCGGCGGCGGCGATGACGGCATCAAGCTGCTCGTCGACGACTTGGAAGGTTCTGTCTTGCTCGCGCTCTTCCAGCGTTTCGCCAACGCAGAGTACCGGTAGAACGTTTTGGCTCAGCGCCTGACAAAAACGCTTGGCAACCGACTCGTTGCTGTCGCCGTAATAACTACGCCGTTCGGAGTGGCCAACCAGCGCGTATTTAACGCCGCATTCGGCCAGCATCGCCGCCGATACTTCGCCGGTGTAGGCGCCGGAGGCTTGGTCGGCAACGTTTTGGGCACCCAGAGCGATGGGTGAACCTGCCAAAGTTGCGCGGATATCGGATAAGTAAACGAACGGGACGCAGACCGCGACTTCCTGCGCGACATCGCCCAAACCGTCGGCCAAGGCTTTCGCGAGTTTTTGGCCGTCTTCCCTAGTGCCGTTCATTTTCCAATTTCCCATAATCAAAGACCGACGCATTACTTCCTCCGAGCTAAATAAGACCGCATATCATATCGACTAACGTGTTTTTGTTCAAGCCGGGATGGCTTTCTTGACGTCGCTCGCCAATTGATTGGCATATTTATTGACGTCGTCTTCGTCCACGCCTTCGACCATCACGCGAATTAGCGGCTCCGTTCCCGAAGATCGCAGCAATACCCGGCCTTTTTCCCCGAGCTTCTTTTCCACGTTTTCGACGGCCTGTTTCAGGCTGGCAATTTCATCGATTTTGACTTTTTTATCGGTTTTGACATTGATCAAAACCTGCGGGTACTTTTTCATGCCGGATTTGAGTTCATGCAAGTTCTGGCCCGACTTCTGCATTTCCGCCAGTACTTGCAACGCCGAGACGATACCGTCGCCGGTCGTGGTCTTATCCAGACAAATGATGTGGCCGGAACCTTCTCCCCCCAGCATACCCTTATTTTCGGTCAGCATTTCCATCACGTAGCGGTCGCCGACTTTGGCGCGGAGCAGCGGCACGCCCACGGATTTTAGCGCGTGCTCCATGCCAAGATTGGACATCAGGGTACCTACCACTGGACCGACCAATTTACCTTCAGCCTGACGGGAACGGGCGATGATATAAATTAATTCGTCGCCATCGACGATTTCGCCCTTGTGGTCGACCATGATGATGCGATCGCCGTCGCCGTCCAAGGCAATTCCGACATCGGCGCGAAACTCCATGACTTTGGCGGCCAACAGTTCCGGCTTGGTGGCGCCGCATTCGTCGTTGATGTTCAAGCCGTCCGGCTCGGCGGCGATCGTTACGACTTCCGCACCCAACTCGCTGAAAACATGCGGCGCGATGTGATAGGTGGCGCCGTTCGCGCAGTCGATCACGATACGAATGCCCTTGAAGTCCAAATGCGCCGGCACCGAGGCCTTGCAAAACTCGATATACCGGCCGGCCGCGTCGTTGACCCGCTTGGCCTTACCTAATCTAGACGACTCCACGGTTGTCATCGGCATGTCGAGATATTGCTCAATCTGCTGCTCGACTTCGTCCGGCAACTTGGTACCGTCAACCGAGAAGAATTTAATACCGTTATCGTAGTAAGGATTGTGCGAGGCGCTAATAACGATGCCGGCGCTGGCACGAAAGGTTCGAGTCAGGTAAGCGATTCCCGGCGTAGGCATGGGTCCTAATAAGCGAGTATCGACGCCCGCCGCGGACAAACCGGCTTCCAGCGCCGATTCGAACATATAACCCGAGATCCGGGTATCTTTACCCACCAATACGAATCCATTGCTCTCCTTGGCAAACACCTTACCGGCGGCCCAACCTAACTTGAGTAAAAAATCCGCGGTAATCGGCGGCTCGCCCACCTTGCCCCTGATGCCATCGGTTCCGAAATATTTTTTTGCCATAGTGCTATGTTCTACCTTGATATGACCAAAAAAAAGAGAGGCCGAAGCCTCTCTTGGTTTTGCCGAAAATTACTTAGCCTTGTTCCGCAGCTCCGCCGATCGAAGAATCGGGTGTTTTTTGATCCCAAGGACCGGTTTGCGCGTCGGTGTTGGAGGACGGAGTATCATCCCAACCCTTTGGCTCCCGTACCGGCCGTCTTTCCATCAAGTCGTCGATTTGATATTTGTCGATCGTTTCGTATTTCATCAACGCGTCGGCCATCGCGTGCAGGATATCCATATTATCCTTCAAGATCTTCTCGGCACGCTCGTAATTGCGGTCGATGATGGAGCGAATTTCCTCGTCTATCGTATGGGAGGTTTCTTCCGCGACGGACTTATGTTGAGTCACCGAACGACCCAGAAAAATCTCGCCTTCTTCCTCGCTGTAGGCCAGCGGACCCAAACGCTGAGACAAGCCCCATTTGGTGACCATGTTACGGGCAAGTTCGGTTGCTCTCTCAATGTCGTTGGACGCGCCGGTCGACACCTGTTCCCAGCCAAAAATCAACTCTTCGGCAATCCGACCGCCATATAAGCTGGAGATCATGCTGTCCAACTTGCATTTGCTGGCACTGTATTGGTCGCGCTCCGGCAAGAACATCGTCACGCCCAATGCCCGTCCGCGCGGCATGATACTGACTTTGTAAACCGGGTCGTGCTCCGGAACCAAGCGGCCGACAATCGCATGACCGGCTTCGTGATAGGCAGTCATTTTCTTTTCTTTCTCGTCCATCACCATCGAGCGCCGCTCGGCGCCCATGATCAATTTGTCCTTGGCTTTTTCCAGGTCCATCATGCTGACCAGACGCTTGTTCAAACGCGCCGCGAACAAAGCCGCTTCGTTAACCAAGTTAGCCAAATCAGCCCCGGAGAATCCGGGAGTGCCTTGCGCGATGTATTTGATCTTGACATCTTCGGCGGCCGGCACCTTCTTCAAATGCACGTTCAGTATCTGTTCGCGACCTTTGACATCGGGCAAACCCACGACCACTTGACGGTCGAAACGACCGGGACGCAACAATGCTTTATCGAGGACGTCGGCACGGTTGGTGGCCGCGATGACAATAATACCCTCGTGCCCCTCGAAACCGTCCATTTCGACCAGCAACTGGTTCAAGGTTTGTTCGCGCTCGTCGTTACCGCCACCCAAACCGGCACCGCGGGAACGACCAACCGCATCGATCTCATCAATGAAAATGATGCAAGGCGCATGTTTCTTGGCTTGATCGAACATATCCCTGACCCGAGAAGCACCGACACCGACAAACATCTCAACGAAATCCGAACCGGAAATCGTGAAGAACGGTACTTTGGCTTCGCCGGCGATCGCACGAGCCAGCAAGGTCTTACCGGTACCCGGAGGTCCGACCATCAATGCGCCGCGCGGTACTTTACCGCCGAGACGTTGATATTTGGCGGGATCTTTCAAGAAGTCGACCATTTCCTGAACTTCTTCCTTGGCCTCGTCGCACCCGGCAACATCGGCGAAGGTCACTTTGTTCTGGTCTTGATCCAGCATGCGGGCCTTGCTCTTACCAAAGCCCATCGCACCGCCGCGGCCACCGACTCCGCCGCCTTGCATTTGGCGCATGAAGAATACCCAAACCGCAATCAACAGCAGGATCGGTCCAAACGACACGAACACCTGCATCAGCATCGAGGGTTCTTCGGGGGGCTGCACATTGATTTCGACGCCGTTGCCCAACAGATCATCGATCAAATGCGGATCGTTGGGCATATAAGTCTTGAACTTATCGCCGGTCTGCATCCGTCCCTTAACCGTGTTGTCGGCTATCACTACTTGCTGGACTTGTCCGGCTTTTACCGCATCAATCAGCTGCGAATACGACAAGTTCGAATCGCTACGCGCCGAGCGCGCGCCGAAATTGTTGAATACGGCCATCAATACAACGGCGATAACCACCCACAAAACCAAATTTTTAATCATATCGCTCAAAGTACGCGCTCCGGCCAGGAATGGCTCCAAACGTTTATAAACCGAGTAATTGTATCAGGTATACTCGTAGCTCGCCGCCCATCATAGCTCGATCAGCGGGGACTTTCCTTATTTTTTAAATCCTTTCGCCAGGATATAGACTTCGTTACTCCTGGGTCGCGACGCTTTCGGCTTACGGATTGCCACGCTGTTGAAGCGTAGCCGCACCTGATTATAGTACTCGTCGAAACCAGCGCCTTGAAACATTTTTATTAAAAAGGTCCCGCCTTGGATTAGAAACTGCTCGGCGGCATCCAATGCCAGCTCGCCTAAATAGATGGCCCGCGGTTGGTCGGTCTCCCGGCTACCACTCATATTGGGGGCCATGTCCGACAATAACAAGTGTACCGGTCGACCGTCCAGCACTTGGTAAAGCTGTTGCAACACGTCATCCTCGCGAAAATCGCCTTCGATAAAGTCAACGCCGGCAATCGGCTCGATGGCCAGTAAATCCAGCGCGACCACTTTGTCGCTTTTCGCCAGCATCTTGCGAGCGTACTCCGACCAACCGCCGGGAGCGGCGCCCAAATCGACGACATTCATTCCCGGCCGTAAAATCTTGTCCTTTTCTTGAATTTCAATCAGTTTGAAGACGGCACGGGAACGATATCCCAAAGCTTGGGCCTTCTTGACATACTCGTCTTGAAAATGTTCCTGCATCCATTGATGACTACTTTTGCTGCGTGCCATATGCCCGATTCATGTAAAATTTGCGGAAATACCACAGAAGGAAACAGAGTGAATCCGATCCAAAAAAAACAACTGAAAGCCCAGGCGCACGCCCTCAACCCGGTAGTGATGGTCGGACAAGCCGGCTTGACGCCCGCCGTAGTGAAAGAAGTCGATCAAGCGCTACTCGCCCACGAACTGATTAAAGTCAAAATCCGCGCCGAAAGAGACGATCGCGCCGCGATCAGCGAACAAATCTGTGGGGAAACCGGTGCCGAACTGGTGCAATCGATAGGCCAAATCGCGGTGTTGTTCAGGCCCAACCCTAAGAAGTAACACCGGCCTAGCAGCCGTTGAGAAAGCCAGCCCCCTCTCAACGGCGAACGCCGGCTAAATATATTTTACTGAAATAATTTCGTACTCGATATCGCCGCCCGGCGCCTTGACGACTACTACATCCTCGACTTCCTTGCCGATCAAAGCTCTGGCTATCGGCGAGCCGACCGAAATTCTCCCTTCCTTAATATTGGCTTCGTCCTCACCAACGATTTGATAGACAACCACCTTACCGGAACCGGTATCCTCGATTTCGACGGTAGCGCCGAACACCACCTTACCGTTGGCATCGGTTTTAGTCACATCGATAATATTGGCATTCGACAACTTGCCTTCGATCTCGGCGATTCGACCCTCGGCAAAACTTTGCTGTTCGCGCGCGGCATGATATTCGGCGTTCTCCTTCAAATCGCCGTGCTCGCGCGCTTCGGCGATCGCCTGAATAATGCGCGGTCGAACCACGGTTTTCAACTCTTCCAGTTCGGCGCGCAATTTATTGGCGCCGACCACGGTCAACGGAAATTTCTGCATTTCCTCTTCCCCTCTTCAATTCATCCGTTAAAGGTTTGATGTAAATCCCGCAGGCAATTGACATCGCCGGCTTCGAGTTCGCCCAAGGCGTAGCACGCGGCGCGAGCGCCGGCCATCGTCGTGTAATAGGTGACCCTGCGCTGCAAGGCCTCACGGCGCATCGTGAACGAATCCGCCACCGCCTTGACCCCTTCGGTGGTATTGACGACTAATTGGATTTCTCCGTTTTTAATCATATCCACGGTATGCGGCCGGCCTTCGTTCACCTTGAACACTTCCTGGCAGGCGATGCCCGCTTCCCTCAGAACCCGCGCGGTACCGCGCGTCGCGACGATCTCGTAGTTCTTGGCGATCAACATGCGCGCCAATTCCGGCAATTTTGCCTTGTCGGCGTCGCGGATACTGATCAGCACCTTACCACTATGGCTCAAATCCACGCCCGAAGCCCTTTGCGACTTGGCGAAGGCTTCTCCAAAGGTCTTGCCGACGCCCATTACCTCGCCGGTAGATTTCATCTCCGGCCCCAACAACGGGTCGACGCCGGGGAATTTAATGAAAGGAAACACGGCTTCCTTGACCGAGAAATATTCGGGAATACGCTCTTCGGTAACCCCTTGCTCTTTCAAGGATTTACCGGCCATGCAGCGCGCGGCGATTTTCGCCAATGGATAGCCGGTCGCCTTGGACACGAACGGCGCGGTCCGCGAAGCTCGCGGATTGACCTCCAGCACAAAGATTGTCTCGCCTTGAATCGCAAACTGGGTATTCATCAAGCCGCGAACGCCTAACGCTTCGGCCATTTTCGCAACCTGCGCCCGCAACTGATCCTGGATATGCAGCGGCAAATCGTAAGGCGGCAAAGAACAGGCCGAATCGCCGGAATGCACGCCCGCTTGCTCGATATGCTCCATCAAGCCGCCGATCAGAACGGTTTCGCCGTCGTAAATCGCGTCGACATCCATTTCCACGGCATCGTCCAAAAATCTATCCAGCAATACTGGCGAATCGTTGGAAACGCTAACCGCTTCCTTCATGTAACGGCGCAGGCCTTCCTCGTTGAACACGATTTCCATCGCCCGACCGCCCAATACGTAGGACGGCCTTACCACCAACGGGTAGCCGATTTCCTTCGCCGACGCGACGGCCTGTTCGACCGAACGGGCGGTGGCATTCGGTGGCTGCAGCAAATTCAAGCGTTCCAGCAATTTCTGAAAGCGTTCGCGATCTTCGGCCAAGTCAATTGAATCAGGCGAAGTACCGATAATCGGCGCGCCGGCCGCTTCCAACGCTCGCGCTAGTTTCAGCGGGGTTTGCCCGCCATATTGGACGATGACACCCTTGGGTTTTTCCAGATCGATGATTTCCAGCACGTCCTCCAGCGTTAGCGGCTCGAAATACAAGCGATCCGACGTATCGAAGTCGGTGGATACCGTCTCCGGATTGCAGTTGATCATGATGGTTTCGTAACCGTCTTCCCGCAGGGCCAGCGCCGCATGTACACAACAATAGTCGAATTCAATACCCTGCCCGATCCGGTTAGGACCGCCGCCCAAAATAACGATTTTTTCCCTGGAGGATGGATTCGCCTCGCACTCTTGTTCGTAAGTCGAATACAGGTAGGCGGTATCCGATGCAAATTCAGCCGCGCAGGAATCGATGCGCTTGTAGACCGGACGCACCCCTTTCTTGTGACGCACGTTGCGCACTTCCGATTCCTTGGTTTCCAGCAGCTTCGCCAATCGTTTGTCGGAAAACCCCTTGCGTTTGAGCCGTAGCAATTCGCCGGGCTCCAAAGTCGCCAGGGTTTTGGTGGCCAAGGTTTTTTCGGTATTGATCAAATCCTCGACTTGCGCCAGGAACCAAGGGTCGATTTTCGATGCTTGATGAATTTCTTGGAAGCTCAAACCGCTCCGAAAAGCGTCGGCCAAATACCATAAGCGTTGCGGGCCGGGATAGCGCAATTCCCGCAGGATGATGTCTTCGCTGTTAGCGTCGCCAAGATCGGCAATTTCGTCGAGACCGTCAACTCCGACTTCCAAGCCGCGCAAGGCTTTTTGCAGCGATTCCTGAAAGGTGCGGCCTATCGCCATCACCTCGCCGACCGATTTCATCTGAGTGGTCAACCGATCGTTGGCTTGCGGAAACTTTTCGAACGCAAAGCGAGGTACTTTCGTGACGACGTAGTCGATGGTCGGCTCGAACGACGCCGGCGTCTTACCGCCGGTGATCTCGTTTTTGAGTTCGTCCAACGTAAAACCGACCGCCAATTTGGCGGCAACCTTGGCAATCGGAAAGCCGGTGGCTTTGGAAGCCAATGCCGACGAGCGCGACACGCGCGGATTCATCTCGATGACAATCAAACGACCATTGTCGGGGTTGATCGCGAACTGCACGTTGGAACCGCCGGTATCGACCCCGATCTCCCGCAATACCGCCAGCGAAGCGTTACGCAGAATCTGATATTCCTTGTCGGTCAGGGTTTGCGCCGGCGCGACGGTAATCGAATCGCCGGTATGCACGCCCATCGGGTCGAAATTCTCGATAGAGCAAATGATGATGCAGTTATCCTTGGAATCGCGGACCACCTCCATCTCGAACTCTTTCCAGCCCAAAACCGATTCTTCGATCAATAGTTCGTTGGTCGGCGACAAATACAAGCCGCGCTCGCAAATCTCAATGAATTCCTCGCGATTGTAGGCAATACCGCCACCGCTACCGCCCATCGTAAACGACGGCCGGATGATGGTCGGATAGCCGACTTTTTCCTGAGCCGCGAAAGCTTCCTCCATGCTATGGGCGACTTGCGAGCGCGCTACTTCCAGGCCGATCTTACGCATGGCCTGGTTGAACAGATCGCGATCCTCGGCCTTGTTGATGGCTTCCTTGGTGGCGCCGATCATTTCGACGCCGTATTTGGCCAGAACGCCATGCTTGTCCAAGGCCAACGCGCAATTCAGCGCGGTTTGGCCGCCCATCGTCGGCAGCACCGCGTCGGGACGCTCTTTTTCGATGATTTTCTCGACGGTTTGCCAGTCGATAGGCTCGATGTAAATCGCGTCGGCCATGTCCGGATCGGTCATGATCGTCGCCGGATTGGAGTTGACCAGAATCACTCGGTAGCCTTCTTCGCGCAAGGCTTTGCAGGCCTGGGTACCCGAGTAGTCGAACTCGCAGGCCTGACCGATCACGATCGGTCCGGCGCCCAATAACAAAATCGATTTTATGTCGGTTCTTTTTGGCATATCACTCTAGGGAAATCTTTAAGCGGAACGAGGCTGGTTCATCATTTCCAGAAAAACGTCGAACAAGGACTCGACATCGTGCGGGCCGGGACTGGCTTCCGGATGACCTTGAAAACTAAAGGCCGGCACGTCGGTGCGGGCGATGCCTTGCAAACTGCCGTCGAACAACGACACATAGGTAGGCTTTAAGTTAGCCGGCAGGCTGTCGGCGCTGACCGCGAAACCGTGGTTTTGACTGCTGATCATGACCCGACCGCTCGCCAACTCCTGCACCGGATGGTTGGCGCCGTGATGACCAAATTTCATCTTCTCGGTTTTAGCGCCGCTGGCCAAAGCCAGCAATTGGTGTCCCAGGCAGATGCCGAACACCGGCAATTTTTTCTCGATGATGGCTCGGATCGCGGCGATTGCGTAATCGCACGGCTCCGGATCGCCAGGGCCGTTCGACAAGAACACGCCGTCGGGATTCATCGCCAACACCTGCTCGGCCGGCGTTTGGGCCGGAACGACGGTGACCCGGCATCCGCGACTGGCCAACAAGCGGAGAATGTTGCGTTTGACGCCGAAATCGTAAGCCACCACGTGCTTGGTTAAATTCGACGCTTGCGCGTGGCCTTCGCCCAATTTCCAGACCGTCTCGGTCCATTCGTAGGCTCGCGCGGTCGTGACTTCCTTAGCCAGATCCATACCCTGCAAGCCTGGAAAACCGTCGATGGCGGCCTTGGCAACCTCGACGTCGACGGCATCGCCGGCCATGATGCAGCCGCGTTGCGCGCCTTTATCTCGCAGTAGACGGGTCAATTGCCGGGTATCGATGTCGGCGATCGCGACAACGTTTTGTTCGCGCAAGTATTGCGGCAAGGTTTTTTCGATACGCCAGTTGCTGGCCAATTGCGGCAAATCGCGCACGACCAGACCGCTGGCGTAGACCTTGGCCGATTCGTCGTCTTCGGCGTTGGTGCCGACGTTACCGATATGCGGATAGGTCAAAGTGACGATCTGTTTGGCGTAGGACGGATCACTGAGTATTTCCTGATAACCGGTCAGTGCCGTGTTAAATACCACTTCCCCCACGGAACAACCGTCGGCGCCGATCGACGCCCCGTGAAACACCGTCCCGTCTTCCAATACCAGTAATGCAGGTTTATTCAAGATTGGCCACCTTAGATGTAGAAAACGGGATAAGTCTTGCGACTCATCCCGTTCCAGAGAGATAAAAACAGGCCAATTTTACGAAATTATGCCAGTTTGGTCATTAATAATTTTCTATTTTGGTGCATTGAGGAAAATCCCGATGCGGCGGACGGTCAATCGAATTCGATCGCCGTAGCGCCAATCCAGAGGGTTGGGCTATGAGCGATCAGCAGATCTGTTCAATGATCGCGCTTGGCCATGTCGGCCAACATCGCTTGCTGTTGTTCGCTGGTCAACAGCTTGAAAACACCGTTGTCCAACTTGGCTTTTTGCAGCATGGCGCGACGTTGTTCGGCCAATTGATTGTCGATTAACTTCGCGGCGGCGTCCTCGGAAAATTCGCTGGAAAACGACAGTTTATGCTGTTCGCGCACCGCGTCCCGAAATTCGTCGCGCTTGGCGCCGGGTTCGCCGAGCGTAGTCTTGATCAGCGCCTTAATCGCGGTTTTCTGCTGCTCGGACAGCTCCAACTTGGCCAAATAAGGCGGCAACTCACCACCGGGATGTTTACCCTGATGATGCGGCGGCCGCCCGCCGTGCGCGGGCCCCTCCAATTCAGGATCAACATCGTTATTGGCGTACATGACCGCCCAGTCGCGCGGCGCGGAGCCGAACGTCGGTTGAGCCTGGGCGGCGACCGGTAGCGCCAACATCAGTACTAAATAAGAAAATGGTTTATTCATAGAGTTTCCTCGAAGTCGATTAAGAATTCGACATCGCCTAGCGGGCGGCGTCGGAATCCAGTATGCCAATCGCTAAGTTAAGTGGCGTTAGAGCGATGTAAATTCAGGTAAATGCGGCGATCCGACGCTGGCGCGCGCCGACGCCGGCCGTTATCATGAACCGGTCTAGCTTAGAGATTCCCCGTTATGAACACTGTACTGATTATCGACGACGACACCGAACTGGCCGCGCTGTTCGGCGAATACCTGCAACAGGAAGGGTTTGGCGTGGACATTGCCAACGACGGCGCCACCGGCCTGGCAAAAGCCCTGTCCGGCGGGTATCAACTGGCGATCTTGGACATCATGCTCCCCGACATCAAAGGCACCGAAGTCCTCGCAAAAATTCGCGCCGAAAGCCGTTTGCCGATTCTGATGTTTACCGCCAAGGGCGACGACGTCGACCGAATCATCGGCCTGGAGTCCGGTGCCGACGACTACGTCCCCAAACCGTGTACGCCCCGCGAATTGGTGGCGCGGATACGTGCGATTTTGCGGCGGGTTCAGCGCGATACCGCGACCTCATCCGGCCCTATCGTTGCCGGACCGCTGAAGATCTGGAGCGAGAAACGCAAAGCGCTGTGGTTCGAGCGCGACTTGGAACTGACCAGCACCGAGTTCAATTTGCTGGAAACCCTAGCCAGCCACGTCGGCCATATCGTCAGCAAGAACGAGTTGTCGGAGAAAGCCCTGGGCCGGCCGCTGGCGCGCTTCGACCGCAGCATCGACGTACACATGAGCAGTATTCGCCAGAAACTCGGCACTCAACAGGACGGCCGCTCCTATATCCAGACCGTGCGCGGCCAGGGCTATCAAATGATTAAAGCCTGACCCAATGGACCGTTTGTTCTGGAAGTTTTTTTTCGCCTTCTGGCTCGCCTTGCTGACCGCCGGCTTCGGTGTCGGCAGCGTGGTCTGGTTGCGCCATAACGCCCAACACGCGGCCGAGAATCAAGCGCGCAACCAAACGATCGACGTCCGCCGCGCGGCGTTGATCGAAGTCGCCGCGCGGATTCTGACTCACGGCGGCTCCGACGCGTTACGCGAGTTTCTCGGCGCCTTGAGCCAAACCCGATTTCCGGCAATTTTCGCGGTGGATAACGACGGCCGCGACGTGTTGAATCGCGAGCTGTCACCGGAGGTCTTGAAGCAAGCGCGCGAATTGCACGACAAAGGCACTTATCCCGACGCGTTGCGAGAAATTTCCGCCGGGGATGGTCGGCAATATCTGCTGTTTATTCCGGCGCGTGAATTCGGTCTGACAGACGTCCTGAAACCGTTGCTACGCGCCGGCGAACCGCATTTTTTCGACGATCCGCCGCCGCGCCCTCCCGACTTCGATCGTCATGACGGTCGCGGACCAAAACCCGACTTCGCCGATTCAGGCCCGCCGCCGCGCGACGGTCTACTACATCGAGGCGGTCCGCCGCCGGAATTCGGCGACGGCGGACCGCCGTCTCGCGAGCCCCCACCCCCGGTGTTGCCTATCGCCGCCGGCACCCTGGCCGGCCTGCTGTTCAGCAGTCTGTTGGCTTGGTACTTCGCCAAACCGATCCGCACCTTGCGCACGGCGTTCGCCGCGCTGGCCCAAGGCAAGCTGGACACCCGCATCGCCGATCGCATGGGACATCGCCACGACGAATTATCCGATCTGGGCCGCGACTTCGATCACATGGCCGGACAAATCGGCGACTTGGTCCACGCTCAACAGCGCTTGTTGCACGACGTCTCCCATGAGCTGCGCTCGCCGCTGGCCCGCATCCAGGCCGCGATCGGTCTGGTACAGCAAATGCCCGCCAAATTGCCGGCCACATTGGAGCGCATCGAACGCGAATCGCAGCGCATGAGCGATTTGATCGGCGAGCTATTGATGCTATCGCGCTTGGAAAGCGGCGTGTCGGCGAAACCGACCGAAACCGTCGACCTCGACGAATTGCTGGGCGACATCGTCGCCGACGCCGAACTGGAAGCGGCCGGCCGCATCCGTCTAGTCTACCGGGCAGGCGGCGAAATCCTGTTGCGCGGCGACGCCGAGTTGCTGCACCGCGCCTTCGAGAACGTCATCCGCAACGCGGTTCAGCATTGTCGTACCGACGGCGCGGTCGCGATCGCGCTCAACTCGGACGGCAAGCTCGCCACCGTCTCGGTCGAAGACGACGGCCCCGGCGTGCCGGAAGCCGAACTGGAAATGATATTTCAGCCATTTTTCCGTAGCCGCAATCACAACAAGGCAGGCAGTACCGGCCTGGGTTTGACGATTGCATTACGGGCCGTGGCGGCCCACCGCGGCAGCATCCATGCGGTCAACCGGCCGCGCGGCGGCTTGAAAATCATCCTGGAATTTCCGCTCGGCGCCCCAAGCCCGGCAAGCCCCCACACTTGACCCACCGACCAAACCGGCCTCGGTCGGGAGCACGACCGAACAGTCTGCGTGCCCATCAACCATGCGATTGGCGGCACGCGGCGTAAAGACCGGCGCGTGCCGACCAAGCCGCTTACCGCCTGCACGGCGGATTGCCTCAAGCGGTCGTCGAAATCCCGGCGCCATTGCGGTCTCTATCGCCTCCACCGCCATAGGCATGAATCAGTTGCATCATTTGTTTCATGAATTGTTGGTCGAGGCTGGAAGTGCCGGCGGACGCTGTTGTCGTGGCCGAATCGGCCGAAGCGCTATCCGACCCAGACGTGTTTTTGGCGTCTTCGTAAGCCTTGGCCTCGCTGGCGCTGACCTTGCCGTCGCCGTTGCTGTCGGCGGCGTCAAAGTTGGCGGCGATATCGCTTAGCGTTTGCGAACCTTCGCTGTCGGTGGCACTCAATTTCTCCGACATACTGGATAATTGATCCTTGGTCAAACCTGAATCGTCCTCGCCGCCCGGCGGTGGCGGCGGCATGTCGCCCTGCCCTTGCATCCGCATCCTCGGAAACGGGCCGTCTAACTCCGATGCCAATTTTTCCAGGGTTGCCTGCATTTCCGATTGGGTTACCTTGCCGTCGCCATCGCCATCCAACTTAGCAAACAGGTCGTCGGCGCTGCTATTCGAGCTCGAATCCGAACCGGACACATTGCTCAACGCTGCTTGTAAATCGCTCTTTTCGATATAGCCCTGGCCCTTGGTGTCCAGCTTGGAAAACAAATCCTCGGCCATTTTGGCGGTATCGGGTTTTTGCAAGGCTTTCATGCCGCCGTACATCGCTCCCGCGCCGGAACCGTTAATGCTGCTGATGCTACTCATCGCTGTATCCTCATCTTTACTAGGTAGTGACCGGGCAACCTGCCAAGGTTGCCGCCGATTAACGCGGAAATCGGCCTGTCTGGCCGCGCCGCACTAGAGCTAGTGCAAACTATCGGCCTAAATCCGCCGTTCTGGACGACAGTTTTGGTAAAGATGAGTAAAAGCTGGTTAAGAAATGTCGAGGAAGAAGCCTCGAAATCGAATGAATTCGCCGATTTGCAACAAAAAACCGGCCGGTGGCAAGTCGGTTTGCCGCCGGCCGGCAAGTCTTTGCCACCCCGCGCGGACCTAGCTTACAAGGACGCCAAATAGGCCGCCAGCGCTTTGATGTCATCGTCTGAAAGCGACTGAGCCATCGCATTCATTTGCGGTGCTTTACGGGCGCCTTTCTTGAAATCGGTCAATTGTTTGGCTAAGTATTTGGGTAGCTGGCCGGCCAGTTTCGGCGCCATGCCGACGCCCTGAGCGTTATTGCCGTGGCAACCCAGGCACATGCCGGCCTTATCCTTGCCAAGTTTGGCCAATGCCGGATCGCCGCCGGCCGATTTGCCTTGCAAGCTGGAAAAATAGGCGGCCAAATTTTGCATATCGGCATCGCTAAGTTCCTCGGCAATCGGCCGCATGACCGGGTCATCGCGCATGCCGGAGCGAAATTTGACCAGCTGACCTTCAATATAACCGGCATTCAGACCGGCCAAGCTCGGCCACAACGGCCCGCTACTCACGCCAACCGGCCCGTGACACGCTTGGCAGGCGGCCGACTTCGCCTTGCCGGCCCCAACATCGGCGGCCTGCGCGGCCCCCGCGAACAAGGCGAATAACGCCAGCCATTGAATTTTGATATTGTAAGATCGCTTCATAGACTTCTCCCGGTTTGGATAATGGACTCGCGAATTAAATGATGGTGTCCCAATTGGTTTTTGACGTTGCCGCTACCCTGCGCGCGACCATCATAGTCAGCCTCGGCCGGCTAGGCAAACCCGCCCGCATGGCGCGGCCGCGCCGCTTAGGCAACAGGTATCGATTTGCCCGACAAACCGGCCGAATCCAGATTGGAGCAGAGCGCCGATGAACTGGCTGCTGACTCTGATCGAACAAGATTCGGTGCCGCATACGCTGCTGATCATCGCGCTGGTCGTCGCCAGCGGGTTGATACTCGGCCGGCTGTCGTTGGCGGGCATTCAGCTCGGTATCGCCGGCGTGCTGTTCTCCGGCTTGCTGTTCGGTCATTACCGATTAACGATCAATCCGGAAGTGATGCACTTTTTACGCGATTTCGGCCTGGTTTTGTTCGTGTATGCGATCGGCCTGCAAGTCGGGCCCGGCTTTGCCAACTCGTTCATGCGTTACGGCTTGCGGTTGAACGGTCTGGCCGCCGCCATCGTCGGCTTGGGCGCGCTGTTGGTGGTGGCGATCGCGCACTTCGGCGAGATTCCGATGCCGGTCGCGGTCGGCCTGTTTTCCGGCGCCACCACCAATACGCCGTCGCTGGCGGCGGCTCAGCAAGTGCTCGGCGGCACGCCGGGCATCAACCCGGAAACCTTGAAAATGCCCGGTCTGGGTTACGCGGTGGCCTACCCGTTCGGCATCATCGGCATCATCCTGACCATGCTGATCTATCGAAAACTCTGCCAGGTGGACATCGACGCCGAAACCCAACAGTACGCCGAAAGCCAACAAAAAAACGATGTGCCGATCTGGAAGGACTTGCGCGTCGAAAACCTGAATTTGCACGGCAAGACGCTGGAAGAGATTCCGTTTATTCACGAGCATAACGTGGTGACCACCCGGATTCTGCACGAAGGCCAAGTGCAGTTGGCCAAGCGCCAAAGCCAACTGGCGGTCGGCGACATCCTACGCCTGGTCGGTCCGCGCGAGCCGTTGGAACAGCTCAAAATGCTAATCGGACCGGAATCCGACGTCGACCTGAAACAAATCCCCAGCCATCTGGACAGCAAGCGCATGGTCGTGACCGACCGCTCGGCGATCGGCGTTACCATCGGCGAGCTTTGCCTGCTCTACGGCGTGACGATCTCCAGGGTACATCGCCCAGACGTGGAATTCTCGCCGGCCAGCAACGTGCAGGTGCAATACGGCGACGAGTTGCACGTGGTTGGCAGTAAACAGGCGCTGACGAACATCGCGGCGGCCTTGGGCAATTCGCTGGAGACGCTGGACCACCCGCAAATCATCCCGATCTTTATCGGCCTGACTCTGGGTATTTTGCTGGGCAGCATTCCATTGTACGTGCCCGGCGTGCCGTCGGCGATCAAACTCGGCATGGCCGGCGGGCCGCTGTTGGTCGCCATCGTGTTGAGCCGCATCGGCAATTGGGGCACGGTCACCTGGCACTTGCCGAAAAGCTCGAACATCATTTTGAAGGACATCGGCATCGTGCTGTTCCTGGCCTGCGTCGGCCTGAACTCCGGCGACCAATTCGTCGCCACGCTGGTGCACGGCGACGGCGTTTACTGGATGGCCTGCGCGGCGGCGATTACCTTGTTGCCGCTGTTAATCGTCGCCGGCATCGCGAGGCTGGTGTATCGGATGAACTTTCTGTCGCTATGCGGTTTGTTGGCCGGCAGCATGACCGATCCGCCGGCGCTGGCCTTCGCCAACAGCTTCAGCCCGTCGCCGGCGGTCTCGGTGGCCTACGCCAGCGTGTATCCGCTAGTCATGATCCTGCGCATCGTCGCGGCGCAAATGTTGGTCCTGCTGGTCCATTGAATCAGGCGATCGCCGACAATCTGGCGCCGTTTGACGGCGAACTGTATTGGCTACGCGGTTTTTATCCGACCGCATCGGCCGACGACCATTTCGAGCGCTTGTTAACCGAACTGGCCTGGCAATCCGAACAAATCCACCTGTTCGGCCGCTGGGTGACCGTGCCGCGCTTGATGGCCTGGTACGGCGACGCCGACGCCCATTACCGCTATTCCGGCGTCGATCACGCACCGCTGCCGTGGACCGCCCACTTGCAAGCCCTGCACGGCGAGCTGGAGACGGCTTGCGAGCATCCCTTCAATAGCGTGTTGGCCAATCTGTACCGCGACGGCCGCGACTCGATGGGCCTCCACGCCGACGACGAACCCGAATTGGGCCGCAATCCGCTGATCGCTTCGTTGAGTTTCGGCGACAGCCGGCTATTACGTTTTAGACACAAGCGCGGCCGCGAAACCCTGGATATCGATTTGGCGCACGGCGACTTGCTGATCATGGCCGGCAGCCTGCAACACCACTGGCGTCACGAATTGCCGAAAACCCGTCTAGCCAAGCAAGCGCGCATCAATTTGACCTTTCGGCGGATTGCCGCGCCGCCCAGTCCGCTCGGGCAATCCGCGCCGAATTGACCTTGTCCAGCCACTCGCGCGCCAAATTCGGATCGGCCGGCGCCTTGCCGGCCAAGCGGGTCGCATCGCCGTCCAGCTTGATCAGATAATCGGCGTCCTCGCTAAACAAACTGACCATATCGCGATTGTCGCCGCGCCGATGCAAAATGAAACGCGGCGGCGCGCCGGCCAGCAAATCGCCGATCCAATCGCCGTGGCATTGCCGGCCTTCGATCAGGCCGCGAAGGCTGTGATACACGTCGATCTGTTGAAACGGCCGAGCTTCCACACCGGGCGGGATGCCGCGGCCGGCCAGTACCAACGGCACTCTGGCCGAAGCCTTGAACGGCCCGAAGCGCTCGCCCTCGGCTTTTTTCAGCGGCGTCATCGAATGATGATCGCCGACAATGACCAACACCCCGTTGTCGAAAAATCCCGAGGCCCGCAATTGCCGGTAAAACCGGCCCAATTGTTGGTCGGTATAACGAATCGCCGCCGACTCGGATTTTTCCTTGGTCTCTGGGTTGATATAGGGATGGTGGCTGCTGACGGTCTTGGCGAACAGTAAATACGGTCCGCGTTGCGCCGCGACGCGATCCATAAGCCGCCGGTACAAGGCTTCGTCCGGCGCGGCCTGAAAGTGAAAACGCTCCCAGCGGTCGTATTCCGGATGATCGTGACCTTCGACACCATCGAAACCGGCGCGCCGCGCCCAATCGCCGGTATTGCCGAACTCCAGATCGGCGGTGGTCAGGAACTCGCTACGGTAACCGAGCGGTTTTAACACACGCGGCAAGGCCGGCAAATCGTAAAAACTATGGAATGACGTGCCGCCGTCGTCGCTGTAGCTGGACGGCGGATACAGCGGCAAAATCCCGGTCAATAACGCAATTTCGCCGTCCTCGGTAATAAAGCCGTTGGCGTAAAACTGGGTGTAGGCCCGTTGTTCGGCGGCAATCGCGTCCAAATTCGGCGTCCAGTCCTCGATACCGGAAAAGAATCGACTCTGGTAGGCCGACAGCGACTCGACCATCAGGACAATGACGTTGGGCGCGACCGGCACCGCCGTTTGACAACTCAAGGTTTCGCGATACCGCAGCGCATGCCGGAAAGCCGGACTGTAAGGCGAGGCTTCCGACAGGATCGTCAGGTTGTAGTCGATGACGTTTTTGTAAATCCAGGCGTGGGCGTAGCGCTCGTTTTCCGCGAAGGCGGTAGCCAGCGGCAGACTGCAAATCAGTGCCAGCGGCCACTTCCGGCGGGTCGCGACGGCCGGAAACCGCGCCAGAACCCAGTAAGCCGGCAATATCGCCAGCGCCGCGCCCAGCAAGGCCAGCCCGGCATCGCTCAACCCGTAAATTTGCCGAATGTATTTCAGCGAATAATCGGTGTATTTAATAGCATCGCCGAGCGCTAGATGGGTATTGAAATTAACGATGATCGCGTAATCGATCCAATACACCGCCCAGATCGCCAAGGCCGTCAGGCGTAACAGCGCTACCGCCGGACGCGGCAAGCGTGGCGACAGCGACACATATCCCAATAACAAGATCGCGAAAAACAGTACCGCGTCGTTGGCAATCACCTGCCCCAGACCCAGCCAGCGGGTGCCGGTGTAGTCGTAAATAAAGCGATCGACGTACAGCCCTTTCAATGCCAGCGGCGCGGCCAACAACAGCCAGCCCAGTAATTTAAGCATTTTGGCCTTCAACGGCGTTTGAGACGGAGAAATCGACACCATCCACGACAAAAAGCGATCCGCAATAGCGCGCCGTCAGCGGTGACCGGCGATCAAACACCGCATCATCGGAACAAGACGGAACTATTAACCCGGCCCTATTGATCACAGGTATTTCATTTGGGCTGAGCTCGTCGAAGCCTAGGCTGGTGGGTGCTTCGACGGTCGGGCGAACGATATTCAAGGGGCCAGGTCAATAAGTGATGAGGGCGGACTGTCCGGGTTTCCGGTATTCAATTCAGCGACGCCGGCAAACCGGCCGATAGCCCTTTTGCCGGCGTCGCGACCACCGAGCGGAACGCGGAACCGCCGCTGAACGCAAGCCCGTCCACGTATCGGTTGGCGACAACAGCTTATTTCACGAAGCAGGCTTTTTCGGCCTCGGCATCGGCTTCCTTCAATTTGGCGCGCAAGTCCTTGCTCTGTTTGGCATCGCGGAAGGCCGCGCCGGATTCGCCGGGAGCTTTCTGCATTTGCGTATAGGTGCGCGCCGCCTCGTATTCGGCAAAAGTCAGTTTCTCGGCGATCTTATCCACCTTGCAGCCGCAGGCGTATTGGGTGATGTAACTACCGCTGCCGCCGCGCTTGGCCATGCATTCCAACACGTACTCCACCCGGTCGCGGGTCGGAAAGTCGTTGACCCTGGTCAGTTGTGTTTCGGCGGCCGGCGCCTCGGCCTGGGTATTTTCCTGCTGAGCGGCGCAGCCGGTTAGCAACGCGAACATGACAACGGTCGAAAACAAGGTTTTTTTCATGGTGTATTTCGGATGGGGTTAAGTGAAATCAGGGTTGGGCGGCGAAATCGACGATTTGCCGCAATTGCGGATTCATTTCCTTGGCAAACGCGTTCAAGGCCGAATTATCGGTGTCCTCGGGCAGTAAATGGGTTTTGATCCGGGTCTTGCCTTCGAACTGGTAGGTCACAACGTTGCACGGCATGAAACCAATCGCGTGCGGCGTAATCTCCAACACCACCTTCGCCAGCGTCAGATTGCAAAACTGGACCGTGTCGTACTCGGGAAAGCCGATCGCGCCGCGATCGCGAATCACCTTGCCGACCCGGCTGTGACCTGTGATGCGGAAATTGTGTTCGGCTATCGCCACCTCCAGTTCGGCCAGCACCTCATCGTAGGGCTTGACGGTTTCGACTTGGTAATACGGCACCAACTCGGTATTCGGCGGCAGCCCCGCGCAGCTTGCAAACAGCGGCAGGCTTGCGACAATGACGGCTCTCTTCAACATCGGCAAAGTTTATCATCATGAACGGGCAAAACACAGTCGCCGGCTTGGTCCTGGCGGGCGGCCGCGCCAGACGCATGGACGGCCGCGACAAAGGCTTGCTGCCCTTCCGAGGCTTGCCGCTGGCCGCTTACGGTTTAGCCGCGTTGCAACCCTTGGTGGGCGCTACCTGGATCAGCGCCAACCGCAATCGCGACGCCTACCGTCAACTCGGCTATCCGGTAATTGCCGACGCCAACACCGACTTCGACGGCCCGCTGGCCGGTATTCTGGCCGGCATGCGAGCCTGCGATAGCGAGATTCTGCTGATCTTACCCTGCGATACGCCGTTGATCGAAACCGCCGATTTACAGCGACTGCTAACCGCGTTAAGCGACGAGCCAGCGATTGCCGCCGCCCACGACGGCGAACGCTGGCATCCGACCGTCGCCGCGTTGCGCACCCACCTTGCCGCCGATCTGCAAGCCTATCTGGACCGCGGCGAACGCAAATTGCAACTGTGGTTTGCCGAGCACAACCCAGTCCTAGTAGATTTCTCGGATCGGCCTGGCATCTTCGCCAACGTGAATACCGCACTGGACCTGGCCGAGCTGGACCGGCACACCTAAGTAGTGTTCCCGTTAGACGAAACCAATCCGTGCCGGTATCATGCCGCTCCCAAATCCGCCGACTTTCCAACCCACATGACCGAAGCCACCATCACCTGCCCCAATTGCAGCACGCAAGTACCGTTGACCGAATCGCTGGCCGCGCCGCTGCTCGCCGCCACCCGCAAACAGTTCGAGCAGCAGTTACAGCAAAAAGACCAAGCCATCGCCCTGCGCGAACAAGGCATCAAGGACCAGGAGAAACAACTGGCCGAAGCCAAGCGCGGCCTGGACGATCAAGTCGCGCAGCAAGTCGCCAAACAATTACAAGCCGAACGCCAGCGGGTGATCGAGGAAGAAACCCGCAAAGCCAAACAAGCTGCCGCCGCCGAACTGGAGCACAAAAGCCGGGAGCTGGCCGAACTGAACGAAGTCTTGAAAGTCCGCGACGCCAAACTCGCCGAAGCCCAGCAAACCCAAGCCGAGCTGATCAAAAAACAACGCGAACTGGACGATGCCAAGCGCGAGCTGGAACTGACCATCGAAAAACGCGTGCAAACCAATCTGGCCGAAGTGCGCAACCAGGCCAAACGCGAAGCCGAGGAAGGCCTGAAACTGCGGGTAATGGAAAAAGACCAGACCATCGCCTCCATGCAGCAAAAAATCGAAGAGCTGAAACAAAAAGCCGAACAAGGCTCACAGCAATTGCAAGGTGAAGTACAGGAACTGGAGCTGGAAACCCTGCTGCGCGCCAAGTTTCCGTTCGACAACATCGAACCGGTCGCCAAGGGCGAATTCGGCGGCGACCTGCTGCAACGCGTGGTCGGTGGATCCGGTCAGTCAGCAGGCAGCATCCTCTGGGAAGCCAAGCGTACCAAAAACTGGAGCGACGGCTGGTTGGTGAAACTGCGCGAAGACCAGCGCAACGCCAAGGCCGACATCGCCGTGCTGGTCAGCCACGCCCTGCCCAAAGGCGTGGACAGCTTCGAAGTGATCGACGGCATCTGGGTCACAGCCCCGCGCGCCGCTTTGCCGGTTGCCACCGTGCTGCGCCACACCCTACTGGAAGTCGGCATGGCCCGCCTCGCCGCCGAAGGCCAACACGGCAAAACCGAGATGGTCTACCAATACCTGACCGGTCCCCGCTTCCGTCACCGCGTAGAAGCCATCGTCGAAGCCTTCTCCACCATGCAGGAAGACCTGGACAAGGAACGCAAAGCCATTACCAAGCAATGGGCCAAACGCGAAGCGCAAATCGAACGGGTCATGAACGCCACGGTGGGTATGTACGGCGACTTGCAAGGCATCGCCGGCAAGTCTTTACAGGAGATTGATGGCCTGGAAATGCGGGCGTTGGGGATGGATGATCAGTTGGACTGAGCTATCGGCCAGACGGTCGATCTGGTTCCCAAGCTCCGGCTTGGGAACCCACGCCATGGAAGCTCCAGCTTCCAATTCGGATGTGGATAGGAAAAACAAGCGTTTGGCGCAAGCCCCGTTGTATATTAATATCTAATACACATTATCGGGAGCGAGATCATGGCTAGAAATACTTCCGTCACTTTAGGTGACCACTTTGATAACTTCGTGCAGGAAAAAATACAGCAAGGCCGTTTCTTGTCGGTTAGCGAGGCCGTTCGCGCCGGTTTGCGTAAACTGGAAGAAGAGGAACTTAAGCTGCAAAGCCTAAGAGCCAAGCTGCAAGCCGGCGAAGACAGCCCGCTACAGGAGGATTTCGACGAAGAACAATTTTTGGCCTCGATGCGAAAAAATCACAACCAATGAAGCCAAGCTATCGCATCAGGCAACTGGCGGCGGAGGATTTGGAGCAGATTTGGCTTTATACGTTTCAACAATGGGGTCCCGAGCAAGCCGACCAATACCTACGCGCACTGTTCGAGCGTTTCAACTGGCTTGCGGAACACCCCAAGCTAGGTAAGGCGCGCGACGATATAAAACCCGGTTATTTTTGCTTCCCCGAAGGCCGGCATTTAGTTTTTTACATCACTACCAATACCGGCATAGAAATAATCGGCATTCCCCACCAGAGCATGGATGTAGTTAATCATATTGGATGAGTTGAATAATGGCATCCGAGGCGTTTTGATCTGGTCGGTCTGGTTCCCAAGCTCCGGCTTGGGAACCCCGGTCTTGGAAGCTCCAGCTTCCAGACTGGTTGTGGATGGGAAGCTAGAGCTTCCGAGATTGCATTCCCAAGCTGGAGCTTGGGAACTAGTGAAGAGTAAATATCGTATGGAAATATCAAATAATCCAGAAGTGCAACGTGTCCTAGATTGGCTGTTTAGTTTTATCGAACCAGTTGAATGGCGTTCTCGCAAGAAAAAAATAGAGCAACACCTTGGTGACCTCCATAAGCCTAAAAAATCACGTCAAGAGGCAATAAACCACGAATCTCTTTCTGTTCAATCGGACAAAATGGGTTGGTATTTGTATTTGGCAGAAATGATATTAACTGAGTCAACAAAATATGAACCCATTCAAGGCGCAAGAGTTATTCCAATCTTTGAGCGATTAGGTACTGACTTTGAGTTACTTCGTCAAATTGGAGGAATTGAACAGAAATTAATAAATCTTTTAAAGTTTGGCAAAAGGAATATACCTGAACCTGATTCTGCATTGTTTGAAATCTTAGTTGCGCTTTTATGGAAAAGAAATGGTTGGAAGGATGTATCGTTTATACCAGAGTCACCACTAGAAAAAAGACCTGATATAAAGGCGGCTTCAGAAAACACGGAATGGTTTATTGAATGTAAACGATTGAATGGGGCTTCAGAATACAGTAAGGAAGAGCGCCAGAAATGGATAAAAATGTGGCGGCATCTTAGAGATTATCTTGTTGCCAAGCAGATACCCGCAGTTTTTGAAATTGTATTTCATGTTGAACTTGATACGCTTCCTGATGATTTTTTAGTGCGACAGCTTGCAGGTAAATTACCGTTGTTGTCATCGTCATGTCTAGTAATCTCTAACGAACAGTGGCAAGTTAGTTTTGATACGGTTAATTTTGAAAAGGCAAAAGCGCATCTTGAACAATTCTCCGTCAAAATGCCCTCGACTCAATTGCAAGAGCTGATTGCCGGTTATCGAGACCCAAATCGAGGCTTTACACATGTTGTATGTGGGAAAACAGAATATTTTGGGGAAGGACATGTAAACAACAAATATTTAACATCAATGGATTTTGCTGCTGGCGCATTCTGGCATTGCGATGCTGGACGTTCTGTTGATAAGAAAGCACGCGATATGAAAAAACGATTAGGGGAGGCTGTAGATCAGTTGCCAGAAAATAAAAACAGCGTAGTTCACGTTGGGCTAGAAACGCTTGACGGTGTGCTTGTTGAAGAGGAGATTTTCAACACAGCTCAAAATTTTGATAACTCTGGGAAGGATTTACATTGGATATATTGTCATCTGTTCCAATCTTATGCGCCACCCGACCAAGATTGGGTTTTTGATGAAACTGTCCATTATTTTTCTCATAAAGATTGCCGACATGAACAACCATTGACTCACCATCTGGTTATGACAGATGTAGGTGCTTCCAATGATGGCGTTCATTGGCTTAGAAACGCGCCATAAAATAAAATCACATTTTGCTGAGTTACGAATTCCCAATCTCCAGCTTCCGTTCCACCTAACTGACCATTGCCCATGACCCGCAGCCGCTACCGAGTCCTGCAAAACCCCAGCCCGCATTTTCTGACCGCGACGATCAATCAGTGGCTGCCGCTGTTTACCCGCCCGGCGACGGTAAATATCGTGCTGGATTCCTGGCCGTTTTTTAGCGCGACAGCGGGTTTTAACTGTGCGGTTACGTGATCCTGGAAAATCACTTGCACCTGATCGCCGCTTCGCCGGATTTGTGCCGGGATATTCAGAGTTTTAAGACTTACACCGCCAAGCAAATCGTCGGTCATTTGCAATAAAGCGGTTCGGCGCGGGTGCTGGAATTCTTGGCGCTGTTGAAGCGGCCGCATAAGATCGAGAACGAATATCGGGTTTGGGAGGAAGGTAGTCATCCGCGGCGGATCGAATCCGAGACGGCGAGGCGGCGGAAGCCGGTTTACATCCACCTTGATCCGGCCAAACGCGGCTATGTGGGTTTGCCGGAGCATTGGCGTTATTCCGGTTCGCGGCATTATGCGGGCGCGGAGGGATTGATCGAAGCGGTCAAAGACTGGCGAGAATTTGGGAAGCTGGCGCTTCCGGACCTGGTTCGAAAGGCAGCCTACATCGGTTTAGCGAAAACGTGATCCGGCGCCATCGCCCCGGATTTGTTCAAGGCCGTCATGCGCGCCGGGAATCGGGCATCCAGTACCATGGATGGTATGGCTTAAATCCGTCCATGGCGTCCGGATTCGCTCCGAGCTCTAACGGGTCCGCCCTTCCCTGCCGGAATGACGATGCTTATTGAGTCATCTGACAAAGTTGAATGAAACCCACACCGGATTCCGGCGAAAGCCTCAGCACCGCGTATGGCTGGGTTCGGCCTAGCAAAAAAGACTCGACTCCGCATATCACCGGCTCGACGCCGAGCAAAAAAACTCGGCGTCGAGTATCGCCGGTGTTCGGGCCGGATTTGCCGACGGCATTTGCCTCCGCGCGGCGCGCTCCGGCGGACGCCCGTTCAAACCGAGCGTTTCAGCGGCATTCAGGACAGGATTGGCGGCACTGGGGTTGGCGACTCCCTCTAAGGACGCGCCGGTAGAAAAGGATCGAGTGGTTAACCCGGCCCCGTGTATCGCCGGCATTTCGTTCGGACTGGGCTCGTCTAAGCGCAGGCTGGCGCGCTCTTCGCCAGGCAAACGGCATTGAAGGGCCGAGTTCGTCGGCTGGCTGGTCGGGCCGATGGTTTAATACCCTCGTGGTTCAGATCTTTAACCGTCTTTGCCCTGGAAATCCAAGCTCGACGCTTGGCCCAAGGCTGGAATCCGCATCGTTAAACAAAGCGCCGCGCCGGTCTGGCCCCGGTCCGCTCGCGCTTTATATGCCGCCACGATTTGCATTGCCGTGGGTCGTGTGATAGAAATTTTTTCGCAATCGGAAAAAATCCGACTGCGCTCGGTGTCCGTCCGTCGAGAAGATTCGATTGGAACGAACGCCGATTCTCAACTCAATAATTACTATAAAACCGAGGAGTCCGAGTTATGAAGAAAGCTCTAATCACCACTATCGCATCGCTGTTTCTTGCCTGGCTACCGTCGTTGTCGCACGCCGGCGACGCCGATACTTGCAAGGGTTGCCACAACGGTTCGGTAGCGCCCAGCTTCGAAACCTTGAAAGGCAAGTTCAAAACGGCCGACGAGTTGGTCGCCGGGGCGAAAGCCTCGAAAAACGACATGATGAAACCGATGCAGGCCGACACCGCCAAGTTGAAAGCGGCGGCCGCTGAAATCGTGAAATAAGCGCCCAGTCGGCCGGGTAACCGGCCACGGACCGTTAAGAGGAGCCCCGAGCGCCACCCGGCGTTCGGGGCTTTTTTATTTAGGCAGCGGTTCACAGGCTGGCGGCCGAATACCCCCTACCCTCCCTTGACCTATCGGGTTCCGACCGGAACCGGCCCTATTGGCCAGGCAGAGCGAGTCATCGGCACAATCAGGGATTCCCGATGATTGAATTAGGAAGCTGGAACTTCTCAGGTTTGTGCTCCCAAGCCGGAGCTTGGGAGCCAGCGTAAATCCACTCAACTCCGCACGTTCGGTCAGGCGGCGGGATTCGGCGCTTGTTACAGTAAGCCTCGAATCAGGAGGTATTACCGTGACAGACACAGTAGCGAACGCGGCCTATGCGGCGCGCTTCGATCGGGTTTTCGAGTACATCGACCGGCACTTGTTCGAGCCGCTGTCGGTTGACGAATTGAGCCGGCAGGCACATTTTTCCCGCTTCCACTTTCAACGGCAGTTTTCCGCTTATACCGGGCTGAGCACGACCCGCTACGTGCAGCTATTGCGCTTGCGCAAAGCCTCGTATCAACTGGTGTTTCAGGAACGGCGGCCGATTACCGATATTGCGTTGGAAACCGGATTCGGTAACGCGGAATCGTTCTCTCGCGCCTTCAAAAAATGCTTCGGACAAACGCCGACTCAATTCAGAACCCAACCCGCATGGCAGCCGTGGAACCAGCGCATGCGCTTACCCCAACGTATCAGGAGTCACTTTATGCAAGTCAACATCGTCGAATTTTCCGAAACTCTGATTGCCGTGCTGGAGCACCGCGCCGCGCCCAGCCTAGTGATGGACACGGTTCGAACCTTCATCGATTGGCGCAAGCAGAGCGGCCTGTC
This sequence comes from Methylomonas sp. LWB, assembly GCF_001856095.1. NCBI lineage: Bacteria > Pseudomonadati > Pseudomonadota > Gammaproteobacteria > Methylococcales > Methylococcaceae > Methylomonas > Methylomonas sp. LWB. The sequence continues at coordinate 36,843 of NZ_MKMC01000045.1, forward strand.
GCCGATTGCCACGAGCCGGACCTTCGGTATCGCCTATGACGACCCGGCCGTCACACCGCCGGACGAGTTTCGCTTCGATGTCTGCGGCGAGGTCGAGCAAGCCGTGCCGGCAAACCCGCAAGGCGTCGTCAACAAACGGATTCCGGAAGGACGTTGCGCCGTGGTGCGCCATATCGGCTCGACCGACCGCATCAGCGATAGCGTGTACTACCTGTTCCGCGACTGGCTGCCCGGCAGCGGCGAGGAATTGCGGGACTTTCCGCTGTTTTTTCACTATATCAAGCGCGTGCCGGAAACCCCGGAACACGAACAGATCACGGATATCTACCTGCCATTGGCCTAAACGCCAGCACTCGAGCGGCCGTGTTAGCGCGATTCGCGGCCTCTTGCGTCCAATGCGTCCAGCATCGCGCTCGGTTCCGGCCGAACTGCCCGCCCCGCAATCATCCGGTCGAGCTTAAACGACCGGCGACAGCGCCGCGCGCCGTTACATCCCGTCCAAAATGCTTTTCTTCTTTTCCGCGTACTCCTCGGCGGTGATTAACTCGGCTTCGAACATTTTTTTCAGTTGCGCGAGTTTTTCCATCGGATCGGCGGCGACCGGCGCGGGCGCAGCGCCGCCGGCCGCGGGATTGTTCATCGCTTGCGCGATGTTCTGACCGAAACTGATGCCGGCGCCCAAGCCCATGCCCATCCCGGCACCGCCGCCTTCGTTGCGGGCGGCTTCGCGCATCGCCTCCAATTGCTGAATGCGGGCGTAGTCCAGACCGACTTCCTTGGCGGCCTGGGCTTCGGCGGTCATGTCGGCGATGCGGTTGATGCGTTTCAGGGTGTCTTCGTCGAAGTCGGTACCTTCGATTCTGAAGTCGGTGATCGCGAAGCCCAGTTCCGCAAACATCGGCAGCAACTTTTGCAGCACGCCGGCGGCGATTTCTTCGCGATTGGTATCGATATCCAGATAACCGAAGCGGCTGGTGGCCAGAAAATCGGCCAGCGGCTGGCCGAGCCGCGCGACGATCACGGTACGCAATTGATCGGTGGTAAAGGCCTTTTGCTCGCCGACCACGTTGACGAAAAACTCGGCGGGTTCGGCCAGACGGTAACTATAATTGCCGTAGGCGCGCAGACCGACCGGAAATTTATAGGTTGGGTCCAGATATTTGATCATTGAAGTGGTACCCCACTTCTGATCCAAGATCACGGTCTTGCGGTAGAAATAAATGCCGACCTTGTATTGGCTTTCGAAGAACTGCATGAAGCTGGCAATCGTGGTCCAGAACGGAATGTTGTCGGTCTGCAGGTTGTAGGAGCCTTCGGTGTCGAACACCGCCTGCACTTTGCCGCGATAGACGAAGATGCAACCCTGGCCGGGGCCGACGATCAAGGTCGAAGCGTTTTTGATTTCGTCACCGTTGTCGGTCCATTGTTCGAACAAGGCGTTCGGCGCCGGCTGTTGCCATTCGATAACCGAGCGCAGTTGGCGTTGCAAACCGTCGAAAAGTCCCATGATTGTCCCCTGAGAATAAAACTTGGAAACCAACTATAGAGCACGGCGGTGAAAAAGCGATGAAACGATATTTGGCGGCAGACTATCAGGCCCGGTTATGGGAGGCGATCAAGCATATCGAACGCGGTTCGCAAGCCGAAGTCGTGGTGGTGTTCCGGGCGCGCTCGGCCGAATACGGCTCGGTTCCGTTGGTCTGGGGATTGGCTGCGGCCTGGCTGTGTTTTACGCTGCTGATGTACGCGCCGGTCGAGTTCGAAAACTGGCTAATCTACTACGCCCCGCTGCTGGCTTTCGCTTTTGCTTACGCCGTCGCCACGTTGCCGATCATCAAGCGCTTTAGCGTACGCCGGGCGCGTCTGGACAAGGCGGTGGAAATCCTGGCTCGGGCGATCTTTCAAAAAGCCGGCATTCAGCATACGAGCGGCAAGACCGGCTTGCTAGTGTATTGCTCGCTGTTGGAGCGGCGAGTGTTTCTGTTGGCGGATCGGGGACTGGAGCAGGCGATTCCGCAACCGGTTTGGCGGACGCTGCAAGCCGAGTTCGACGCGGTCTTCGCCGCCGGCCGGCCGGAACAAGCCTTGCTGCAGGCCTTGGCGAACACCGCCGACGCCTGCGCCCGCTACCTGCCGGTGCGCGCCGGCGACCTCAACGAATTGCCGGACCGGCTGGACGTCGATTTATGAAAAAGTGGCTTGCGATCGTAACGTTGGTCGGTTTGACCGTTTCCCAAGCGCTGCCGGCCCGGCCGGGCGGCGGGCATTCCAGCAGTTCGCACAGCTCATCGAGTTCGCACAGTTTTAGCGGCGGCTCGCATTCGAGTTCCGGTTGGAGCACCCACAGCGGCGGATCGTCGGCCGCTCATCCGATGTCGACGCTGGAAGCGTTGGTCCTATTTTTAATTATCGCCGCGATCGTCATTTACATCATCCACCAACAATCCCAAACCCGCGCCATCCCCGCCACCCCGCCGCCGGAAGTCCGCGTCCGCCGACAAAACGGCATTGCCGAGCAGGTCGCCGCGCTGAAGCGGCTGGACCGCAACTTTTCGGCGATCGTGTTTCTGGAATTCGTGCATTCCCTGTATTGCAAATTTTACGAATACTCAACCAAGCCGGAATTCGAGTACTTGTCGCCATTCTTAAGCGCCGAGCTACAAGGCCATTTCAGCAAAGCCCAACCCTGGACCGTCAGCGAAATCGTCGTCAACGGCATGCGCTGGCTCGCGGTCGACACGACCGGCGCCGACGGCGACAGTATCGACATCGACATCGAGATCGACGCCAACTACAGCTTGGACCTGCAAGACGCGCATTCGCGCTACGCCGTCGTCGAGCGTTGGCGGCTATACCGCCGCAAGGGCTTACTGTTGGCGGAACCTGAAAAAATGCAGACCCTGAGCTGCCCGCAATGCGGCGGCCCCGCGCATTTTACCGATACCGGCGTGTGCGGCTATTGCGGCGCGACCGTGCAAAAAGGCGGCGAGCAATGGTGTCTGGGCAAGCGCATCGTGGTCGGTACCCACGCGGTACCGGTGGACGAAGGCTTGGCGGCCTACGCCGAAGAGCAAGGCACGCAAGCCGTCACGATCAAACAAAGCGATCTGATCGAACAAATCAATGCTTGGCAGCAACGATACGGCCTCGCCGATTGGACGCCGTTCTGGGCGCCGTTCGAGAAAGACGTCGTTCGTCAATATTTCTTGACCATTTACGGCTGCTGGAGCCGGCGCGAATGGCAAGCGGCCCGGCATTTGCTGTCGGACCGGCTCTACGAAACCAACGCCTTTTGGCAAAAAATGTACGTCGCGCGCGGCTGGTTCAACCGGTTGGACAATCTGCGGATCGAACAAGTGGTGTTGGCGAAAATTGACAGCGATCTGTTTTACGAAGCCGTCACCGTACGCATCTTCGCCGCCTGCAACGATTACACCGAAGACGGTAACGGCAAACTGGTCGGCGGCTCCAAATCCAAGTTACGGCGCTATTCCGAATACTGGACCTTCGTCCGCCGCACCGCCACCGAACGCCGCGACCAGCCCTACGCGCTAAGCCAATGCCCCAGTTGCGGCGCCCCGGCCGACAACATGGGCCAAAGCGGCGAATGCGGTTATTGCGGCAGCAAGATCAGCACCGGCCAGTTTTCCTGGGTGCTGTTTTTGATCGAGCAGGACGAGGTGTATGCGGGTTGAGTCTCGCAAATCACCGAATCTGGGTAGTTAATCGCACCAACCAGACGACCACTCTAAACTTCCGGCGCTTCGGTTTCGTTGCCGGCATTCTGGCGGCCCTTCTCAGCACATCTAAAATTTGGAGCGATTGACTCGCTTGATATAGAATCCAGTCAACTGAACTTAAAAGTCCGAACCAACGACAACCCGGGAGCTATGTGTCGTGTTCTTAAACTGGATAAAGTCGCAAATATCTTATGCAATAAACGGTTTGATTGGTTTTGTCAGTTCGAACGCCCTTCTAATCGAAAGGTCGATTCTGACTGGGATTTTGGGATGTCTGCTTATGCAAATCGACCCTTTCGGGTTGGAATCCGCAACCCAGAATCAATCAGAAAAATTTTTCAACAAGTACATATCGAGCTTCTTCTACCCAGAAGATAATCAAAACAAGATTACAGTTGTACTGATCGACGAAAAAAGACAATCGGGGCCGCCTAGTTATAACAGACAAGCCAGATTAATCAAAACCGTTCTCGATCATCAGCCCAAAGCAATATTTATAGATCTTGACTACAAACTCCCTCATCCATCGCCCGATGGGCCATCAAAGCTTATTGAAACACTTGAGCAAGCTAAGGTCCCTGTCTATTTAGCCGTGACCGCTGAGCCGAGCGAGGTTAGTTGCATGCACGATAATAAAGAGGTCAATAATCTAAACGAGCATAAGGAATCTAAAGACTTTACTAACCTTGTTTATAAGGGTGTTAGAGTTGATGGTAAAGAAAGTAATGACAAAATACAACGCACCATTACAAATTGGTCTAAATGTAAAAACAAATATCCTTTACGATTCAAAACGAAAGAAGTTTCGGAAAATGATGGTTACATTTCAACACCTGCTTTTGCAATGTTTGAGAAATACTGCGAAGCTCCAGAAAACAATGAGAGATGTAAGGAAGTCGCCAAAATAAAAAATTCAAAAAATGATATTCCACCATCGTTTCTTGTAACATGGGGAAGAGATACGAGTGACTATAGTGCCGAGCTACTAAATAGCTTCACAACACCCGATGGAACTGACGCAACGCAGTCGAAGTGCTCCAATTATGATTTGATTGAACACTTTATTGCTTGGTTAAAATACGTGGTCAAAATAGATTCTGTACAGGCCCCGCGCAGCATTTGTCCATATACCAATACCATTGTATCTAATATGTTTAATGGGTCGCCAAAAGATGTAGACTGTTGGATGCGTATTTTATTGAGAGATAAATATGTTTTTATCGGTGCGGCGATGGACTACGATAATGACTCCATCCCTAACCCTATTAACGGAAAAGTGCCTGGGGTATATCTTCATGCTATGGCATTCGATAATTTATTGACCCTGGGCTATGAATATTATATTGACGTCAATGATAGTCAAATATTCAACTTTGTTGCGTTGTCTTTAATGTCTTTTTTTATAGCAAAAAGAGAGCGACTACTAGAGGATAGATTTCCAGAATTTCTAGTTGTTATATTAACGATCGTCCTGATTACGCTGCCAATGTCACTTTTGCTGATGGCGTTTGTATTTTTATTTCATATCACTCCTTCTAATTTTGTTGCCTTGGCAGTGATGCCATTCAACATAAAATATATCTCTGACAATGTCGTATCCGAAATCAATGAATTAACAAAAAAAACAGCTGGAAAAGCATCTACAAAGACCTTGGGTTTTATTAACAAACTGCGGAAGAATAAAAAACCATGAAAAACATAAAATTAAGAAATTTATTAGCTGCTTCACTGTTCTTTCAAGCTGTTGCGGTCTACGGAGAAGCAGAAATAATAACAGATAACACGGTAGCAGACATTAAAGCTCAAGAAGTTGAAATATTAAATGACAAAGGTGAACCGTTAACGACATGTAAGGACAAGAACAACAATAAAATTGATACTCAATCTCTAAAATCTTCCATGCCGCGCGGTGAGTTAATTGGTAAAAAGATTACTAAATATAATGAAGACGAAGCGATTATAAACATTGAAACCGATGTCTGGGCCGATTGTGTTTGGGTAAATGCGGGCGACGTAATTGCCTCGAAACCGCTAATAAAATGCAAAGACGCAATAACAATCACCAAAGATGATGTCACTAGTCCTGTGTCGTCGGGCTTGGGAGGAGCGTGCAATGTACAAAAGAAATAGCTATTTATCTTTATTTTTTATTACTTCGATTCTAACCGCCTGTCAATCGACACCAACACACGTAGCAAAAGTTGAAAACGACAAAATCGACTGTGGCAACTCTCTAGGGTTTAACAATCTCAGCTTCTTAAACGAAGATAAGCTAGTCGAATATAAAGGTATTGTAAAACCCGCAGTTGCAGTCTGGTTAGAAAAGGATACGCAGTTAATTGAGGATAAGGAAACCGTGGAAAAGATAAAAACAATAGCCTCTAGGCTGCAACTTAACTGGCCATGCGATGCACCAAAAGATATAGAAATATTTATTAAGCTATCGGATAGCTTTGATGCCTTTACGGATCAATATAATCAAATTTTTATAACAACCGGGTTATTAAAAGAGGTATCCAACGACGACCAATTGGCAGCAATTTTAGCGCATGAGCTATCGCACATTTTGTTAAAACACAATCAAAGTAAAAGCGTTTATCAATCGATGCCTTGGTCGTTTGAAAAGGCCGGAGCACTTGCTGTCATCATTGAAAACAAGATGGCACCTGATGAAAAAAACAAAACGACGCTTATGACGCAAGGCCTTAGTACAGCATGGTCGGATATTAGCTCTCCCGCATGGACGAGGGAAAACGAGCGCGATGCGGATAAATTAGGCTTAGATTTATTAATTAAAGGTGGTTACAACCAAAATGCATTTTTCGTCATTCTTGAAAAAATGCAGCAGGTTCAAATGAATCAGGGCGAACGTTTAAAAAATATTGCATTACTAGCCAAAAATAGTATTAATTTATTGGCATCTAGCTCTATCTCAGAAGTACCAGTCGATCATATACGCACACCATTAACCGAATTCATGAGCACCATGATCAACAGCACAGTTGATCAGATTCATAAAATGTTTGCCGAAAAAAATGTAGATTACGATTTACCTCAGGAGAGAATTAATGTTCTCAAAACCTATTACGCCGAACGTTATCCAAATCATAAATCGGAAAGAATGAAAAAAGAAATTAAACAGTCCATAGATAGTGCTTGGTGGAATAAAAAACCTTTGCCGAAAACTGACGATACAAACGAGAATAAAAAACTGAAAATAAAGAAGCCGAAAAAACAGAAGCAGGCTGTTAAAAAAACCATTACCCAAACACCCAATGAAAATGAAGCCAGTAAATTTAGCTACGACGATATAATCAAATCAAATTACATGCCAGCGATAGCTTATATCGAAGTTTCTCAGCAATATTTAATCAAAAGCGACCCCAGATATCAGACATTAGCTTACGAGATATTGCAATTAGGAGTTAAAAGAATTGGAAGAGCCTATCGATTTTATCCTTATCTAATTCCAGCGGCTAAAGCGAATGGAGATATTAGATTGGCCGAGCAATTTGCACAAGAGTGCTCGAGAAATCAAGATAGAGACTGGTTGCAAATTGTTACGGATACCTTAACTAAAGAGACAACAAAAAACCTGATGTATCCAGAATGCGTAAAAGCGTTAGGCTATGATCCACTACACAAAAAACTCAATTAATTCTTGAAATGAGAATACACTATATCGTGATTGCCGTTAATCTGATGGCTTCTTGGGGCAGATTGATTGTGTTTTCTGCTAATGGCGTACGAGTCGACCGAATTTAGTGTAGCCCCGTTGTTCGGACAATTATATCTGTGTTAGGTGATAGCGTTGGTCATACCACGCTTGAATAGCGCTTTCCCAATTTTCCAAATCGGATTAACCGATTCCACCGCCGCTTTAAAATTCTCCGCTCTCTTGCCCCCTGTTTCAAAACCCTCGCCACTCTCCTTAATTCCGCCAGTATAGCTTTAACAACACCGGCACCAGCGAAACGACCGCCACTAATACAATAGCCGCAATCACCGGCGGCTCCAACAACTGGTTAAACGACGCGATCCGCTCCAGTTTTTCGCCGCCGTTGGCGTAAATCAACGAAGTCGGCAACACACCCAATATCGTACTCAGACAATATTGCCGAAACGATACTCTGGAAATCCCGGCGGTGATATTGATGATAAAATACGGCACCACCATGACCAGTCGTAAACTCAGGAAATAATAAAAGCCATTATGTTCCAACTCGGTATCGATATTTTTTATTCGATCGTAATAGCTTTTTTCAAACCACCCTTTTAACGCATAGCGGCTAATGGCGAACCCGACCAAACAGGCTAAAATAGTCGCCCCGACATTATAGATAGCTCCCAGATAAAACCCGAAACAATAGCCGCCCAACACTTTGATCGCCGCGGCGGCCGGTACCGGGGAGTTGACGAAAACGACACAAGCCAGAAAAAACAAGACCACCGAAAACGAGTAATGATCTTGAATAAACCGACTTAACCAAACTTTATTAGTTTTCACCGTTTCCAGCGTCAAATTGTCGGCATAATAGATTGAAACTGCCAAAAACAAAATAAATAACAACGCCAAAGCATATTTTTTTATTATCACAAAACCGCCATCTTCGAATAAATCCCTAGCCGTATTACTCAGAAAACACATGCGGGCACGACCAGGTTTTCGCCACCAAGCAAGTCCTGACATCAACGCAACCTGGAATCCACATCCAACCAGAAACAATCGACATCATCGGACCCAGCCTCTTGAAACCCGCTCGCGGGTCGGACCATGCCGACTAACGCCACTTTATCGCTTTCATTTTTCGCAACTATTCCCCCTTTTTTCAAAGCGGAAAAACTGGAATAAGGCCGCTTTTGCAGCCTCTGCCGAATAGTTAGCCTTTTCCAGGCAATAAGCCTCACGGGATCGTTCGGCGGCTGATCCGCCCAAGGGCCAACGCTTTCCGCACAGCCGCCCGCGAGGAATCCTCGAATTGATACCATGCCCGGATGACCGCAATAAGACAACGCCGTTCGACCTTAGTCATTTAAACTGAAACTTGCGAAGATCGCCCGCCCGCGACAATCGGCCGTCATTGCGAACCGATAGCTGGTAAAATTGTCGGATCGCCGACATTCGGCGGCATTTCGAGCGATCAATTCTAATAAGTCCATCATGAGTACCCAACCCAGTTCCGACCTGACCACTTTCGAAAATCCCAGACCGGCGCGCGATTTCACGATCCGTATCGACATTCCGGAGTTCACCTGTTTGTGCCCGATGACCGGCCAGCCGGATTTCGCCAAATTGACGCTCGAATACGTGCCGGATCGGCTGTGCGTCGAATTGAAATCGCTAAAACTGTATATGTGGACCTTCCGCGAGCGCGGCGCCTTCCACGAAGCGGTCACCAACGAAATTCTCGACCACATCGCCGCGGCGACCCAACCGAATTTCATGCGCTTGCGCGCCGACTTCAATGTGCGCGGCGGGATCTATACGACGGTGGTCGTCGAACATCGCAACCCGGCTTGGCAAGCGCCGACGCCGGTCCAGTTGCCCTGATCCGATCCGTCCGATGATGAGCGGTAGAACCTTCTACAACGCCGACATCGCCGTCGCTCTGAAATACGACGGCAAGAACGCGCCCAAGGTCACCGCCAAGGGCGAAGGTTTTACCGCTCAACAAATTCTGGCGATTGCCGAAAAACACGACATTCCGCTACAAAATCAACCCGAACTGGCACGCATTCTGGCCCAGGTGCCGCTCGGCGACGAGATACCCGAACAACTCTACGTCGCCGTCGCCGAAGTCATCGCCTTCGCCTATCTGATCGCCGGCAAAACGCCCGACCTGTAATCCATGAATTTAAAAGAATTGTTGACCGTCCTGCCGCAATACGGCTTGCCCCATCACGCGCTGTCGAATCTGATGGCCAAGCTGACCCATTGCCGAAACCCGATCTGGAAAAACCTGTTCATCAAGACCATCGTCCGCCTGTACGGCGTGAACATGGCGGAAGCCAAATATCCCGACCCGGACAGTTACGCCAGTTTCAACGAATTCTTCACCCGCGAATTGCAAGACGGCGCCCGCACTTTTGCGTCGGGCCGCAACGAGCTGGCTTGCCCGGCGGACGGCGAAGTCAGTCAAGCCGGCACGATCGAGGCCGGGCGGATTTTCCAAGCCAAAGGCCACGACTACAGCGTGCTGGAGTTACTGGGAGGAGACGCGGAGCGCGCAGCTGCTTTCAGTGACGGTCGGTTTGCCACGATTTATTTGTCGCCCAAGGATTACCACCGCCTGCACATGCCGTTGGCCGGCACGCTGAAGGAGATGATCCACGTACCCGGCCGGCTGTTCAGCGTCAATAACACCACGGTCGGCGCGGTACCGAATCTGTTCGCCCGCAACGAACGGGTGGTGTGCATTTTCGACACCGAAGCCGGACCGATGGCCTTGATTTTGGTCGGCGCCATCTTCGTGTCCAGCGTCGAAACGGTCTGGCACGGCGTCGTCACGCCACCGACCGTCAGCCAAGCGCGGGTTTGGCAATACGGCGCCGACGCACCGACGCTAGTTAAAGGCGCCGAGATGGGCCGCTTCAACATGGGTTCGACGATCATCGTCCTGTTCGGCCCCGAGCAAGTCGCCTGGCATGCCGATCTGACCGCCGGCCGGCCGGTCCGGCTGGGCGAAAGCATCGGTAGGCATCTGGTTTAACACCCTTAAAATGCGATCGGCGGCGGGCTATGGCATAATGCGCGCCTGTCCGCCCGGCCGGACCGCTAACAAAACGATAACAATTAGAGGACAACAATGAGTTTCTTGATTTCAGACGCGATTGCGCAAACCGCACCCGCCGCCCAACAACCCGGCATCGAAGGCATGCTGTTTCCGCTTGGCATCCTGATCTTTTTCTACTTCCTGTTCATTCGCCCGCAATCCAAGCGCAACAAGGAGCAAAAACAAATGCTGGCCGCGCTTGGCAAGGGTTCGGAAGTGGTCACCAGCGGCGGGATACTGGGTAAAGTCGTCGATCTGGACGACAACTTCGTCAAATTGGAAGTCTCGGACAACACCTTCATCCAAGTCCAACGCCACGCCGTCGCGACAATGATGCCAAAAGGCACGTACAAAACCCTGAACAAAAAAGCCTAACGACTGCTCACAACGCCGCCCTCAATCCGCTCGCCCCTCCGGCGGCCTAGCTCGCGCAGCTATTAACGGAAACCTATGCAAAATCATTTTCCAGTCTGGAAGAACCTGATGGTTCTGACCCTTTTGGTGATCGGCACGCTCTACTCATTGCCGAATCTGTACGGCAACGATCCGGCGGTGCAAGTGGCTTCGTCCTCCGCCACGCCGTTGCAACAACGCCAAGCGGACGATGTCGCCGCCAGCATCCGCGACGCCGGTTTCACGACCAAGGCCTTCGAATTTACCGACGGCAAGGTGCTGGCCCGTTTCAACAATACCGACGAACAAATGAAAGTCGCCGACCTGTTGCGCGACAAGCTGGCCGAGCAAGCCACGGTCGCGCTCAATCTGGCGCCGGCCACGCCGGATTGGTTGCGCATGATCGGCGCGGAGCCGATGCATCTGGGTCTGGACTTGCGGGGCGGCGTGCATTTCCTGCTGGAAGTCGACATGGACTCCGCGTTGAAGCAAACCGAAGAACGCTATAACAACGACATCCGCACCGCCTTCCGCGACGCCAAGGTCCGTTATCAGTCGGTCAGCAAGGAAGCGAACGGCATCAAGGTGGTGTTGCCGAACGAAGAGGCCAGGGTCGCGGCGGCGGCGGTATTGAACAAGGATTTCCGCAATCTGGACCTGAAGGAAACCGGCCCCAACGAATTCACGTTGTCGATCACCGAGCGCGAATTGCGCGACATTAAAAAATCGGCGCTGGGCCAAAACATCACGACGTTGCGTAACCGGGTCAACGAGCTGGGCGTGGCCGAACCGATTATCCAGCAGCAAGGCGACAGCCGTATCGTCGTCCAACTGCCCGGCGTACAGGACACGACTCGCGCCAAGGAACTGCTCGGCACCACCGCGACGCTGGAATACCGCTTGGTCGACGTCGAACACGACGTGCAATCGGCCCTGTCCGGACACGAACCGGCCGGCGCGCGCCTTTACAAAGACAAAAACGGCAATCCGATTTTGTTGAAACGCTCGGTCATCGTCACCGGCGACCAAATTACCGACGCGTCGTCCGGCATGGACCAGGACGGCCAATCGGCGGTCTTCATCACCTTGGACGGCGCCGGCGCCAAAAAAATGGGCAAATTGACCCAGGAAAATATCGGCAAGCCGATGGCGGTCGTCTTCATCGAATACAAATCCGAGACCCGCGTCGTCAACGGCGAGAAAGTTCAACACAAGGAAAAAGTCGAAAAAGTCATCAGCGTCGCGACCATTCGCGACAGTTTCAGCAAACGCTTCCAAACCACCGGCCTGGACAGCCCCGAGGAAGCCCGTACCTTGGCCTTGTTGCTGCGCGCCGGCGCCCTGGCCGCGCCGGTCGAAATCGTCGAGGAACGCACGGTCGGTCCCAGCCTGGGTCAGGAAAACATCGACCAGGGCATGAACTCCATCGTCGCCGGCTTCTTGCTGGTCGTGGTCTTCATGGTGATTTACTACCGAGCCTTCGGCCTAATCGCCAACTTTGCGCTGCTGTTCAACGTGGTACTGCTGATTTCGATTATGTCGGTGCTACAAGCGACGCTGACTCTGCCGGGCATGGCCGGTATCGTGTTGACGGTGGGCATGGCGGTGGACGCCAACGTTTTGATCAACGAACGGATCCGCGAGGAACTGCGTCACGGCAACAGCTTGCAAACCAGCATTTACATGGGCTACGAAAAAGCCTTCGCGACGATTTTGGACTCCAACGTGACCCACTTCATCGTCGCGATCCTGCTGTTCGGTTTCGGTACCGGCCCTGTCAAGGGCTTCGCGCTGGTTCTGGTAATCGGGATCGCCACTTCGGTGTTTACCGCGGTCACCAGCACCCGGATGCTGGTCAATTGGTTCTACGGCAGCAACAGCGACCCCAGCAGGCTGTCGATCTAATCCGCCCGCGCCGCTGTCCGGAAGCCCGGCCGATACGCTGGGCTACTCCGGCACAGGCGCTCCATATGCTTGGCCGGGTTTCTCTTCACCCCGGCGAACGGGTTATAATGCCCTATTCTATTTTTTAATCATAAACCTACGGGAGTTAAATCAATGGCCATCGAACGTACTTTCTCCATCATCAAGCCCGACGCCGTCGCAAAAAACGTGATTGGAGAAATCGTCAGCCGCTTCGAAAAAAACGGACTACGCGTCGTTGCATCGAAAATGCTGCAATTGACCCAAGACCAAGCCGAAGGCTTTTACGCGGAACACAAGGAACGCGGCTTTTTTAAAGACTTGGTCAGCTTCATGACTTCCGGTCCGGTCGTCGTACAAGTGTTGGAAGGTGAAAACGCCGTTCTGAAAAATCGCGAACTGATGGGCGCGACCAACCCTAAAGAAGCCGCGCCGGGCACGATCCGCGCCGATTTCGCGGTCAGCATCGACGAAAACGCCGTCCATGGCTCCGACGCTCCGGAATCGGCCGCCAGAGAAATCGCTTACTTCTTCAGCGCGAATGAACTCTGCGACCGCATCCGCTAAACCGGCATTGGTCAATTTGCTGGATTTCGACAGAAAAGGTCTGCAAGCCTTTTTTGTCGAACTCGGCGAAAAGCCGTTTCGCGCCACCCAATTACTGAAGTGGATTTATCAGGAAGGCGTTGCCGATTTCGAGCAAATGACCAACCTGAGCAAATCGTTGCGCCAGTACTTGCGGGAACATTGCGAAGTCAGGGCGCCGGACATTGTCACGGAACAATTGGCAAGCGACGGCACCTGCAAATGGGCGATGCAAATGCGCTGCGGCAATCGGGTCGAGACGGTCTATATTCCGGAAGATCGGCGCGCGACCTTGTGCGTGTCGTCGCAAGTCGGCTGCGCGCTGGCCTGCAGTTTCTGCTCGACCGCCCAGCAAGGCTTCAACCGCAATTTAAGTACCGCCGAGATCGTCGGCCAGCTTTATCTGGCCCAACAACGCCTCGGGCCCGAGCGCCGCATCACCAATGTCGTGATGATGGGCATGGGCGAACCGCTGTTGAACTTCGATAATGTCGTCGCGGCGATGAATCTGATGATGGACGACTTCGCCTACGGCTTGTCGAAACGCCGGGTCACCGTCAGCACCTCCGGCGTCGTGCCGGCGATGAAAAGACTGGGCGACGTCTGCGACGTCAGCATGGCGGTATCGTTGCACGCGCCGTACGACGAACTGCGCGACCAATTGGTGCCGATCAACGTCAAATACCCGCTCGCCGAACTGATGGACGCTTGCCGCGACTACGCCAAGACCGGTCCGCGCAAGCACATTACCTTCGAATACGTGATGCTGGACGGCATCAACGACGGCGCCGAACACGCGCGCGCCCTGGTCAAACTGTTGAAGAACGTCCCGTCCAAGCTCAACCTGATTCCGTTCAATCCGTTCCCGCAGTCGTCGTATCGTTGCTCCAGCAGCGCCAATATCCTGCGCTTTCGCGACATTCTGCAGGACGCGGGACTAGTCACCACGATACGCAAAACGCGCGGCGAAGATATCGACGCCGCCTGCGGCCAACTGGTCGGCCAAGTCCAGGATAAAAGCCGCCGCCATCTAAAACTCCAAGCGACGCAGGCGCACGGCAGCGGCAATGTCGCGTAAACCGATACGATACTGGGCTATCTGCGGCATCGCCGGTCTTCTGACCGGCGGGTGCGGCTTGCTGCCCGACATCAAGCCGTCGATGAGCAATGCCGAAAAGGCCACGCTCAATCTGCAAATGGGCGCTCGCTATCTGGACATGGGCATGTTGGATGCCGCCCGCGAAAAATTGCAAACCGCGCTCAGCCTGGACTCCGGCAATGCCGAAATCCATAACACATTGGCGGTGTTTTACGAGCGGGTCAAGGACTACGACGCCGCCGACGACAGCTACCGTAGCGCCTTAAGCCGCGACCCCGCCAATTTCAGCACCTTGAACAATTACGGCCGCTTTCAATGCGAACGCGACCGGGTCGACCAAGGCGTGGAACTATTGAAGCAAGCGCTGGACTCGGCAATGAACACCCGGCCGTGGTTCGCACTGACCAATCTCGGCGCTTGCGCGCTCAAGCAAAACGACGCGCAGCAGGCCGAAGGCTATTTCCGCCAAGCCTTGCAAGCCCAAAGCGAATACGCTCCGGCCTTGCTGGAGATGCAGAAAATCAGTTATCAGAACCGCCAATATCTGTCGGCGCGCGGCTTCCTGGAACGCTATCTGGCCGTCGCCAATCACACCCCGGAAACCCTGTGGCTGGCTTTTCAAACCGAACGCTCACTGGGCAACGGCAAACTGGCCGAAGAGTACCGCGACAAACTCCTATCCGCTTTCCCGGCTTCGAAGGAAGCTCAACTCGTTAAATCCGCGATTAGCAAGTAAACCCAACATGGCAAAACAACAGCAGGCCATACAGGCCATCCGAGGCATGCACGATATTCTTCCCGAGCAATCGCCGCACTGGCAATGGCTGGAAGGTCATGCCCGCGACGTGCTCGGCGCCTACGGTTATCAGGAAATTCGGCTGCCCATCGTCGAAAAAACCGAGCTGTTCAAACGTTCGATCGGCGAAGTCACCGATATTGTCGAGAAGGAAATGTACACCTTCGACGACCGCAACGGCGACTCGCTGACCTTGCGTCCGGAAGGCACCGCCGGCTGTCTGCGCGCCTGTCTGGAACACGGTTTGTTGCACAATCAAAGCCATCGGCTCTGGTATTACGGACCGATGTTCCGCCATGAACGTCCGCAAAAAGGCCGTTACCGCCAGTTTTACCAGTTGGGCGTCGAAACCTACGGCATGGCTGGCCCCGACATCGATGCGGAAATGATTTTGTTAACCGATCGGCTTTGGAAACGCCTCGGTATCCGCGACATGGTCGAACTGCAAATCAACTCGCTGGGTACCGCCGAAGAACGGCTGGCCTACCGCGGCACGCTGGTCGAATACTTCAATCAACACCTGGATTACTTGGACGAAGACAGTCGCCGCCGCCTGGATACCAATCCGCTGCGTATTCTGGACAGCAAAAACCCCGACATGCAGGCGATGCTGCGCGGCGCGCCGGTTCTGCTCGATCATCTGGGCACAGACAGCCTGGCGCATTTCGACCGTCTGAAAGGCACGTTGGACGTCTTGGGGCTGAAGTACGCGATCAACACCCGTCTGGTACGCGGCCTGGATTACTACGGCAAAACCGTGTTCGAATGGGTCACCGAACGCCTAGGTTCGCAAGGCACGATTTGCGCCGGCGGCCGTTACGACGGCCTGATCGAGCAACTCGGCGGCAAGGCCAACCATGCGATCGGCTTCGCGATGGGCATGGAACGTATTCTGGCGCTGATCGAACAATTGGAACACGTCGACATTCCGGCCGGCGTCGACGTTTATCTGATCCGGGTCGGCGAACAGGCCGAAACCGTCGGCATGCGATTGGCGGAGCAGCTGAGAGATGCCCTGCCCGGCTTAAAAATCCAGGTCAATTGCGGCGGCGGCAGCTTCAAGAGCCAATTCAAAAAGGCCGACAAATCCGGCGCCGAATACGCGATTATCATCGGCGACGACGAAGCCCAAAACCAGGTCGCGGCGCTAAAGCCGTTGCGCCTTGAACAGGAACAAACCACGCTGGATCATCAGGCGCTCATCGAAACCTTGCGCGCCTGGCAACAGCAACGATTTCACACAACCGCAAACTAAGTAGAGAATTACCGTGGCAATTTACGATACCGAAGAAGAACAACTGGAACAGTTGAAAAAATGGTGGGAAGCCAATCAAACCGCCGTGATTGCCGGCGTCGTCACCGCGCTGGTCCTGGTGACCGGTTGGAATCTGTGGCAAAACCATCAAACCGATAAAAACAGCCAAGCTTCCCTGATGTTTCAGCAGATGCTGGAAAGCGCGAATTCCGGCAACCGCGAATCGACCGAAAAACTGGCCGAGCGCCTGCCTAGCGAGTTTCCGTCAACCGCTTACGCCGAGTTCGCCGGCCTGGAATTGGCGAAATCCAAGGTCGAACAAGGCGATCTGGAAGGCGCGAAAACCCTGTTGAAAAAAACCGTCGAAACCACCGCCAGCGACGAACTGCGCCACGTCGCTCGTCTGCGTTTGCTGCAATTGTTGTTGGCGAGCCGCGAGTTCGAACAAGGCCTGCAACTGATCGCGTCGGTGGATCCCGCCAAATCGGAAGGCTTCGCCGCCGCCTACGACGAACTGCAAGGCGACTTTTACGTCGCCCTGGAGCGGCCGGACGAGGCCCGCAACGCTTATCAAAGCGCGATCCGCACCGGGCAAGCCACGCCGCTGACTCAATTCAAGCTGGACGATCTGAGCACCGAAACGCCGTTAGCGCCGCCAGCCGCCAACTAACCCTCATTCAATGCACATGCCGACCAGGATTTATCGACTTCACCCGCTGGCCGCTCTGATCGCCTGCCTGCCGTTACTCGGCGGTTGCGCCGGTCTGGATGCCGGCCGCGACTTCATCTCCGGCATCACCGAATACATTACCGGCGACGACGATAACGCCGACCCGCCGGCGACGTTGCAAGAATATACGATGGAAGTCCAGCCCGAAATCGTCTGGAAGGAATCGATCGGTAGCGGCGCCGACGAAAAATATCTGAAACTGATCCCGGCCGCCGCGGAGGGCAGCGTCTACGTCGGCGACCACAAGGGCCATTTGCAAGCGCGCGGCGCCGGCAACGGCAGTTTGACCTGGGAAAACAATAGCGAGTACAGCTTTTCGGCCGGCCCCGGTCTGGGGCCGCACAGCGTCATCATGGGCACTAGCACCGGCGAAGTGGTAGCCTTCGACAAGGGCACCGGCGAGCAACGTTGGAGAACCGACGTTCCCAGCGAAGTACTGGCGACGCCGGTGGTCAGCCACGGCATCGTCCTGGTCCGCACCACCGACGGCAAGGTCCTCGGCTTGCAGGAAAACGGCGGCGGCGTGTTGTGGTCGTTCGAGCACAGCGTGCCGGCCCTGAGCATACGCGGTACCGGCGCCCCTATCGTCATCGACGACAGCGTCGTCATCGGCTCGGCCAACGGTAAATTGCAGGCATTGCAGTTAAAAGACGGCAAGGCCTTGTGGGAAGCGACGATCGCGATTCCGAGCGGACGTTCCGAAGTCGAACGCTTGGTCGATCTGGACGTCGATCCGGTCGCCGCCCGCGGGGCGATTTATATCGCCAGCTTTCAAGGCGGCACCTCGTCGGTGTCGGAAGTCGACGGCGATGTGCTGTGGCGCAACGAAGCCGTGTCGTCGTATAGCGGCTTGAGTCTGGATTACCGTTATCTCTACGTCAGCGATACCAAAAGCGAGGTCTGGCAGTTGGATCAACGCAGCGGCGCGTCGCTGTGGAAACAAAAGGATTTGCACAATCGGCAATTGACCGCCGCGGTTGCCTACCAAAACTATGTGGTGGTCGGCGATTACGAGGGCTATGTGCACTGGCTGTCGATTACCGACGGCCGCCAGCTGGGCCGCATTCAGGTCGGCAAGGCCGCGATAGAGGCCAAGCCGGTCGTCGTGGACGATACCGTTTACGTTTACGCTAAAGACGGCACCTTGGCCGCGTTGAGAGTCCACTAAATCATGCTACCCGTCATCGCCCTGGTCGGCCGCCCCAATGTCGGCAAATCCACGCTGTTCAATTATCTGACCCGCAGCCGCGAAGCGCTGGTCGCCGACTATCCCGGCCTGACCCGCGACCGCCAGTACGGCCGAGTCAAGCGCGGCGAGCGCGACTGCCTGGTCGTCGATACCGGCGGTATTACCGACGAGCGCGACGGCATTGACGTGTTCGCCAAGAAGCAGGTCGAAATCGCGCTGCAAGAAGCCGACGTGGTGTTCTTTTTAGTGGACGCCCGCGACGGCGTCAACGCGTCGGACGAAGCCATCGCCGACATGCTGCGCAAGTTGGGCAAACCGGTGGTGCTGGTCGTCAACAAAATCGACGGCATCGACAGCAACACCGTCGCCAACGATTTCTACGGCTTGGGTCTGGGCGAACCGGTGGCGATCGCCGCCGCCCACGGCCGCAACGTTCACGAATTGCTGGGCCAAATCGATACTTTGCTCCCGCCTCAGGCCGATGAGTTTCAGGAAGTCGATCCCGGCATTGCCATTGCGGTCGTCGGTCGGCCCAACGTCGGCAAGTCCACGCTGGTCAATCGCCTGCTCGGCGAGGAACGGGTCGTGGTGTTCGACGAAGCCGGCACCACCCGCGACAGCATTTACATTCCGTTCGAACGCGACGGCAAAAAATTCACGCTGATCGATACCGCCGGCATGCGTCGCCGCTCGCGGGTATCGCTGACCGTCGAGAAGTTCAGCATCATCAAGTCGCTGCAAGCCATCGAAAAAGCCCACGTGGTGATTTATCTGATCGACGCCCGCGAAGGCATCACCGATCAGGACGCCCACATTTTGGGCTTGGTATTGGAAGCCGGCCGGGCACTGATTATCGGCTTGAACAAATGGGACGGCCTGAACGCCGAACACAAGGACTTCGTCAAGAAGCAGATCGAGATGAAATTGTCCTTCCTCGATTTCGCCGAAAAACATCCGATTTCAGCGCTACACGGCAGCGGCGTCGGCAAACTGTTCGACGTGGTACATACCTTGTACGACTCGGCGATGGTGGACATGTCCACGCCGCTGTTAACTCGCATTCTAAGCGACGCGGTTGCAGCCCACCAACCGCCGCTGGTCGGCGGCCGACGCATCAAGCTCAAATACGCACACCAAGGCGGACGCAATCCGCCTGTCGTCGTGATTCACGGCGTGCAAACCGACGTGCTGCCCGGCGCCTACAAGCGCTATCTGATGAACTATTTCCGCGAGCAATTGCGCTTGGCCGGCACACCGGTCAGGCTGGTGTTCAAATCGCCGGAGAATCCGTTCCACGGCCAGAAAAACCAGCTGAGCGACCGCCAAGTCAAGAAACGCAAGCGGCTGATCGATTTCAGCAAGCGTCACAAATAGCAAACCCGCGAACAGAGCCGAGGTACGACGCCCGGCTATTGTGTTCAGCCATTCCCGGAGAACTTCATGGCCACCATCACCTTCCAAGGCAAACCGATCAATACCTGCGGCGAATTGCCGGCTATCGGCTCCCAAGCCCCGGATTTCAAGCTGACCAACCGAAAGATGCAAGATGTCGGTCTGACCAACTTTGCCGGCAAGCGCAAATTACTGAATATCGTCCCCAGTTTGGATACCCCAACCTGCGCCACCTCGACCCGTAAGTTCAACGAGAAGGCGGCCCATCTGCACAATACCGAAGTCTTGGTGATCTCGGCCGACCTGCCGTTCGCCCAGGTGCGCTTCTGCGAAATCGAAGGTATCAAACATGTCGGTGCGCTTTCGACATTCCGCTCCAGCTTCGCGCAAGATTACGGCGTCGAATTGCTGGACAGCATCCTGGCCGGCCTGACCGCACGCGCGGTCTTGGTACTCGATGAAACCGATACCGTGATTCATGCCGAACTGGTCGCCGAAATTGCCGACGAACCCGATTACGCGGCAGCGCTGGCAGCTCTCTCCACAGCTTGATCAGCCGAATTCGCAACGCTTTCTTAAGGACCAACCACGATTTCAACCGCTTTCACGGTCGAAATCGTGGTGCTTTGGCGGAATTTACCAAATTTTGCATTTTAAAGGCAGTACAACTCGAACGCGCGACCAACCCACAAATAATGGCCTAGGAACATAATCTTGCGCCCTTACTGGATAACTTTCCAGTTCCGCCGCCAAGCGACTCGGGGCGTTCCTCCTCAAAACGCCGAGACCGAAGGTCTCGCCCGCTAGTCGATTTCCAGATAAAATCAAGGTGCCCGTTGCTTTTTTAGGCGAAAAAACCTCTATTTACTATGGTAATCGCGCTAAAAAGCAGCATTCGAAACCAATTGCCTACCCATCCGGTCGTTCCTTAATCGGCCGGATCAAATAGCAAGCAGGGTAGGAGCAGCCCGGAAAACCGCCATTAATGGATAGCAAGCTCTCGGCGCGCCGTAGCGTCGTACGTCGCCAAGCAGAACGCAGAACCAATCCCTACGCTTTCAACAGCGAGGAATGGATTGCGATGATGCGGGAACAATATCTGCTCTGGCCGAAATTCGACCGGCGAGCGGGCGACCGGCGTCAGTCCGAACGCCGTGCGATGGATAGGCGCGCCTCGTTGCGCTCCGTCGCCACCGAACACGCTTTCCGCCGGGTTCGCCTGCTGTCCGCCGACGATCTGCTCAACGACGACGAAAAACAGATGATCCGCGAGCTGTTCGCGGACGATTAGTCGCCGAGCAGGATGTCGCCGCCGTGGCGCGCTTGCAACGCGAATTTGTCCTTGCTGCGCCGGACCCAACCTCTGGCCTCGACTTGCCGGCCGACATAGGACGCAAGCGGCGGAAACAAAGACGCATAGCGATTTTCCACCGCGACGGCCACCTCGTCGGAAAATTGCAGATAGCTATATTTCGCGGTGCGTTTGATACCGCTAATTCGGCCCGTCAACCGCTTCCAACCGTGATAATTTTCGGCGTTCAAGCTGGCATAGGGTTGCGCCGCGTACTCGGACCGGCCCCAAATACCCAAACCGGCTCGTTCGGCGTCGCGCTGAGCCGCCAACAAGCTATCGACATATTTCAGATTCGGCGGGAATATGTTGACCATCGCCAAGCCAGCCCGAACCAACTCCAGATTGACGAATTCACGCGACTCGGTAAACACGTAAGCCAATCGGCGTTGATATTTGTCCTGTTTCTCGACGTCGCCTTCCAAATACACTTTTCGGCGCTCCAATTTGGCGCGCAGCCAAGCCTTGGCTTGTTCTCCACCCGCTTCGGCGGACTTGTTGCGACCGGCAACTTCCGGGGTATTCACTCCCAGAAATCGGATTTTTTCACCGTTTGCCAATAAAATAGTGTCGCCGTCGTAGACCCTCTCGACTTCGACCAGCGCGATGCCGGGATCGACACTCAAAACCTCGGCGCTTTCGGTACCCCGATCCGAATAATGCCGCCGTCCTTGCGCATCGGTCCAACGATAAACGTCGCCGCCCTGAGCCACGGAGACAAGCAGCATGCCCAACGCGCATAATACCCACCGCTTCGTCATTACCAACCACTAACCATGACTGAACACCCCGCGATTACCGCCACCCGCCGTTGGCTGGAACACTTTGTGATTGCCTACGACATCTGCCCTTTCGCCCGGCGCGAGCATCAACGCGGCAGTATCCGATACCGGCTCGTCGCCGGCAACAGCCTGGAATTCGCGTTGGAAACCTTGATTAGCGAGTGCCTGCATCTGGACGCCGAACCGGAAACCGAAACCACCTTGTTGATTTTTAACGAGGACTTTCAGAATTTCGACGATTTCCTGGACCTGTTGGCGATTGCCGAACAGTTGCTGAGCGATCAGGACTACGAAGGTATTTACCAGCTGGCCAGCTTTCATCCCGACTATTGCTTCGACCGCGTCGATGCCGAGGATGCCGCCAATTACACCAATCGCGCGCCGTTCCCGATGCTGCATCTGATCCGAGAAGCCAGCATCGCGGCGGCCCTGGCCCATTACGCCCATCCCGAAACGATCCCGGAACGCAATATTGCGTTGACCCGGCGAATGGGGGTGGAGAAATTACGCGACATCCTTGCCGGTTGCTTTCAGGATTTGGAGTAGTAGTCGAAATCTTCGGTCTTTTTCAACTTAAAATTCGGCTCGACATCGATTTGAACGTCTTTAAGCTTTTCCTTGGGTTCGGCTACCTTGGCTCGGACTTCTTCCAGAAAATCCTTGAACCAAGCCTGGTCGATCACTTCCGCCATGTCCTCGTCTTGCAGTATGTTGGGCTCGTCAGGCAGGCTGCCGTAATCGCGTGCCGTCCGCAAAGCCCCCAAGCAAGCCTCTTGGTCGCCTCGTAACGCAAAAATGCAAGCCAAGTTATAAGCTGCGCTACCTGTTTGAATGTCGCACGCTTTTTCGAAAAAACTCTCGGCCAATTGATACAAGCCCGGTTTGCTCTCGTCCGGACTGATCCGGGCCAATTCCATAAATGCCACGCCGCCGTCGATGGCGGCCCCCAGATAATTGGTCGCGATCAACAGACAAAACGAAAACTTGGAAATCGCGTCCTCGTAGATTTCGACCGCCTCCTGACCTTGCTTGGTCTTGGCTTCGTGCAATAACGCAAAACCCCAATGATACAAGCCGTCCGCCACCAGGGGCTGGTCGGATACCACGCTGGCGAAACCTTGATAAGCGCCCTTGAACAATTGCTCGGCCCTACCGCCGTCGGCTTTGCGGGCTTGGGCAACTTGCTTGATCGCCGCATCCAACGTCGAACGTTTTTTAATGGAACTCAATAACGACATCTAAAATCCTCGCTGATGGTTAACCGATCGGGTTGCGTTAAAATAGCCGTGCATACTACACCATCGCCCAGCCGCCGGAAAATGTTAATGACCGACACCGCCAACCCTACCGAATTCGCCAAAATCAATCTGGAAACCTCCGCCATCGCCTGGCGGGAATTGCAACGTTTCTTCGCGGCCGGACTGGCGATTGCCGTCGCCGCCGATTTGGATTTAGTAGACGTGGCTTGGCAATTCTCCCAAGACAACAAGGCCCAAGTCGAGCAATGGCTGAATAGCGGCCGTATCGGCCATGTTAGCGACGAGCAAGCCGGACGCTGGTATGCCGACGACAGCCTGGTTTGGGCCGTCGTCGTCAAACCGTGGGTGCTGGTACAAGCGCGCTGAGTGCTCAATCGATCAGGTATTTGCGTTTAAGCCAGTAATCGGCGCTGACGTAACGGCCGCCGCCCAGAAAAAACAACGCAACCAATAGCACGAAATAGGTCGCCGCGAATTCGATCCCGTTGTTCAGCATCGCCAGACTGCCGAATTCGGTCAAATAGGCGTAATCGCCCTGAGCCTGCAAAATCTCCTTGGCCTTGTCCAATCGTTCGATCGCCGCCACGGTGCGATCGGTCGCGAATAGGCCGCTACCGGTGGCGATGGCCAGCCAACCGTTTTGCCAATGCGCGGTCACGGCCGCCACCACCATGATGACCGACAACGGCAGGCTGATCACCCGCGTTGCAAAACCGAACACTAAAAACAAGGCGCCGAAGGTCTCGACGAAGGCCACCAGAAACACCAGCACATACGGTGCTGGCAAGCCCAAGCCCCATTCCGCATTGCCGAACCATGCGGCGGTGTCGGTAAAATTGGCGAATTTCTTGGTTCCGGCCATCCAAAATACCGGCGCCAAATACAGCCGGATCAGCAGCGGCGCCAGAAAATCCAGACACCTAGCGGCATCGCAAGCCCTTCGGCACCAACGCGCCGCGACCGGCACCTTTTCGGCCGCGATGTTCATTAACGTGGCAAACGTCGTATTATTCATGCTCTCCCCCTCGAAATGTTCGTTTTTATCATGACTGGCTGTTCTTCGATCTTCGCCGACATTCCCAGCCGATTGCCGGCCGAATTATGCCAAACCTTGCATGCCGCGCCTACCGCCCGCATCGAGCGCATCGTCTCGCGGGGCCATGCCAGCGCTCCAGACGATTGGTACGATCAAGCCGAGGACGAATGGGTCATCGTTCTGCAAGGTAGGGCCAGACTCGCGTTCGCGGACCGGGCGGTATTGGAGATGCGGGCCGGCGACTATTTGCTGCTTCCGGCGCATTGCCGGCATCGGGTCGATTGGACCGATCCCGACACAGAAACCGTCTGGCTGGCCATTCATCTAGAATCCAAATCGACTAGCGTCTAAATCCAGCTCTCGGTCACGCAACCTTTCCGAACTTCTCGACAGGCGCCAGCCATCTTACTCCGCCTCGTCAGTTCCGGCGACGTTTTGGAAACGACGCTCCCAATCGAGGTCGCCGCTACGCCCGGAATACGGTTCCAACGCCTGAAAATCCTAGCAACGCGCCCTAGTCAGCCATTTGCGCAGCCTCGACTAAAATTAACTGACCGGCAATAGTGTATTTGCTCTACGTTATTATCAATGATACATAACGGCTGATATACTTTGAGCCCAGTCTTTGCCGGCTAACCACGAGACTCCGAAACCGGACCGCCGGAAGGAGCCGTCGTCCGACAAACTAACCAGGGATACCGTGATGATTAATTGCCCATTCTCCACCCCCACTTCCGGCCGCTACCTGATTGCGATGGCGCTGGCTGGAGTTAACGCAAATCCGGCAGACTGCGCCGAAGCAAAAACCTACACCAAACCCGCCGTCACAGCCTTCTCCAGTCAAATGGACGATGCGTTGTTGGGCGGCGGTAAATTCGAAAAGCCGGTCTGGAATCTGCACGATGCGTTGCAGTTACCCAAATGGTTGGACATATCGATTGAACAGCGCACCCGCTACGAAAGCCTGGATGGACGCTTCACAGCAAACGCCAAGGGAGGCGACCAACAAATTCCATTGCAAACCGACTTGTGGTTGCAAGCGCACCTCGGTCAATTCCGTTTCGCGACCGAATTCGTGGATTCGCGGGCCTTAGGCGCCGACAGCGGCTCCGGCGTTAACAACACTCACGCCGACACCGCGGATTTTCTACAAGGTTATATCGCCTGGGCGGACCAAAACGTATTTTACAGTGGCTTAGGCACCGAAGTGGTCGCCGGCCGGCAAACCCTGAATTTGGGGAGCCGCCGCCTGGTCGCCCGTAACGCGATGCGCAACACCATGAACACCTTCACCGGGGTAAAACTGCGGGTTCTGGATTACGACAAATGGCAATTCACCAGTTTTGTGACGATGCCGGTGCTTCGCTACCCGAACACTGCCGTCGATATCCTCGACGAGACCCACGAATTCGATGAGGAAGACACCCATACTTGGTTTTCCGGCGGCTTTTTAGAGGTTTTCGACATCGGCTGGGGCGTCAACAGCGAGGTATACCTGTACAACCTCGACGAGGGCGACAGCATTCGCAATCAAACTCGCAATCGCCGTTATTTTACGCCGGGCATGCGTTTTTACCGAAAACCCGGCAAGGACAAATTCGACTTCCAAACCGAAACCATCGGCCAATTCGGGACGGTTCGCGCATCGACCGCCGCCTCCGCCAGCCTCGATCAGGAACACTCCGCCTGGTTCCAACATCTGGATGTCGGCTATACCCTGGGAATCCCTTGGTCTCCGCGACTGGGTTTGGAATACGATTACGCCAGCGGCGACCACGACCCCAACGACAACAAAGATCAACGCTTCGATACCTTATACGGCGTCAGACGGGGAGACTTCGGCGCGACCGGCATCTATGGCGCCTTCGCTCGCAGCAATATCAACTCGCCGGGCTACCGCATCAATCTTGCACCGACGTCGGCAGTCCAGCTCGGCCTGAGCCACCGTTTTTTCTGGCTGGCCGAGGACAAGGACGGCTGGACAACTTCCGGCACCGCGACCACCATGCTGCGCGACAGAACCGGGAAGACCAAAAATTTCATCGGCCAGCAACTCGAATTGACCGCGCGCTGGGACTTTAACAGCAGTCTGAATTTCGAAACCGGCTGGACCCACTTATTTAAAGGAACGTTTGCCAAAACGGCGACCAACGCACCCGCACCTCAGGACATCGATTACTTCTATGTGCAAAGTTTGTTTCGGTTTTAACGCGCCACCTCACGTCGCGACTGATCCGATAGGTCAAGGGTTTTTAGAAGGCCAGTTAGTAAGATGACCGGTAACGGATTCCTGATTCGGGTGGCGGTGGCGGCAGACCCGAAATTGCTCGGCATGAAATGATTCGGCAGTCACGAACTCCGGTAGCCATTAATGATCGGTAGGCTCGACTTTGTACCAAGCACGTTGATGACCGAAACCCTATCCCTGATCGGCGAGGCTTTCGCCTTGCCGATTCGTGCCGGCACCCATTTGCGTCAGTTTGAATTTTGAACCTGCTGTTTTAAACCTTTAGGAGAACCCTATGATACATCGCCTTACCCTTCGCGCCATCGTTCTGGCGGCCTCGCTATTGCCCGCGTCGTCGGCCTGGGCTGCAACCACGCTGGTCGCGGTCGCCGCCAACTTCACCAAACCAATGGAACAAATCGCCGCCGAATTCCAGAAGGCCACCGGTCACGAGGCCAAGCTGTCGTTCGGCTCCTCGGGCAAATTCGTGTCGCAGATCGAAAACGGCGCGCCGTTCGAAGTCTTCTTGGCCGCCGATCAGGAAAGCGCGGTCAAATTGGTCAACGCCGAGTTGGCGGTCGCCGACACTCGTTTTACTTATGCATTGGGCAAGCTGGTGTTGTGGTCGGCAACGCCGGGCTTGGTCGACGAGCAAGGCGAAATCCTCGCCAAGGGCGGTTTCAAACATCTAGCGCTGGCCGATCCCAAACTGGCACCGTACGGTGCCGCAGCGATTGACGTTTTGAAAAAACTCGGCTTGCGGGAGAAATTGCAGCCGCTAATCGTTCAAGGCGAAAATATCTCGCAAACCCATCAATTCGTCAGTACCGGCAATGCCGAACTGGGCTTCGTCGCCTTGTCTCAAGTCATCGATAACGGCAAGATCGGCAGCGGCTCGGGCTGGATCGTGCCCAGCGATAGCTACAACCCTATCCGGCAAGATGCAATCCTGCTTAACAAGGGAGACGAGAATCCCGCCGCGCAAGCATTGCTGGAATTCCTAAAAGGGCCAGCGGCCTCGACCATCATTTTGAAATACGGCTACAGCCTGCCCAGCCAACCCTAAGCATGCTCAACTCCGCCGATATCGCCACCTTGTGGCTGACGTTTAAAGTCGCTTGCCTGGCCACCCTGATCATGCTGATTCTGGGTACCCCGCTGGCGTGGTGGCTGGCGCGCACCCATTCCCGTTTCAAAGGATTCTGCAACGCGTTGGTGGCCTTGCCGCTGGTATTGCCGCCGTCGGTGTTGGGCTTCTATTTGTTGGTGACGCTGGGGCCCAAAGGCCCCATCGGCAAACTGACCGGCGAATTAGGGCTGGGTACCTTGCCTTTCACCTTCCCTGGTTTGGTCGTGGCCTCGGTGTTTTATTCGCTGCCCTTCGTCGTTCAACCCCTGCAAGCCTCGTTTGCCGCGATCGGACGGCAACCCTTGGAAGCCGCCGCGACGCTACGGGCCGGACCCTTGGATACCTTTTTCAGCGTCGTGCTGCCTTTGGCGAAACCCGGATTCATGACCGCGACGATTTTAGGTTTCGCGCATACCGTCGGCGAATTCGGCGTGGTGTTGATGGTCGGCGGTAATATCCCGGACCGGACCCGAGTAGTATCGGTACAGATTTATAACCACGTCGAGGCCATGGAGTACGAACAAGCCCACTGGTTAGCCGGCGGCCTGCTATTGTTTTCCTTTACCGTTCTAATGGCGTTGTACAGCGCGTTGAAAACCCACCCCGTCGCCCATCAACTTAAATGACCGCACCCATCCGCGCCGAATTCGACCTCGACTACGGCGAATTTCGACTCAATGTAGATTTGGTGTTGCCCGGCAGCGGCGTCTCGGTGCTGTTTGGACATTCCGGCTCCGGTAAGACCACGCTGCTGCGCTGCATCGCCGGTTTGCAAAAATCCAGCAGCGGCTTTTTGCAGATCAACGGCGAAGTCTGGCAGGACAGCGAACGCGGGCTGTTTTTACCAACCCATCAACGTTCGTTGGGCTACGTATTTCAGGAAGCCAATCTATTTCCGCACCTGTCGGTCAAGGGTAATCTGCAATTCGGTTTGAAACGCACCGGCCAAGCCAGCGTCGACCTGACCCACATTCTGGAACTGCTGGGCATAGACCATTTGTTGGCACGCATGCCGGACGCGCTGTCCGGCGGCGAGCGCCAACGGGTCGCCATAGCGCGGGCATTGGCCCTGAACCCTAAAGTACTGCTGATGGACGAGCCGCTGGCGGCGCTGGATTTCAAACGCAAGCAGGAAATCCTACCCTATTTGTCCCGCCTGCACCGGGAACTGAAAATCCCGGTGGTCTACGTCACGCATTCGCAACAGGAAGTCGCTCAACTCGCCGACCATCTGGTAATAATCGCCAACGGCCGCGTTTTAGCCGCTGGCCCGCTCGCCGAAACCCAGAGCCGACTGGACATGCCGCTAGCTCAGGACCGCGAAGCAGCCACGGTTTGGCAAGGTCTAATTCAGAGTCATGAATCCGATTACCATCTAACCCGCGTGGAAACCGCCGCCGGCTCGCTGAGCTTGGCGGCTTTACCCGCCGCCGCGGGCACGCCGCTACGCCTGCAAATTCAGGCGCGGGATGTCAGCATCGCGCTGGAAAAACCGGCGGCGACCAGCATCCTCAACGTATTGCCGGCAACGGTCACAGGGCTTGCCGCCGAGTGCGACGGCCTATGCGTGGTCGGCTTGCAAGTCGGCCCGTTGCCGCTACTGGCGCACGTCAGTCAAAAATCCGCCGTCGTGTTGGGCTTAAAAACCGGCATGCTGGTCTACGCACAAATCAAGGGCACTTCCATCCTGAACTAAGTCGCTTGGGGAGACGTGCCCAAACCGGGCATCCAGAGCCCGCGCGGTTTCAAGGCGACTAAACCGTGACAAAGTCACGCGAGACCTTATAATCCCGAGGGTTTACCATCTCAACACCATGGAGTTGAACCGTGAAAGCACTATTGGCCCTGGCCGGTTTAGGATTGAGTATGTCCGCCCACGCGACGGTCACCGGCAGTCTGATTAGTTCCGATTCGCTGCAAAGCTACTCGATTAACGACTTTTCGTCGGCTTCGCTGATCGAAACCGCCTACACTCAGTTACTGAACTACGAAACCAGCAACAATCTAGACTTGTCTACCGCAAAAATCGTCGTCACCGACGATGTCTTTACCCTGGAAGCCACGCTGGGCGGTTTACTGACTTGTTACTACCAAGGCCGTACCGCCACTTCAATCGAGGACTGTGCCAGTCTTACAGCCTATGCGACCGGCAATTTCGCGACCGGCACCACGCCTCAAGAGCAGAAGAGCCTAAACGCCGTCAACGACGCCACCACGATCGGTTTGCAACTCAACCGCAGCACCACCCAGATTTCCAGCTCGTTACAGTCGCTCCGTCATCTGCGCATCGATCATTCCACCGCGAAAGGCGGCGGTGCCGGCGACGACCTGTACAGCATGGTCGGGCCGTTCGGATTTTTCGTCAATGCCGGCGGTTCCTGGGGCCACGTGGACGGCAACACCGGCAGTGCCGGCTTTGCGTTGTACAACCGCAATTTCAACGCCGCGCTCGATTTCAAAATCAGCGAGCGTTTCGCGACCGGCATTCTGTTCGGCTATACCAGTTCCGCCGCCGAGCTGGACCGCGGGCAAGGCCGTTTCGATGCGAACATCTTTCGATTCTCGCCCTTCGCAACCTTAACGCCCACCGAAAACACGTATATCGATCTGGCGGCCGGTTACGCCAAACACGATAACGCGGCAAACCGGCAATGCCTGACTTGCGGCGGCGGCGCCAAAGCCCAGTTCGAAACCGACGAATTCAACATTTTGGCCGGCACCGGCTATACCCACAACATCGGCGCCTGGAGCCTGCGCGGCTACGGTCAAGCCTCGACGATTTACATGAATATCGGCGGCTACCGCGAACAGGGCCTGCTGGGTGCAGGCAGCGGCCTGCTGACGGTACCGGAGCAATACGTAGTCTCGGTCACCAGCACCTTCGGCGTCGAATTGACCTATGCGTGGAGCCTGCCATTCGGCGTGCTGACGCCGCGCGTCAACGGCGAGTGGGTGCGCGAATACGCCAACGATCCGCGAGTCACCCGCGCCTTTACCCGCTCCGGCTTGGCGGCAAGCATCGTCTCTAGCGCCGCCGAACGCGATTGGGGCAACATGGGCGCCGGCCTGCAACTCAATCTGCCGAACGGCTTGGCCGCGAATTTGGGCTATCAGGCCTTGATTATGTCCGGCTCCTACAATCACGCGCTGGAAGGCGGATTACGCTGGGAGTTTTAAGCGGCCTGGTCCGAGGCAAGTCAAACGAATCCGAACGAATCGGATCGCTGCTAAGACTCAAGTCCGTATTTCGACCAAAATCAGCCAGCCATTCCGCTTGAAAATCGCCACCAGTTCCGATGTAAACCCAGCCATCGATTCCTAAATGATTACGCCAGCGTTGAATGACAGCTTTTGGAAGTGATGAATTGGCGCAATTGTCCCCTTCCCGCCAGATAAGGTTTAAGTTACGGTGGACGAAAATGGCAGAAGCTGTCATTCAAAATGTCATTGCGCTCCGTGGATTGCGGGCTGAATAGGATGGGAAAATAAATCCGGCCTCGCATGATCTTCATTGACAGTGCCGCCGATCAGTCGCACCGATCCCATCGAAACCGGCCGCGGTGCGGTTTGAACAGTCAGGTGTCCGCGTTCGACCGGCAGCGGTGTCGTCGCGACAGGCTAGGTTGCCGTTGATACCGGCAGCGTTCTTACCTCAACACGCGGTATCGCCACAGAAACATCCAGGCTTGCTTGCCGAACAGGCAGACCTTCACGCTGAACACGCAGCCTTTTAATATGAACAGCCAGCGCCGCTTGTTTAACACGCAAGCGCCGCTGTTGATCGGACACGCGTCGCTGTTCGGCAGAGACGGCTGCCTGTCAATCAGCGGCGGCTCGGTGTTTAGTCGAGATCGTCGCCTGTTCATCGGCGGATGCCCGGCGTCGAGTTGCGGAGCGCCGCTGTTAAACACGCACCCCTCGGTGTTTGCATTAGAAGCTTGCCTGTTGATCAGACGTCGCTCGATGTTCAACAGAGGATGGTGGGTGTTTATCTAACATCGGTCCGTGTCCGCAACGGATTGTCGGTGTTGTATTGGCAACTCGTCGAGTGATAAAGACCCAGGACAGCTTCGATTTGCCCGAACCGCGAAGGATCGAGCAAGAACCCGCCAGACCGGAGGCAACCTTCCGTCTCTGCAAACAGTGTAACTCCTGGTCCGTCGCACCAACGCTCGCCTTGCCAAGCGCCGCGATCGACAAGTTACGGTGCCGGTAAGGTTCGTCGAAGTTTTGGTGGATAGCGTTGGCGCTCCGACGGAGCAAAGGCGCGGGCGCAATGAGCGAGATCGACCCGTTGCAGACCTCGGTCCTCATGCACTAATGATCGCGGTAAACTTCATACCGGCCGTTCGCCAGCGTCAAATCACTTGATTGCAGTACACAGTCCCCATATACTTCAAAGCATTTTTACGCCTTTTCATCATCTACAATTTGTGCTTGATTGGGCATCAAAGCTTACGGGATCTGGACGAATATGAGCGACTGGGAAATCATCAGAGAAGAAGCAAGCATCGTTCTGATTGGGAGCATGAATCCTAAAATATTTCATCCGGAATGGTTTATCCGAAAAGAAATTGTTGAAGAATGGGATTACAGCCAAGACGAAGTTATCAGTTTGCCTGATTTAGCCCAAGTTGAATTGCCCAACGAACGTAAGCTAACGGTATTATTAAATAAATTTTCAATCCTTTCACCACTCGCTACCGAATATCAATCAATAAAGGATTTGGTAATTCATACCTTTTCGTTATTAAGCGAAACGCCCATTGTACAAATTGGTATGAACTTTAGTTCTGTTATCAAAATACGGGATAAAGATAAGTGGAAGCAATTTGGGCAGAAACTAGCGCCTCAAGAATATTGGAAACAAGCGGCGACCTTCATAAGTGATCTCGATGAACAGCAACAAAAAACGCTTGGATTGTGGGAATTAACAATGAATCTTCCTAGGCCAGATGACTTAGAAGGCTACATTCGACCCAAAATTAACGTGTTTCCGCAAGCAGGACCTTACGTACTACAATTCAGCATTAACAATCATGTTGATTTAAAAGATTCAAATGCAACATCCATGATAAGGGTTCTTGAAGATCGTTGGGATCATTCACTAAGTTTTGCCAAGCAACTGACAGAGAACATCATGGAATCACAACTGAGTCACGCAGTATGAGTACAGCTACAGCAAGCTTATTAAAAGAAAAAGATACCACTAATAATTATCAACCAGAACCAACCGAATACAGGTATGGTAAAGATGGTACCGATATCTTTTCTACAAAAGAACCAGAAATTCGGCCTCGTAGCAAAAAACTCCCTTTTGATGTAATTGACCTCACGATGCCAAGAGAAGAAATCAGGCAACGATGGCGTGGAGTCATAGTCAGTTCCAACGAGGAAGAATTAACCGTTCAACTAGAAGATCTCACCAATTCTGAAAATCCGAACGAATTGGTTGTTTTATCAAGGGACGAAGTTGACGCTAAAGATCAACCCCTTATCGAACCAGGTGCATTGTTCGATTGGTACATGGGCTATAGACAAGGGCAAAAATACAGTAGGGAAAGGTTTTCAACTATCCGTTTTCGCCGTCTACCACCATGGACAGCGGCAGAAATTCAAAATGCTGAAAAATTAGCCGAGGAGTACGCTGATTTTTTTCTCGTCGATTGAAAATACAATACCGGATATCGCTTGCGCTGAAATATCTCTTTTCGGCCCCGGAATTGGTGAATGTATAGTACTTCACGTTGGAGAAGGCCGCTGGTTTATCATTGACAGTTGCCTTTGCCCGAGTACCAAACAACCAATCGCCCTTAATTACTTACAGTCTATTGGGGTGGACCTAAGTGAACAAGTGGTTGGCATCTTAATCACACATTGGCATTCAGACCATATCGAAGGGGCATCAACCTTGTTAAAGGCTTGTCATAACGCAAAGTTGTATTGCTCCATCGCTCTATTAAAAAAAGAAGCCTTACAACTAGCAGCACTATATAAAAAAGATATCTTCGCCGATACTGATAAAGAAATTAGGGAATTCAGGGAAATTATCGAGTTTCTCAGCGAGACAAAAGATAGAAATCGCTTCGCACCCGTCAAAAACAGACATACCTTTTTCGATTACAGAAATACGGTACCAACACGTCTAGTTGCCTTATCGCCTAGCGACGTTGCAGTCACCCAATCTATGGCATCCTTAGCTGAATTGGCAGAGAAACAAGGTAAACGCCGCACTAGAAATGTTGTACCGACAAGTGAAAATCTCAATGCCGTGGCACTGCATTTTTCTTTCGGTAACTTTTCGGTTCTGTTGGGCTCTGACCTGGAAGAAACCGGCAATCCACAGACAGGTTGGTCTGCTATTTTTAATGACCAGATCATTAACGAATTAAGTCTACCGATTGCTTCATTATTTAAGGTTTCTCACCATGGCAGTGAAACCGGGTATCACGATAAGATTTGGCAGGAGCTCTTAATTGAATCGCCTTTATCGATGACAACTCCCTACACTCGAAGCAGTTTACCAACAGCCGATAACATTAATAAGCTACAAAACCTATCCTTCCATTTTTTAATTACCAAAGATCCTCAAGCAAATAAAAGGATTAAACGAGAAAATATGGTGGAAAGGGAGCTCCGATCCATCGCTAAAGATAGAAGAACTATTAATGAAAAAATGGGCCATATACAAATACGCTATACGAGTGATGGTGCTTTGAATATTTCCGGAAATGAGCATGCCGTTAAATTTACAACCGAAGTTCTTTAGCGACGGCAGCTATCTGGCTTGTAGCCGTCACTTACTAAAATACTTGAATGTCGCAATTTGGCCGATCCAAGGCATTCAAAATCTGTTCGGGTATAAATCGGAACCGGTGGCGACATCGCGAACGGAACCACTGGCGGTTTTCAACTCGGATTCAGCGGCGGTTTTAATGGGAATACTCACTCAAGGCCTACCGACTAGCGCTATCGCGGTTAACACAGTAACACTATCTAGCGTGCCGCGCATCGCAGGATAATCCGGAATAACGCGTTCCAACGACGCTAGGACCCGAAGCGTTCAGTTTACCGGCTACGCGGCGCCCCGGTCATTCGCCGCCTTAGGAGCGGTGCGGCCAGCATGTTCGACAGTTCTAAACCTGAACGGTCAATCTGAACGCCGCCATCGCCGAGTAAGCTTTAGTGTCCGAATACAGGTGAACGCACGCCGGTCTCGGAGAACAAAAAAAGGGCCTCGCGGCCCTTTTCTTATCGTTTAACGCGTGGAGATCAAGCGTTATCGACTTCTTTCATGCTCAAACGCACCCGGCCTTGGCGGTCGATTTCCAGCACTTTGACTTTTACCACATCGCCTTCCGACAGTTTGTCGCTGACTTTTTCGACACGTTCTTCCGAAATTTGCGAGATGTGTACCAAGCCGTCCTTACCGGGCAATATCGTCACGAATGCGCCGAAATCCATCAACCGAACGACTTTGCCTTCGTAAGTCTTACCGACTTCGACCTCGGCGGTGATTTCCTCGATCATGCGTTTGGCTTCTTCACCGGCGGCTTTATCGACCGAAGCGATATTCACGGTACCGTCGTCGGTCAAATCGACGCTAGCGCCGGTTTGCTCGGTGATCGCCCGAATCGTCACGCCGCCCTTACCGATCACTTCGCGAATTTTGGACGGATCGATCTTGAAGGTGATGATGCGTGGCGCGAAGTCCGACATTTGGGTGCGCGATGTAGACAAGGCTTTGTTCATTTCGCCCAAGATGTGCAGGCGGCCTTGCTTGGCTTGATCCAGCGCGGCTTTCATGATTTCCGGGGTGATGCCGTCGATCTTTATGTCCATTTGCAGCGCGGTAATACCGGTTTCGGAGCCGGCCACTTTAAAATCCATGTCGCCCAAATGATCTTCGTCGCCCAGAATATCCGACAACACGGCGAATTGATCGCCTTCCTTGATCAAACCCATCGCGATACCGGCGACCGGCGCTTTCAATGGGACGCCCGCGTCCATCAGCGCCAAACTGCTACCGCACACCGACGCCATTGAGCTGGAGCCGTTTGATTCGGTGATTTCCGACACGACTCGAATCACGTAGGGGAATTCGCCGATCGTGGGCGTCACGGCTTGCACGCCGCGCTTGGCTAGGCGGCCGTGACCGATTTCGCGGCGTTTGGGAGAACCGGTGCGGCCGGTCTCGCCAACGCTGAACGGCGGAAAGTTGTAGTGGAACAGGAAGGTATCCTTGTATTCGCCCGCCAGTGCGTCGATGATTTGCGCGTCGCGCTCGGTACCCAGGGTCGCGACGACCAAGGCTTGAGTTTCGCCGCGGGTGAACAGCGCCGAACCGTGGGTTCTCGGCAATACGCTGGTACGAATCGTGATCGGTCTGACCGTGGTCAAATCGCGGCCGTCGATACGGGTGCGGTCGTTCAGAATCGCTCCGCGAACGACGTTGTATTCCAAGGTCTCGATAACGTCGCGTATGTCTTTTTCGGCAAACAGACCGTCCGCGGTCAATTTTTCGACGACGGCCGCACGGATCGCGCTCAAGGCGTCTTGTCTGACCAGTTTCTCGGGAATTTGGTAGGCGGCTTTGATTTGCGCTTCGGCTTCGGCGGCAACGGCGGCTTTCAAGGCCTCGTTGTCGGCGGGCGCCGCCCAGTTCATGGCCGGCGTAGCGACTTCGGCGGCCAGTTCGTTGATCGCATTAATCGCGACCTGCATTTGCTCATGACCGAACAATACCGCGCCCAGCATCACGTCTTCCGGCAACAGATCGGCTTCCGATTCGACCATCAATACAGCTTTCTGAGTGCCGGCGACCATCAAGCGCAAGCGCGATTCCTTCAATTGCGGCAAGGTCGGGTTCAACACGTATTGACCGTCGATATAACCAATGGTCGCGGCGCCCAGCGGGCCGTTGAACGGCAGGCCCGAAACCGCCAACGCGGCGGATGCGCCGATAATGGCCGGCGCTTCGGTGTCTATCTCCGGGTTCAACGACAATACCGTCGCGATGATTTGTACTTCGTTAGTAAAGCCTTCGGGAAACAATGGGCGAATCGGGCGATCGATCAAGCGCGAAATCAGGGTTTCGTTTTCGCTGGGACGGCCTTCGCGTTTGAAAAAACCGCCGGGAATTTTACCCGCGGCAAAGGCTTTCTCTTGGTAGTCCACCGTCAATGGAAAAAAGTCGCCGCCGCTGCTTTCTTTTTTACCGACCACAGTCACCAGCAGGGTGGTGCCCTCTACATCAATGATCACCGCGCCGTTGGCTTGGCGGGCGATTTCGCCGGTTTCTAGCGTGACGAGACGATCCCCGTACTGAAATTGTTTCCTGATAGGATTCACTATAAGGTTCCTTTTTTTAAAGGTTGTGCTGAAATGTGCCTAAAAAAGAAACGGCGTTCGACACGCCGTTTCTTCCGGGCGGTATTACTTACGAATGCCCAGACGCTCGATCAAGGAGCGGTAGCGGGCCACATCGGTTTCTTTCAGATAATCCAGCAATTTGCGGCGTTGGTTAACCATGCGCAACAGACCGCGACGCGAATGGTTGTCTTTTTTGTGAGCGGCAAAGTGCGGTGTCAACTGGTTGATGTTCGCGGTCAACAAAGCCACCTGAACTTCGGTGGAACCGGTGTCGGAATCCGACAAACGGTATTCTTCGACGACTGCTTTCTTTTGTTCTGCGGTTAATGCCATTTTAATCCCTATCGATTAATCAATTAAAAGAATGCCATCGGACGATGGCGAAGATGCGCCGCTTCCACAATAGGGTGTAGGAGCGTACGCGGTTTTCCAGGATAATCAAGCATTTCGATCATCCATCAGAAACAGTTTTCTAGGCGCTAGTTTACCATTCAATAGAATTTCGCCCAACCCCAAAAAGGTTTCGGGACCGTAGATTCTCACCGGCCCCGGCCGGCCGCCGCCGACTTCTATTTGTTGTCCCTGCCGTATCCGACCAGCCTCCTCAGCGGCCAAGGCTAGCGCCGGCACGCCGCGCAACGGTTCGTCCGGCGCGATCAAAACCGCTTGAAGCTGTTCGCTGCTCATGGCCTGCAATTGCTCAAACGTGTGGGCTTGCGCCAAGCGGAACAACCCCGCTTCAGTTCGGCGCAATGCAATCACGGTCGCGCAGCTGCCTAACGCTTGCCCCAGATCCTCGACCAAGGAACGAATGTAAGTTCCCTTCGAGCAAACCACGTCCAATGTCAATTCCCGATCGCTAGCCGCCAATAGTGTCAGCGCATAAATCGAGACCGGCCGCGCCTTGCGCTCGATCGTCAAGCCTTCGCGCGCCAGTTCGTAAAGCTTCCTACCGTTATGTTTCAACGCCGAATACATCGGCGGGACCTGGTCTATCGCACCGGTAAAGCGGAGTAAGGCGGCTTGTAACACCGCTTCGCTAAACACCGGAACCGGCATTTCGGCAACGATGTTACCGTCGCTGTCGCCGGTGTCGGTCATGACGCCCAGCCGCATCGATACCGTATAGCGTTTGTCGTCGTCCAGCAGCATGCCGGACACCTTGGTGGCTTCGCCGAAACAAAGCGGCAACAATCCGGTCGCCAACGGGTCCAGCGCGCCGGTGTGGCCGGCCTTGTTGGCGTTAAATAAATGCCGGACTTCCTGCAAGGCCTTATTCGACGACACGCCTTGACGTTTATCGAGCAAGACGATGCCATGCACGTCGCGCCCGGACTTGCGCTTTGCCATTACTCGTCCTCGGACTTGCCGTTGTCGGACGCGTCGCTCTGATCTTGCCGCCCTTCCAGATCATGCAGCAATTCCGCGACGCGCATACCGGTGTCGAAGGAATGATCGTAATAAAAATGCAGCTCGGATATATGCCTGAGCCGCATCCGCTTCGCCAACTCGTGGCGAATGAACGGCGAGATTTCATTCAATACCTTGACGTTGGCGAGCTTGGCCGCGTCGTCGCCGTTCAACACCGTAATGTACACTTTGGCCACCGCCAGATCCTTGGACAGCTCGACATCGTTGATCGTCACGAAACCCAGGCGAGTGTCCTTGACGTCGCGCTGCAAAATAGCCGCCAATTCCTTCTGCATTTCCGAGGCAACCCGCTGGCTGCGGCCGTATTCTCTCGCCATTTAGATTTCCCGTCTGACTTCGATACGCTCGAACACTTCGATCTGATCGCCGTTTTGCACATCGTTGTAGTTTTTCACGCCGATGCCGCACTCCATGCCCATCTTGACTTCAGTGACGTCGTCCTTGAAGCGGCGCAAGGATTCCAACTGGCCTTCGTAAATCACCACGTTGTTCCGCAACACCCGAATTGGCAGATTGCGCTTGACGAAACCGTCGATGACCATGCATCCGGCGACCGCGCCGAACTTCGGCGAGCGGAACACGTCGCGCACTTCGGCCAAGCCGACGATTTTCTCTTGAATGTCCGGCGCCAGCATGCCGCTGATCGCGCGTTTCACTTCGTCGATCGCTTCGTAAATGATGCTGTAGTAATGCAGATCGATGTCTTTTTCTTCGATCAGCTTACGCGCCACCGCATCCGCCCGCACGTTGAAACCGATCAGAATCGCATTGGACGCCAGCGCCAAATTGGCATCGCCCTCGTTGATGCCGCCAACGCCGCCGAAGATGCATTTGACTTGAACTTCGTCGGTCGACAAACCTACCAACGATTCGCGCAACGCTTCCAAACTGCCCTGCACGTCGGTTTTGATCACCACGTTCAATGTCGACGTTTCGCCGGCGGTCATCCGTGAGAATACGTCGTCCAGCTTGGAAGCACCCATCGCCGCGTGGCGGCTGGATTTCTTGCGTTCCTCGCGGTGCGCCGCCAATTCGCGGGCCACCCGTTCGTTTTGCACAACCAGCAACTCGTCGCCGGCATCCGGCGTTCCGGAAAGACCCAGAATCTCAACCGGCGTACTCGGTCCGGCGGTTTTGATGGCGTGGGCGTTTTCGTCGAACATGGCCCGAATCCGGCCGTATTCGTGACCGCACAGCACGAAGTCGCCTTTATTCAGCGTACCTTTCTGGATCAGCACCGTCGCCACCGCGCCGCGCCCCTTATCCAGCCGCGATTCGATACAAACCCCGGAGGCAACGCCTTCTTTAGGCGCCGTTAATTCCAGCACCTCGGCTTGCACGATTAAGGCTTCGATCAAATCGTCGATACCGACCCCGGTTTTTGCCGATACTTTCAGGAACTGCACGTCGCCGCCCCACTCTTCCGGCACCACGTTCAGCGTCGCCAACTCTTGCATGACCCGATCCGGGTTGGCTTCGTTTTTATCGATCTTATTCAGTGCCACGATAATAGGCACGTTAGCGGCGCGAGCATGCTCGATCGCTTCCTTGGTTTGCGGCATCACGCCGTCGTCGGCGGCCACCACCACGATCACGATGTCGGTGACTTCGGCGCCGCGCGCCCGCATCGCGGTGAACGCGGCATGGCCCGGCGTATCCAGGAAGGTGACCGCGCCGTGATCGGTTCTAACCTGATAAGCACCGATATGCTGAGTGATACCGCCCGCTTCGCCGGCGGCGACGCGGGTTTTCCGAATGTAATCGAGCAACGACGTTTTACCGTGGTCTACGTGGCCCATGATGGTAACGATGGGCGCCCTGCCGACCACTTTGACTTCGTCGGACTCGGCCATCACTTCCGCGAGCATTTCTTTCTCGAAATCGTCCTCGCTTTGCATGATCGGCTTATGCCCCATTTCCTCAACCAAGATCACCGCCGTTTCCTGATCGATGGTTTGGTTGATCGTGGTCATGATGCCCAATTTCATCA
The DNA here is from genome assembly GCF_001856095.1 of Methylomonas sp. LWB. Classification (NCBI taxonomy): domain Bacteria; kingdom Pseudomonadati; phylum Pseudomonadota; class Gammaproteobacteria; order Methylococcales; family Methylococcaceae; genus Methylomonas; species Methylomonas sp. LWB. The sequence goes on from NZ_MKMC01000045.1 coordinate 77,295, forward strand.
AATGCTTGATGACTTCGGCCGCCTTGACGTTCATCTTTTGCGCCAGATCGGACACGATGATAGTCTCGGGAATTGTCACTTCGTAGACCGTCGGCGCCACCGGTTTTTCGAACTTATGGCGAGCCTGAATATCCGGCTCGAAATCGGATTTGTCGCGCTTGGGTTGCGGCTTGGCCTTTTTACCCTTGCCGCGTCGCGGATCGCCGCTACGCGCGCTATCGACATCGACTTCGGGAACGGTGCCGCGGGTCGGCTTGAATTCGGCCTTTTTCTTGTGCAGTGTTTGTTGCTGCTTGGCTTCGGCCTTTTTCTTGACCTTTTCGGCGTTGCGCTGCACCGCCGCTTCGAGACGCTCTTTCTTCTCTTTTTCCAGACGCTGTTCCTCGGTCAATTCAACGACCGGGCTTTCGGCTTTCTGTTGAACAGGCTCGACGACGATTTCGGCTTCCGGTTTTTCGGCGGACACCTCGATGGCGGGCGAGACGGCAACCACCGGAGCGGCTTCCTCGACGATAGTCGGCGCGACTTCTACCGGCTGACTGTCGTCGCCGGCCGGTTGGGCTTTTAGGGCCTGCTGCTGGCGACGACGCTCTTCTTCTTCCGCCAAGCGCTTTTTCTGCTCATCCAACGCCAGCTTGGCGCGTTCGGCCTCTTTTTGGTCATCGCTGACATGCGCTTCGCTGCGCTTAATGTAAGTTTTTTGCTTACGGACCTCCACGCTGACGGTCTTTACGGCACTGCCCGGCGGCGAAGCCTGCTTCAATTCGGTTTTGGTGCTGCGCTTCAGGGTGATGCGCTTAGGCGCGGCGGCCTCCGGATCGGTTTCCGCTTTACCGTGGCGTTTGCGTAAATGAGCCAGCAACTTGAATTTTTCCTGGTCGTCTATCACGTCGTCGGGATCACTGGCGCTCAATCCGGCTTCCTTAAGCTGTTCCAAGAAACGCTCCAGAGGTATGCCGACAACCTCCGCCAACTCTCTAACTGTTTTATCGCTCATAGTGTCCTCCCGTCTCAGCCCTTGTCCTCTGCGAACCAAGATTCGCGGGCCTTCATGATTAGTTTACCAGCACGTTCTTCGTCCATGCCGGCAAAGCCGATGATATCGTCGATGGCCTGTTCGGCCAGATCGTCCAACGTGACAATGCCCTTGGCCGCCATTTCGCGAGCCAACTCTTCGTCCATGCCCTCCATCGCCAGCAATTCCTCGCTAGGCTCGGCGGTTTCGATTTTTTCTTCCGACGCGATCGCGCTGATCAACAAGGCGTCCTTGGCCCGACTGCGCAGCGCCTCGACCAATTCTTCGTCGAAACCGTCGATTTCCAGCATTTCCTCGACCGGGATGTAGGCAATCTCTTCGATGTTGTTCAAACCGACTTCGACCAAAACCGTGGCGATCTCTTCGTCCACATCCAGTTGCTCCATAAACAATTGCTTGGATTTGGCCGCCTCTTCGTCGTGGCTTTTGCCGAACTGAGCGGCATCGATAATGTTCAGCTCCCAACCGGTCAACTCGGAGGCCAAGCGCACATTCTGGCCGCCGCGCCCGATGGCCTGCGACAGGCTGTCGGTGGCGACCGCGACGTCCATGCTGTGTTTGTCCTCGTCGACGACGATCGATTGAATCTCGGCCGGTGCCATGGCGTTGATGACGAATTGAGCCTCGTTGGCGTTCCAGAGAATGATATCGACCCGTTCGCCGGCCAATTCGTTGGAAATAGCCTGTACCCGAGAGCCTCGCATGCCGACGCAGGCACCAACCGGGTCCAGCCGCGGGTCGTTGGCGCGGACCGCGATTTTGGCCCGCGATCCCGGATCGCGGGCGGCCGCCAAAATGTCGATCAAGCCTTCGCTGACTTCCGGCACTTCCAGCCGGAATAGCGCAATCAACAACTCCGGCGCGGTACGGCTAACAAACAATTGCGGACCGCGCTGTTCGGAACGAACGGCCTTCAAGTAGCCGCGCACCCGGTCGCCCATTCGGACCGGTTCCTTGGGAATCATGTCCTCGCGGGCAATATAGGCTTCGACGTGGCCGCCCAAGTCCAAGTAAACGCTGCCTTTTTCGACGCGTTTGACAATGCCGGTCACCAATTCCCCAACCCGGTCTTCGTAAGCTTCGACGATCTTGCGGCGCTCGGCTTCGCGAACTTTTTGAATAATGACCTGTTTGGCGGTCTGCGCGGCGATCCGGCAGAACTCCACCGATTCGACTTCTTCCTCGACGTAGTCGCCAATTTGTATATTCGGCTCTTCGATCTGAGCGGCTTCCAACAGGATTTGCCAGCCCGGATGCTCGACATCGCCGTTAATATCCGGGTTCGCCTCGACCACCTGCCAACGCCGGTAAGTCGTATAGTCGCCGGTGTGGCGATTGATTTCCACCCGCGCCTTGACCGGGTTTTCGTAACGTTTGACGGTCGCCGCTTCCAGAGCGGATTCAATGGCTTGAAAGATCAACTCCTTGTCTATGTCTTTTTCGTTAGCGAAAACATCCGCCACCAGTAAAATTTCTTTATTTGCCATTGCGACCTCCTTTATTCAGTAAATATTCGGGTACCAAGCGCGCCTTACTCATCGTGTGAAACGGAATGGCGATTAAACGTTCGCCTTCCCGTAACACGACAGCGTCGCCCTCGACCGCCTTGATTTCCCCGGTGATCCGGCGGCGTTTGTCTATCGGCTTGAACAATGCGACCTGAACGCTGCTGCCGATGTAGCGCTCGAATTGATTTAGCTTGAAAAACGGCCGATCCGCGCCGGGCGACGAAACTTCCAATTGATAATTGCCTTGTATCGGGTCCTCGACATCCAATGCGCCGCTGACCTGATGACTGACTTTGCTGCAATCGTCCAATAAAATCCCGTTTTCGCTATCAATGTAGATGCGCAGCATGCCGTGCTGAGGATGCGGATTGTATTCGATGCCCACGCACTCGTAGCCAAGACCTTCGACAATCGGCTCTATCAACTCGACCAAATGTTCGGGAGCTTGCTTCATGACCGCCTAACCTTTTCAAACCCAAAAAAAAAGAGCCTCAGGCTCTTCCATAAACAACCAAGAACTTGCGGGCTTCGCCATTTCGAAGACCCACAAAACAAAAAACCCCTAAAAGGGGCTTTCGAGATCCACCAACCGGAACGTGGTGCCCAGGGACAGAATCGAACTGTCGACACGAGGATTTTCAGTCCTCTGCTCTACCGACTGAGCTACCTGGGCAATGTTTTCGGCCATAAGATTTGAGATACGTAAGAACCAGCCGAACTTTCGAATCTGATTAACCGCAGCCAAACTTAAAGCGCCCATTCTACCCAAATCGGACGACCTTGCCTAGCGTTTTTTAGATAAGCAATACAAACACATCGCTAGGATCTCGACGACGCGTCGAATTGGCGAGAGATAAAGCTATCTTAAATTTCAAGAATTTAATCCTGGCGTAGCGAGCCGAGTGCCCCCGGATATAGGCTCGGTGGTTAGGTTGAGCCGAATCGCGGGCCCGCAAGCAAAACCAGGAGGATTCGGTATTTTTGACTCCCTTAAAAATCCGAGTACAGGCCTAAAATCCCTTTTAATACGAACGGCCAACGCCTCCCAATCTGTTGCCGGCATGGCCGCCAACTAGATGCTAAAAGGTATCGTCGGATTAGCCGAATTCAAGCTCGATTTAGTTGGCGGAACAATCCGCCTTAAGAAGCGCCCATATGGCGAAAAAGACTCGCTTGAGCTGTGTCTGGAGGATTTTGCAGTATTTCATGACGGAGAGTCTTACCGCTTCATTATTTGCCACGCGTGCTCGGACTAACGGTGGCTGCGCAATTTGCTAGCCAAATTGATCAGTACGACCTGGAAAGTCCCGGCGATGCCGCAATTAAGCGCTCAACTGATATTGATTGCGGAGGTATTCAAAACGACGCGCCAGCATTGGAATTGGCCGATTGACTTTTCGAAATCGTTCCAAAGGTAAAACTCGGAACGCAAACTTACGGCGTTTTACAGCGGATCAACCGAATCCGCTGTAAAACAAGAACTAACCCAATTGGATTTGAGCCGATAACGCTCGTTAGGTGTTCGGGTCGCCTTGAATCGCCCGATCGATCATGTAGACGCTACCGCGAATAACCGCGGCAAATAACAACGCGGACACGACGAACTCTAAAGGTAAACCCGCTAATACGCCTGCCGATGCCAACAGTCCGATAGCCGGGCCGGGTTTTCCAATTTTCGGAATTGTCATTTTGCCTCCTAAACCGTATTTCGGTCGATGAGTGAATACGATTCCACTATATCGCCGATAGAAAATTACACAATACCGCTGGATATTGATTAATTGTTTCCGCAAAAATAACAATAAGCAGTATAGGCTTAATATTAGGGCATGCTTGTTCCGGCATCCGAGCTTTGCTTCACGCAATCAATCGATGTGCGCGTGAAATTTGGCTGGCTTCTCCCGGCTGCCATTCGGCAAAACCGACACCGAACTACAACGGCTCGCTTGCATGTACTGAGAATATTCAGCTCAAGCAAATTGCCAGCGCCAGATTGCTTGTTGACGCAGCTCAGTTCCCGCAAAGGGCCAGCCGGTTAGGCTGAACGCATTGAGCCGGCGAATTCCGAGTAAAATGGCTACCAACCTTGCCTAAACACTTCGACTTTTATTTCAGATCTCGTGGCCAAGCTATTTCAAATCCCGCAAAACCATCCGCAACGCTTCGTGCTGCACAACGAAGTCCATGCCCGGGCATCGTCGATTCCGCGCCTGCCGGTGAGGGCCAGTTACCTAGCGCTGACTTTGTCGAACGACGAAAAAATCCTGGAACGCCCGCACCTAAAAGCGCTGTGCGAACGTTTCGGCGTCATTCCGCCAGGCAACGACGCCGATCATTTCAGCGCCAACTTCGATGCTTTTCAGATGAGTTGGGAGCAGCACGGCGAATTCAGCACGTATACGTTTTACGCCTACGATGCCACCGATGAACCCTTCGAGGACCCGGCCTTGAGCAAAGTGCCGGTGGACTGGCTAGCCCGAATCGGCGGCCAAACCATCGTCGCCGCGCACGCCGCCGTGGTCTCGGCGGAAGAAATTCGGTATCAAGACGAAACGGACTTATCGCCACTGACAGCTTACTTCGTCGGCAATGCCGTCGCCGGATCGAAAGTGACAGGCGGTGCCGCGTCGGTATTTACCGACTTTAGAATTCACGTCGACGGCTTCAGCCGCTTTTTGGTGGTCAACCACGAATTGAAGACCGCGCAGGCCGGTCGCTTACTGCACCGCTTGTTCGATATTGAAGTGTATCGGGTCCTCGCCTTGTTGGCTTTCCCGATAGCCCGCAAGCAATACCCGGAACTTAAAAAGGCCGATCGCCAGCTCTACGCGATCACCAACTCAATGACCCAGCCGGACGCCGACGACGCGAAACTGTTGGACGAACTGACCGAATTGGCGGCGGAGGTCGAAAACCAAATTTCCAGCCACCAGTTCCGCTTCGCCGCCGCCAGCGCTTATCACCAGCTAGTCGGCCAACGCCTGACCGACCTGCGCGAAGTACGAATTCAAGGCATTCAAACCTTGGGAGAATTTTTAAAGCGCCGACTCGATCCGGCGATGACAACCTGCAACTCGCTCTCGCACCGCTTCAACCTGGTCTCGGAGCGCGTCAGCAACGCCAGCCAATTGTTGCGCACCAAGGTCGACATTATCATCGAGCGGCAAAATCAAGGATTGCTGTCGTCGATGGCCCTACGCGCCAAAATGCAATTGCGCTTACAACAAACGGTCGAAAGCATTTCCATCGTCGCGATCGCCTACTACGCCGCCAGCCTGACCGGCAAAATCGCCGAAGGTTTGCACGCCGCCGGCTGGCCTATCGACCCGGCGCTGGTCGAAGCGGCCGCCATTCCGTTTATTCTGGTGATCATCGCGATCGGCACCAAACTCATCCATAAAAACATCGCCGATACGACCGACCTGTAAACGCAACTCCGATCCGCGAAATAGCGTCTTGGTGGTTGATTACACCAGCAAAAACGTTCGTCTAGGATTCACGGTACACCGATAACGACCACTCAAGCCGGACCGCAATCGACGCATCCGCCAACCTCGACTTCGGAAAATAGCGCGCGTATTGCATCAATACGAGCCGGATCCAACGCCGCCACCCGGTTGTGTTGCCGGCATAAGGCGCCGCGGAAGCCCAGATAGTCCGCCGCCAACGGCAATAAACCGGGCACGTCCGCCAATCGCAACGATCCGGCCAAGCCCGTCAGCAGCGCGTGCTCGCGCGCCAAGCTCAAAAACCGCTCGAGTCGCTCGAGGCTCTGCCAATCGGTCAGCGAACCGGCGCTCTTATCCATCGTGTCCAGCATCACCCCACGAAAGCCGGCGCGCGCCAGCAGCGGAACCACCGAAAAATCCGGCCGAGTGTCGGCAAACAACACCGCTATCAGGGATTGCTTATCGGCGAATCGACCGGCGGCGGCAATGCTACCCGACCAGTCGCCGCCCGGAAACAGGCCGATCTTGACGTAATCGACGCCGGTGGCCGCCATCCCGGCCACCGCCGCGCCGACCAGATCCGGCTGCATCGGCAAATCGCCGATTGTCGCACTGACCACGGTGCCCGGTCGTAGCGCGGCAACGATCGCCGCCACGTCGGCCACGTCCAATGCACCCAATGCCCCCCTGGCCGGTTGCTTCAAATCGATGATATCGACATCCAGCGCTTCAATCAGCAACGCTTCGTCCAAGCAATCGACGCTAGCCAACATCCCGGTCATGAAGCCTCCTTGCCGCGAAAATCGGCTATCGCCGCCATCAACCAAGCCCAGGCTTCGCGCTCGACCGGGCCGGCAGTCTTATCGAGACCTATCCGCAAATAACCGAGCTCCGCGTCGATTTTATCCCACGGAAGCATACCCAGACGGCTAATCAAAATCGCCGCTTCCAACACCGCATATTGCGCCCGGTTAAAGCCGCGAAACGGTTTGTGATTGGCGGTGTATATCGCCTCGCAAAACAGCTTTGGGCGATGTTCATCCTCTTCCAGACGGCTCAAGCGCACTTCGCTATGCGCCAGCGCGTCGGTCAAATACATGCCCGCGACTTGCTCGGCCGGTGTTAGCGGCCAATCGCGGCGACCGGTAACGCAGCCGGCGAAAATCCGTACGTCGTCGCAATAATTGACGACGGCCACCCCGGTTTCCAGGATGTTGTCCAGTGTCGTCGACGGCTTGAACGGCAGAATCGCCAAGCCGCCTTCCGCGACGTGAATACCCATCGGCGCGATATGCGGACGACCCTGGCGGTTGACCGTCGTCACCACGGTTTCTTGAATCATAGGGAATAAGGTCTATTCTGAATCGGGAAATAATCACCAGTCCATCGGCCGGCGAGCGCGCAATTCTAATCGCGACGCCCACTCTTGGGGGTAATTTATTTATCGCCGTCGCCTCGCGTCACTATTCAAGCAATGACATCATGCATGCGATCAACATAGCCGACTTATCGATTCTACTCATTGAGCCCTCCACGACTCAACTGAAAGTCATCGTCCAGCATTTACGCGGCGAGGGCGTCAGCACCATCGAAGGCGTCGGAAGCGCCGCCGACGCGTTGAAACTGCTGCAAACCGGCAGTCCGCCGGATTTAATCATCAGCAGTCTGTATTTACCCGATATGACGGCGGTCGAACTGGTCGAACAACTCCGTCACGATCCTAAACTACACACCATTCCGTTTATGCTGATCTCCAGCGAATCGAGTTTCTCGGTCCTGGACGCTATCCGCCAAGCCGGCGTGGTCGCGATTCTGCCCAAACCTTTCGCCCACGAGGACTTAAAAAATGCGCTACGGGCGACGATAGAATTCATCGATCCGCAGGAAATTAGCCTGGAGCATTACGACATCGAGAATGTCCGGGTCTTGGTCGTCGACGACAGCAATTTGGCCCGTAAGCATATTTGCCGGGTATTGAACAACATGGGCATCGTAAAAATCACCGAAGCCCGAGACGGCAAGGAAGGCGTCGAACTGTTCGAGCAAAATCAGGATGGTTTCGAATTGATCGTCACCGACTACAACATGCCGATCATGGATGGTCAGCAGTTGATCAAACACATCCGTCAGGTCCTGGGCAATTCCATCGTGCCGATTCTGATGGTCACCAGCGAAGATAACCAAACCCGCCTCAGCAACGTCCACAAGGCCGGCGTGTCGGCGATTTGCGACAAACCCTTCGATCCGCACACGGTCAAGGAAATGCTCTACCGGGTACTGGAGCCGGATTGAGCGTTGGCGGCTCGGATTCTCAAACTTGGATCAACCCAGCCCGCCGCCGGCCAAATTCCCGCGAACAGCGGCCGCCGTTTAATTCAAGGCCTGCAAGGCTTTCAAAATGGCTGGATAGTCGAAATCCTCTGCGAATTGAGTCAAGGTTTTACCCAAACCCGGATCGCTCGCGGTGATGCGGCCGATCACATCGGCGATCCGTTCCGCCTCCAGACTCTCCAAGGCTTGTGCCAACTCTTCGCGTAGCGGCGCCGGCAACACCAGTAAACTGCCGGGCGTCAAAACGGCGGTTTGCTGTTCCGGCCGGAACGAACCCTCGTAAATAAACCGGATGCCTAATTGCCGAGACAAACAATCGTAAATTTCGCTGAACCGGTAGGGCTTGCGGACAAAGTCGTCCATTCCCGATCGCAATAACTCCTCGCGCTGTTCGACGAATACCGACGCGGTGACTGCCACTATTTTGACAAGCTCGCCGCCCGGCAGGCCGCGAATGATTCGGGTCGCTTCCTGACCGTCCATGACCGGCATACGCCGGTCCATCCAGATCAAATCCGGCCGCCATTCGCGAAATAGCGCTACCCCGCGCTCGCCGTTCTCGGCGACCCTGACCGGCAAACCGACCGACTCCATGAGCTTGCTCAACAACAATTGATTTTCGATCTGGTCCTCGACGATCAAGATACGATAATTCGGCTGTCCGGGTGCCAAGCCGACCACGTTGGCCGGCTCTCGGCGCGGCGAACTGACTACGTCGGCTTCGTCCGCCTCGATCAGCGGCAGATCGACTACGAAAATAGAACCCACCCCAGGGCTGCTGCGCAATTCCAATTTGCCGCCCATCAAGCGCACGAACTGACGGGTGATCGTCAAGCCCAATCCCGTGCCCTTGTTGGCGCCCTGCTCGCCCAATTGTTCGAACGGCTCGAACACCCGTTGCTGGTCGCGCGGCTCGATACCGGGACCGGTGTCTTCGATTTCGATCAGTAGGTGCGAGGTACTGTTCTCCCGCACACCCAAGCGCAAGATCACCCCGCCTTGCTCGGTGAATTTAACCGCATTCCCGACCAAGTTAATCAACACTTGGCGCAAATGCGCCTGATCGCCAACCACGTAACGCGGAAACCGCGACGACTGATCGACCAACAAGCGCAAGCCCTTTTCCTTGGCGCGAATGTCCAGCATCTCAGTGATATCGCGAATCAAACCACCCAAATCGAAAGCGACGTTTTCCAATTGAAACCGACCGGCCTCGATCTTAGCCATTTCCAGTACGTCGTTGATTAGATTTAGCAAATGTTCGCCGCTGCGGTTAATAATGTCCAAGTTCATACGCTGATCGTCGCGCAATTGCGGATCGCCGCGCATCACATTGGAAAAGCCCATAATGGCGTTCAGCGGCGTGCGCAACTCGTGGCTCATATTTGCCAGAAAAGTGCTCTTGGCCTTGTTGGCGGTTTCGGCGGCATTGCGGGCCAACACCAAATCCGCGGTGCGCTGCTGCACTTCGTCCTCGAGATGGTCTTTATAACGCCGGAGTTGCTCGGCATTCCGCATCCGCTCGGTCATGTCGATGAAGATCGCCAACACGTCATCGCCCAATACCACGCCGGCAATATCCATGACCCGCACGTCACCGTTTTTGCAAGTCACCCGGTATTCGCGCGGACGAATACTCTCGCCGCTCTCGATGGCTTCTTGAACGGCCGCATCCCAAGTAGCGATAGCCCAGATTCGGTAGTCCGGATCCGGGTAGGCCTTTTGGAACCAATCATCCAGCGTCGGAATGTCGGCGCGCGAGTATCCGAACAATTCCGCGAAGCAATCGTTGAACTCCCGGATCACACCGTCCTTGTCGGCCGAACCCAATGGTATCGGCATGACTTGCACCAATCGGCGAAAACGCGCCTCGCTGGCGAATTTGGCGGCTTTTTCGGACTCGATCGCATCCAGCATTCGATAGAGATGGCGTGCCAAAACGCCAACCTCGTCTCGACGGGTCAGCGCCTCGCGCCGAAAGGTCCGACCATGTTCGGCATCGATCGCGACGGTCATCAAGTGATTCAGGCCGCGGGTCAATCCCCTCGACAGCGCGGTTGCAATCACGACGATGCTCAGCAACAACAATCCGGCAATCCCCAAGCCGGCAAAGGCCAACGAGCGCAGTTCACGGATTTTACCGACCCGGCTCAATTCGACTCTCAGCCAACCGATCGGTGCGTTGTTGGCCTTGATCGGGACCGCGACATCGATCAAGTCATCCCGATTCAAGAGGACTTGCGGCTCCGCGGACCGGCCTAACAAACTCAGACTGATCGGATCGGTGAAATATCGGCCGATATACTCAGGCCGAGTGGAGGCCAAGACTTCTCCGCGCGGCGAAATGACGACGGCAAAACTCAAATCGGTGGTTTCCGCCGCCCCTTTCAAGACTTCTTGCAAGCCGGCCAGGTCGTTGGCCAACACCCACGAAGCGCTACCGAAGGCCAGCGTCCTGGCCAACTCGAACGCGCTTCGCTGACCTTGCTCATATAAAAATTCGCGTTGCGCCGATAACAGTAATATTCCGGCACCGGCGACTGTCGCCAAAGCCGCTAGCGAAAACGACCAAACCATCTGGCGACGGATAGAACGCCCCCAAAAGCTGTACGCGCCGGACAGCAACTCGCGTAGCCCTTTCATCGAAATTTGTCGTTCATTCAGTCTAACGGCCTCACCGCGCTCGAAAATTTCACCAGAAAATCGCGAACCGGCCGGTAGGTCTCGGCGTCGGCCGCTTCGAAACGCGATACCGGCAAACCAGCCAGAATCGCTCTGCCCTCCTCGCTATCCTGCAATGCCAGCAATTCCTCGGCGAAGCGTCCGGCCAGCCCACCCGGAATATCCGCGCGAACGACCCAGGCGTTATTCGGTAGCGTATCCGTCCGCCATTTCACTTCCAATTCGGCGGCCTGCTCCGGACGCTGTTTGGAAAAGCTGGCCCAAGGCACCGGCCAAGTCGCGCCGGCGGCGACGTGGCCGAGCAATACGTTGATAATCACCGACTCTTGCGATCCGACGTAGCGATTCTCGATGTCGCGGTTAACGTCGATACCGTGGGTCTGCAAAAAATATTGCGGTAACATCGTCGCCGCCAACGCCGTCGGAGCGGGATAAGCCACCGCCTTGCCTTTCAAATCGCTTAGATCCCGGATCCCGCCATCCTTGCGCACCAGGATGATGCCGCGAAAATTCTCGTCGTCGGCCATTTTGGCGAAGATTCGATAGCCGTGTTGCAGGGCCTCGACCGATTGATAGGGGTTAGGCATCGCGAACGCAAAATGGCCCGCATACAGTTTTTTGTCGAATTCTTCGTAATTGCGCGAAGCTTCCAGCTTGAAGCGGGCGTCGGGCAGGTACCGGTTCATATGATCTACGATGGGGCCGTATATTTCCATCAAGCGTTGCGGATTATGCAAGGGATGGATGCCGACGACATATTCGACGATTTCCGTCGGCACATCGCTCAGACTAGGACTATAAGCCGGTTCTTCAGCGCGCTGACAAGCCATCGCCGTTAACGACAGCAATAGCCACGATCTACCGCGCCTTAACATGCGACTTAGCATGATTGGCATCCCCGATCCCCCCAAGAGTTTCAATTCACGCCGGTCTTCCATACCCTACCTTTACTAAGGATAGTCTAAGCGGCCACCAACGACGCCACGCGGACTTCGCCGATAGCCGCCGCCCGCGCACCGTTGGCGAGACGTCAACGCGCCGGCGATCCCCGCCAAACCGGCCGGAGCCGTAACCGCGCCAACCAAACCAAGCCGCGACGTAGCGTGCTCATCAAATCGTCGATCGCGGTATACGTCACCGGAATCACCACCAGACTCAACGCGGTCGACGTCAGCAAGCCGCCGATCACGGTAATCGCCATCGGCGCCCGGAAACTCGGGTCGGCGCCCAGCCCCATCGCAATCGGCAGCATGCCGGCACCCATCGCGATCGTCGTCATCAAAATCGGTTGCACCCGCTTGCGGCAACTGTCGATTACCGCGTCCAGCCGGCTCATGCCGCGCTCGCGGCGGGCAATCATCGCGTATTCGACCAGTAGGATAGAGTTTTTGGTGACGACGCCCATCAACATCAACAGCCCGATCACGCTCGGCATCGCGAAGCTGCCGCCAGTCATCAGCAAGGCCAGGAAGGCGCCGCCCAGCGACAACGGCAATGCGCCGAGTATCGTCACCGGTTGGCTGAAGTCGCCGAACAACAGCACTAAAACCACGTAAATGCACAACACGCCAATCGCCATCGCCCCGCCGAAACTGCCGAACAACTCGTTCATCCGTTGCGCGTCGCCGGACTCAATCGTGCGCACCCCGGCCGGCAGATTTTGCATGGTCGGTAATTGCATGACTTCGGCCAACACGTCGCCGACCACGCGCTCGCCCAACTCGATTTCGAAGGTGGTGTTGCGCATCCGGTCCAAGCGATCGATCTGCTGCAAGCCGCCGGCCAGACGAATGTCGGCCAAGGTCGCCAAACTGACGCTGCCGGCGCGTCCGGCCACCCGCAGTTGGCCGATTTCGTCGAGACTGTGGCGCACGGACTCGGCCAGCCGCACCCGAATCGGGATTTGCCGTTGCGGCAGATTCAGCTTGGCCATCACGTTGGCATAGTCGCCGTAACTGGCGACCCTAACCACTTCGGCCAAGGCCTCGACCGTGACGCCCAATTCGGCGGCCTTGTTGAAATCCGGGGTAATCTGAATCTCCGGGCGTTGCAAACTAGCGCTCGACGTAATGTTGCCCAGGCCGCGCACTTGCCTCAGTTCGAGTTCGACCGCGTCGGCGGCCCGGCGCAAGGCTTGCGGATCGTCGCTAGCCAGCGTTAGTTGCAGCTTTTCGCCGCTACCGCCACTGCCGACGGCCACGCGCACGCCGGGCAAATCGGCCAGTTTGTCGCGTATCGCCGCCTCGATCGTGGTTTGAGTATACGGGCGTTCGGTACGGTCGCGCAGGCTTAGGGTTAAGGTGGCCTTGCGCACTTCGTAGTTGGTGCTGGCGGCATCCGGACCACCACCGCCACTGCTGGAAACACCGTCCGCCGTAAAGACTTGGGTGACGTCCGGCAACTCGCGTAAACGGCGTTCGGCCTCGGCGGCGATGTTGCGGGTTTGCGCCAGCGTGCTGCCCGGCGGCAATTCCAGCGAAACCTTGGTTTGACTGTTGTCGGAAGCCGGTACGAAACCCTTGGGTAATAAGGGCATCAGGCTCAGCGAACCGGCCACGAACGCCACCACGCCGACGCCAACCAGCCAGCGATGGCCTAGGCACCAGTCCACCACCTTCAGATAGGCCCGCATAGCCGGATTATCGCCGCTGTCGCGTTCCGGATGCGGTTTCAACCAATAGGCCGCCATCATCGGCGTCAGCAAGCGCGCCACCAACAACGAGGCCAATACCGCCGCCGCCGCGGTCATGCCGAATTGACGAAAGAATTTGCCGGGTACCCCGCCCATGAACGCGGTCGGCAAGAACACCGCCACCAAGGTAAAGGTGGTGGCGATCACCGCGAAGCCGATTTCGTCGGCGGCGTCCATTGCCGCCTGTAGCGGCGTCTTACCCATCCGTAAATGACGCACGATGTTTTCGATTTCGACGATGGCATCGTCCACCAAAATCCCCACCACCAGCGCCAAGGCCAGCAACGACAGAATGTTCAGACTAAAACCGAAATACCACATCGCCGCGAAAGTCGGCAGGATGGACAAGGGCAACGCGACCGCCGCGACCAGCGTCGCCCGCCAGTCCCGCAAAAACCACCAAACCACGACCACGGCCAGGAAGGCCCCTTCGTACAGCAAATGCATCGAGCCGGTATAGTTGTCCTCGACCGGCTGGACGGTGTCGAAGGCCTCGCGGATGCTCACTTGCGGATGATCGGCGCCAAACTCGGCCAGTGCCGCGCGCACCGCTTCCGCCACGGTCACTTCGCTAGTGCCTTTATTGCGGACGATATCGAAGCCGATGACCGGCTGGCCGTCCAGCGTCGCGTAAGTGGAACGTTCGGCGATGGTATCGCTGATGTCGGCAATTTGATCCAGCTTGATGTGGCTGCCGTTGGCGAGCGGTATATCGAGGTTGCGCAGCTCGCCGGCCGTCGCGACCCGGCCCAAGGTACGCACGGCCTGCACGCCGCCGCCGATGTCGCCGCGACCGCCGGACGCATCCTGCTGGACTTTTTTCAGCTGCGTCGCCACTTCGCTAACCTGCGCGCCCAAGCCGGCCATCCGTACCGGATCGAGATCGACGTGGACCTCGCGATCGACCCCGCCGGTACGCGTCACCCTGCCGACGCCGTTGACCGCTAGTAAACGCTTGCTGACATCGTTATCGACGAACCAGGACAATGCCGCTTCATCCATATTCTCGGCGCTGACCACATAAGTCAGAATGGCGTTACCGGCCGTCGTGGTCTTGGAGATAATGGGCGCGGCCATCGCCGACGGCAATTCGGCGCGGACGCCGTCCACCGCGTTGCGCACTTGGTTCAACGCTTCCTCGGAGTTCTTGTCGATGTTGAACTCGACCTTGATCGCCACCGAGCCGTCGGTGATCGTGGTGCGCACGTGCTCAACGCCGCCGATGGCGGCGATCTTGTCCTCGATCTTGCGCGCCACTTCGGTTTCCAATTGCGCCGGCGCCGCACCTTCCAGCGTGGCGGCGACAGTGATGATAGGCACTTCGATGTCCGGGAAGTTTTGTTTGCCTAATTGCTTGAGACCCATGCCGCCCAGGATGGACAGCACCGCGAACAACAATAGACTGGGTACCGGCTTGCGGATGGCCCATGCGGAAAAGTTCATGATTTTGCTCCCACGCCCAAGACCGCGATGCGGTGCTTGGACATTGATAAATAGCGATGCGCTCGGCATCGCGGCTGAAAAAGTCGCCGTTGGCAGGCGGACGGTCCGGCGTCAGGCCGGCGCGCTACCGGGCGGACTGCTTCCGCGCGGTTCAGATCTTGGGCGTTACGTTGACGATGTCGCCATCCTTCAAAAACGCCCCGCCACCGGCGATCAAACTGGCATCGCCGGAGATGCCTTCGCGAATTTCCACCCAGTCGCCGAGTCGGCGGCCGGTGACGACGCTACGTTGAATCACCGACCTGGCGGTTTGGTCCGCCGAGCCGGAGGGCTTGGCGATTTCGAACAGGTAATCGCGGCCGTCCCGCAAGACCAACGCGGTCTGCGGCACGACCAAGGCGGTTTGCGCGCCGACGACGATGCTGCCTTGCAAATACATGCCCGGCTTGGCCCCGGCGTTGGGAATATCGACGTAAACCAGCGCGTTGCGGGTGGTATCGTTCACGGTCGGCGCGGTCATCCGCACATTGCCGATCACGCTGCCGCCGTCGGGCAAGCTCAATTCCACCGCTTGGCCGACGCGGATTTGCGCAAGCTGTTGGGCATTGACCTCGGCTCGCCACTCCACCCGCCCCTGGCGCACCAGCCGGAACAACTCGGTCCCGGCCGCGACCACGTCGCCCAGGCCGGCGCCGCGCGCTGAAATCACGCCGTCGTCCGGCGCGACGATATGAGTCTGGCTCAAGCGGATCCGCTGGTTTTCCAGCTCCGCTTGCGCCAAGGCCAGATCGGCGCGGGCGGTTTGCTCGGCAATCACGTACTCGTCGATTTTTTGCGACGACAAGGCGCCGCTGTCTTGAATTTCGCGGGCGCGGGCGGCGTCGGCCTGGGCCTTGGCCAGATTGGCCCGACTCTTGTCGACGCTCGCTTGTTGTTTGTGCAATTCGGCGAGGACGGTGTCGTCGGCCAACACCGCCAAGTCCTGACCGCGCTTAACCCGGCTGCCGACGTCGACCAAAATTTGCTTGATGCGCAGACTGCCGATTTCGGCGCCGATTTTGGCTTCTTGCCAAGCCGCCACAGCGCCGTTGACCTTAATAGCCACCGGCCACTCCTGTCTAGTCGGCACCAGCGTTTCGACCGCCAGCACCGCCTTGGATTTAGCGGAGACCGCCGCCGGCGCCGGCGCGCTGGTCAGAGCCGGTAACGCAATGCTTAGACCGGCCAAGGTTAACCCGGCAATCCAGGTCGGTATCGAAAATGTTTGGCTGATATTCATAATGACTCCTCGCGCTGGGTGTCGCCGGCGCTCAATTGCGTGTCCTGGGCGCGCCAACCGCCGCCCAGCGCCTTGTACAACGCGATCCAGTACTGCACGCGATTTTGTTGTTGGGTGATGTGACTGATTTCTTGGGTGATCATCTGGCCGCGCGCGTCCTCCAGCGACAGCAGACTAAGACCGCCTGACCGCCAGTTGAGCTCGGCCGCGCGAAAATACTGGCGATATTGCTCGGCGCTACGGCCTTCCACGCGTTCCCGTTGCTCGGCACCGCTCAGATTGACCAGGGCTTGCTCGACTTCCTTGACCGCGCTGCGAATGTCGCTCCGGTAGGTAGCCAGCGCGCTGGCGTAAGCCGCTTCAGCGCTATCGACCTTGGAGCGCAATTCGCCGCCGTCGAAGATCGGCAAGGTAACGGTCGGTCCGATCGACCAGGTGTTGCTGCTCAAGGTCAATCCGGTGGTTTCGGTTTTGCGCTTGCCGATAGAACCAGTCAGGCTGACGCTAGGATAGCGTTTGGCGACCGCGTTGCCGATGTCGGCGCTGGCCGCCGCCAACTTACGCTCATCGGCGGCCAAATCCGGCCGCTGGGTCAGCAAATCGGCCGGCACACTATCCACTTGAAATTGCGCGGGTACCGGTATGCCGCCGCCAGCCGCCAGCCAAGCGCGTAAATCGGCTTCGGCCAGACCGGTCAATGCCACCAGGGCCTTGACGGTGTTGTCGCACTCCGTGCGTTGAGCGATCAGACTGGATTCGCTGGCATGCAAGCTGGCCTCCGCCAATACCGCGTCGGCCGGCGACGAAAATCCCGCACCAGCCAGCACGCCGGTCAAGCGCGCGGTGTCTTGTTTGGAAGCGATCGCGTTTTGATAGGCGGTCGCCGTCAGTTGACAGGCCCGGTAACTGACGTAATCGCTCGCTACCTCGGCCGCCAAACTCACTTTAGCGTTGTGCAGCGTCAATTCGGCCGCCGCCAGTCGGGCCTGCTCGGCCTGCCGGTTGAAGGCGAACTTGCCGAATAAATCCAACTCCCAACTGGCATCGAGACTACCGGACAAAATTTGGGTAATGCCGGTATTGAAACTCGAGCCGCTAGTGCTGGTGGTTTGCGCGCCGGTGCCGGTGGAGGTGCCACCCTTGGAGCGAGTGAAAGCCCCTTTGGTGGTCAGGCTGGGCATGCCGCCCGACTCCGCGCCGGCCAGGCTGGCGCGCGCCGACGCTATATTCGCCACGGCTTGCTCCAGCGTCGGATTATCCTGTTCGGCGGCCTGGAGCAAACGGCTCAACACCGGATCGTTGAACTGGCGCCACCAGTCCAGCCGCTCCGCCGCGCCGGCGGCTTCGGTCCTTTGGGCTTGCCATTGGGCAGGCGTGTCGATGCTCGGCCGGACATAGTCGGGAAACACGCTGCATCCGGCTAACGCGCCGCCGGCCAGAATAGTCAATAAGGTCGCTCTCACGCAGACCTCCCGTCGGCAATGCCGAACAAAAACACCTTAACGACAAATTCGACGTGGGCGCGGGCATCCCAGTCGGCAGCCAGGCAACCGAATAGCGCCTTGTTTCTCGGCTCGGCGACCAACATTTCCAAGAATAGGGCCGCCGCGCGCTGACGCTCTGAAGCGGATAACCCGCTTATCTCGTCGTGGCCGCGCAAATATTCGGCAATCATCTGGTAAATCCGTTGAGGACCGCTGGTTTCGATCAAATCGCTCAGCTCCGGAAATTGCCGCGCCTCGGCAACGCCCATGCGGTAAAACGAGATCATGTCGGGCTGCATGACTTTAGCCAGCAATGTTTCGCCGAGCGCGGTCAAACCCTCGCTGCAAGACATCGTCGCCAAGCCATCGATACGCTGCAGTTCGGAAATATCGGTTTCGACCAAGCGGTCCACCGAAGCCAGCATCAATTCGGCTTTGTTTTTATAGCGTTCGTAAATAGTTCGGGTCGAAGCCCCGGCCGCCGCCGCAATTTTAGCGATACTGGTGTTGGCATAGCCCTCGCGCATGAACAGCGCCAGAGCCTGATCCAGCAGATAGTCGTTCCGCTCGGTTTCGGTACCGGCTCTCGGCCGCCCTACTTTGGGTTTGTTCATCGTTTCCGCTGCCATAATTTGCTCCGGGAAAATAAAAATAAAATGTTTCGTTTTTATTATTCCCGAAGAATCGCCTCCCGACAAGTACCAATGCAAAAAATATTGGCGTTTTTCGCAAAAACCCGCTGATCTAGGCATCCGACCCGCCGGCGGCTTGCCGACGGCCTCACGTCGCCGCGCTGAACCGCACCGACTTGACGAGCCTCTCGATGCCTACGCGCGGCCATTAATTTCCGGCCTCCTTTGTTTGACTATCGTCCGAATCGGCGGACTCGAGCGGATCGTCTTCCCGCAAGTCGCCCACTTCGACCGCATAACGCCGATGCGATAGGAAGGCGTTCTTGAAAAAGTCGTACCGGTCGATTGCCGCTTCACTGGCGATTTTTTCGATCGCTAAGTGATCGGCGCGTTTGTCGACCGCGCTTAAGGCACCGGAACCCATCGACGCGGCCACCGGCAGGCCGAGATAGGTGACCGGATTCAGCGCCGCGTCGCCGACCGCGCTACCCAAGCCTCGAACCGAACTCGGCCCCAGCACCGGCAACACCAAATACGGTCCGGTTTCGACACCCCAAATCGCCAGCGTCTTGTCAAAACTTTCCTCATGCTTGGGAAAATCCAGCATCGTGGCGACATCCACAAATCCCGCCAGCCCCACCGTGGAATTGATCAGCAATCTGGCGCCGTCCAGGCCGGATTGCGAAAAACTCCCTTGTAAGGCCTCGTTAGCGATCACGCCAATATCGTCCACGTTGCTAAAGAAATTGCTGATGCCGCGGTTAGCGAAGTCCGGCGTCACCGACCGGTACGCCTCCGCCGCCGGTTTCATCAAGTAATCGTCCAGTCCGTCGTTGAACGACTGGACTTTTCGATTGTAGTTTTCGTAAGGATCTCTCGGATCCGTCGCTGGCGTGGCGGCGCAGGCGCTCAACAAGGCGAACGTGCCGTTCAAGATCAGTGTTCTAGCAAACTCAACTCGCATATTCATATAAGCCTGTGTAATAGTTGGTAAAAACCCCGCTTAAGAGCTACAACCGTTTACCAGCGATTTTGAATAATAACTAAACTAAACGGTATAGTTAAGATTAGGCTTGACCCCGCGCGCTTGTCAAACAAAAATATACCGATTGGTCTAGTTAAGGAGTCGAACTTGAGAAAGAAAAGCCCGGCGCGTCGCCAAGCGATTTTGGATGCGGCAAAAACCACCTTCGAGAAATTGGGATTCGAACGGGCCACGATGGCGGACATTGCCGCTCTGGCGGGCGTATCGAAAGCAACTTTGTATAGCTACTTCAGTGCCAAAAACGAATTATTCGTGGAATTGATAGAAGCGTCCGCAGATCAACATTTGGATCAGATGCACTCGATCTACGTCGGCGAACAAACCAATTTCGATCCCGACGAAATTCGCTCGACCCTCGCCCTGCTTCAACCGTCGGAAGATGTAGCCTTCACCTTAAAGCGGCTTGGCGAGCGAATATTGAGCGTGTTTTTCACGCCGCAACGGCTAGCGTTAAAACGCATGATTGTTGCCGAATCCGGCAAGGGCCAAATCGGTCGTCTGTATTACGAACGCGGGCCGGGATTAGGCATGAAATATTTAGAGCAGTATTTTGGCGAAGTCATCGCGGCGGGTCGACTGCGCCCGGCCGATCCGAAGCTGGTGGCCGCGCATTTTCACGGTTTGCTGGAGTCGGAGATCTTCGAACCCTGGTTGCTGAATATCCTGCACGAACTGACGCCGGATTTGATCGAAGGCGTGGTCGAACGCGCCGTCGACGTTTTCATGA
Source organism: Methylomonas sp. LWB (assembly GCF_001856095.1). Taxonomy (NCBI): domain Bacteria; kingdom Pseudomonadati; phylum Pseudomonadota; class Gammaproteobacteria; order Methylococcales; family Methylococcaceae; genus Methylomonas; species Methylomonas sp. LWB. The sequence continues at coordinate 97,603 of NZ_MKMC01000045.1, forward strand.
GAGCGTACGGCCCGGAGCGCGACCAAAATAACTAAGCATAGGGTCTCGGCGATTGGCACGGCCGCTTGTTGGTGGATGTAACGCGGGCGCTAAACATTCTTACGCTCCCAACCATAAATTCGCCTAGAGGCACTATCCGTCGGGCCGTCCGGCATTACCCGAGTCGTCTGGTTGTAGACCATTTTGGCGATATACGTCCTTTTGGATATAAACGCCTTGGCAATGGCGGCACGATCTTGCGTCGGGCGCCGTGGAAAGCCTCTCCGCTAACACCGCGCGAGACCCTTAAAATTTGGGTTAAGTTGGTTTGATTTGACAGGGTTGTGACATTTAGTTGAAGCAGGGGCCCATCAAATCAGAAATCTTCGAAAAGGTTTAAACGGAGGATAGCGCTAAAAAACAACCCCCTGGCCCAAATCCTGCTCAGGGGGAAGCATGGACGTGCTCTCGCAACGTTTACGCCGCTACTACAACAGTGGTCAATGTATGAATTTCAAGAACGATAGGAATAATTCTAATCTTGAATACCGCAAGCCTCATCGTGCGGCAATCTAGCGCTAAATCCACGCCGTATTCCATGAACGACTTAGGCGCTGATGCTGTTTTTGCGGCGGTTGATACCGAACAAACTCAACAAAGCGGTGCCAAACAACCATGCCGCGGCTGGCAGAGGTACCGCCGCGACCGGCGCGATGCTCAGATGACCTATAGTCGTGCTGAGTTTTGCTCCGGTAGCACCCAAAAAGCCCGAGTAGGAAAAGCCACCCGCTTGATGGGCCGGATCCGGCAAGAACTGCAGGTCGCCGTCAAGCATACCGGTCGTCGCCAGATTATCGACGACGTTTACCAGTTGGAATAAGGTGTTGTCCGGAAAGCCGGGTGAGTGGTCCACTAGGTTCCACGTACCGCCGATTTTTTGCAACGTCCAATCCTCGGACGACAGATAGGTTGACAGCGAAGGAGCGGTAAACCGGAAGGCGCCGCTAAGGCCGATAACCCCGACCGAGGAATTGCTGGTATCCATCGTCGTCGCCTGAATGGTGCCGGCGGTACCGAAACCACCGATGACGATCGTCGTCGTATTGGTGTTAATCGGTGCCTCGAAAGCACCGGTAAAGCCGCTAATCGCGGTTCCGCCGGCGAGAGAGCCGCTTATCATCGTGTTATTAAAGGACGAATCGAAAAAAGTCGTCGGAGCCCATCCTGAAGCGAGAAACGCCGAGTTCCAAACACCGTTTAGCGAGATGGTCGCTGTTCCTGAGACTAGGGCCGCGCTAGCGGTTTGCGGGGCCAGAGTCGCGGCGGCCAACATCATAGCCAATCCCGCGAGTTTAGTTTTGCGTATTGCGTTAATTTCCAAATTCATTTAATTACCTTGTTTCAAAAAAGAAGGGTTGAATGGATAAACTTCTCAACTGTGTGTGCGTCACTTGCTTTAACCCTCTTCAAGGCAAAAGCAGTCTTTCCCGGCATCCCTACCCGTGACACAGCAACCCGGCTATCTTGCCTACAAGACCCGTGGCTTTCCGGCCCTGCCTCGCGACAGGTTTGGCTAGCGCTCAAAATAGAGCACTTACTGGAAAGCAATAAAAAGACCAAAGAACAATCACTATAAATTTCATATACTTATTAAAAACCAAAAACCCCTGTTAATTCATTCGACCGTCGGCTCTACGGGATTTGACACAGTTCTAATTAATTGTTGCGGCATATGCCATAGTCCAAGCTGATTATCGATGAGCCTCAACAACTTAGAAGCCTCCGATAAGTCCGATGAAAGTATTAGTCCGACTGCAGGATCCTGACATTAAGAAGAACCCGATCCAATTTCAAAAAGGCTTCGATTTGATGGATTTTCTGAAGCTGTAAACTACCGATGCCCAGTACGCCGAAACCCTATTTCAGGCACGATGACCGCCGGTTTTCAATACCCAAGTTATGGTGGTTTGTAGTGGTCAAGACCCGCAAACTTTGTCAATGTACGGCCTGTCATCACCCAGCGCCACTGACCAACAGGGACGCTGTTTGAAGGTACCAAACGGCCTCTGACGGTGTGGCTTCTGGCGATCCAAGCCCAAAGATTCGCCGTGCCATCTAGCCGAGTGTTGGCATCGATTCAACCACCTATTCGATCTGCAAAGACTATGATGATCAGGTTTTTTTATCGCGGAGGCCAATACTCCGCCATGGCAGTCAGGGCGTTTGTTCAAATTGACCGAGGCTTATGAGTAATCAGAACGATATATATAGGACAATTACCATTGGCTCCTTGAACCGTACTGGTCATGGCCAGCTTCAAACCGACGGCGTTAAAAACGGAATTCACCTCGTATTCCTCGTTGGCCTTGGTGGGACATGCCTGGACATCATCAACATCAAAGCGGTGGTCGATGGGCGGATAAGCGCGACGAACGCGACGCGATCAAAGCACTCGCCTTCCCTGCCGATCTGCGGTTCCCGATTAGCGGCCAAATAGCTAGAACATGCGACGGTGAACCGAAATGCCGGGGTTTTTGAGGAAAATTCGACAGTAGACCGCGCAAAATAATGAGCTCACGGCCCGGACGACCGATAAAAAGCGCTTATGCGCAATCGGTGGCGTTTAGACGACTGGGAGCACGAATTCCGGTTAAATTTTTACTAGACGCTTATAAACATATTCAATTTCCTTGAGCTCTCGTATACCTATAAACAGAATATGTCGGCAAAAGTCATTTCATTTTTTTTCATACTGCTTTTTTGCACCGCTATTTCGGCAGAAGAGCTTGTAACCATCGGGATGTTATCCCCTCGGCCCATCCCACAGGAACAAGCGAGATGGAATAACTTGGCCGAATATTTGACAAAATCGCTTCCACGTTATCATTTTGAGGTAAAAGTACTCGATTATCCGGGACTTGTACGGGCGATAGGAGAAAACCGTTTTGAGTTTGTGTTGACCAACCCTTCGCATTATGTATTGCTTTCGCATAAATTCAACTTAACTCAGCCGCTGGCAACTTTAATTAATCGCGAAGCTAGTTACAGTTTAAGTAGTTTTGGCGGCATCATATTCACGACTCAGGATCATACGGATATTAACTCTTTAGCCGACATTAAAAACCGCAAAATAGCAGCCGTTTTTGAAGATTCGCTGGGGGGTTACCAGGCGCAGCTATACCTGTTTAAGGCGGAGGGCTTAGATTTACCTAATCCGAAAGATATCGTTTTTACCGGCATGCCGCAGGATAAAGTCGTTGAAGAAGTGCTCGCCGGCAGAGCGGAGGTTGGGTTTATCCGCTCCGGTATTTTGGAGCATATGGCCGAGGAGAATAAAGTCGATCTCAATCGCGTTAAAATCATTCATGCCATGAATTCTCCCGGCTACCCTTATCGACATTCGACGATATTGTACCCGGAGTGGCCGCTAGTGTCCGTCAGCAATATCGACCCACAGTTAAAACGCGATTTGGTGAGCACGCTGCTCTCCATGAACAACAACCGGGAGTTAATCGATAAGCTAACTATTGGCGGCTTTGATCTGCCTGCCAATTATTCCCCGGTGTACGAACTTTTACATGCAATACACGCCCCTCCGTACGATCGCGTCGATCGAATCACCCTGCTGGATTTTTTGAAGCAATATTCTTGGCAAATTATTGTATTCGGCGCCATTGTACTGGCATTGCTGGTAACGACTGTTAGAATAAAAATACTGAACATTAAGTTAAAAAATGAGAAAGTTTCGACTTTTCACCTTTTGCAAATCGTTAAATCCAATGAAGAGCAACTGCGTTCCATTGGTAACAACTTACCCAATGGCTATATTTTTCAATATACAATCTCCACGGATGGCGAGCATGAATTTAAATTTATCAGCGCCGGCGTTGAAAAGGCGCATGGACTAAAAGCGGAACAAGTTCTGAAGCATTCCGCATTGCTATTAACTCAATTAGACCCGCAATATAAGGTTTTGCTTGAGGAAGCGGAAGCAGACAGCGCCAGGAGATTAAGCGATTTCTCAATCGAACTGCCGTTTTTGCATGCTAATGGAACAAACCGTTGGTTTCAGATAAATTCCCGACCCAGATTGGTCAATGATCTAACGGTGTGGGATGGCGTGGCGATAGACATCACCGAGCGTAAGCTGGCCGACGAAGCTTTGAGTCTTTCGTCCGAGCGCTTGCAACTGGCCACACGCGTCGCCAAGATCGGCATATGGGACTGGGATATCGTCAAGAACGAGTTGGTGTGGGATGACTCAATGTACCAACTCTACGGTATTCAACGAGGCGGCTTCAGTGGCGATTACGACGCTTGGATACGGACCATTCATCCGGAGGACAAGGCGTATATAGACGGAGAAATTCAGGCCGCCCTGCGGGGCGAGCGCGAGTACTCGCCTGAATTCCGCATCATTCATCCGGATGGCTCCTGCCGCTATATCAAGGCGGACTCGCAGACGATACAGAATAGCGAAGGCAAGCCTCTGCGCATGATTGGCACCAACATGGACATTACCGAGCGCAAGCGGATCCAGGAAGCGATGCAACGTAGTCAGTCGGCGCTGGAAGAGGCGCAACGTATTGGCCACATTGGTAGCTGGGATGTGGATATGATCAACGATGTGTTGATTTGGAGCGACGAAATATTCCGTATTTGGGAGATCGACAAGACGCAATTTGAAGCGACGTTTGCCGCATTCTTAGCGACGGTGCACCCCGAAGACCGAGACAAGGTGACATTAGCCTATAACCAGGCGATCATCGATAAGAGCGTGTATCAGGTCGAGCACAGACTGCTATTCCCGGATGGCCGCGTGAAACACATCCATGAACGCGGCGAGCCTTATTTCGACGAGGATGGGCGACCGGTGCGTTTTATCGGCACCTCATTGGATATTACCGAGCGCAAACAGGCAGAGACTGAGTTGTTGAGCTACAAGGACCGGTTGGAGGATACCGTTCGGCAACGGACCTCGGAACTGTTGTTAGCACGAGATGCCGCCGAAGCCGCTAACAAGGCCAAAAGCATATTCCTGGCCAATATGAGCCATGAACTACGCACACCGATGAATGCCATACTCGGATTCTCCAATATCATGCGCCGCGATCCGCATCTAACCGAACACCAGCGCGAAAACCTCGATATCGTCAACCGCAGCGGCGAACATCTCTTGACCCTGATCAACGACGTACTGGAAGTCGCCAAGATCGAAGCCGGACGGCTGCAACTGGAAACCACCGCCTTCGATTTAGGCGGGCTAGTGCGGGAAGTCACTGAAATGATGCAACTCCGCGCTCGGGAAAAAGGCTTGTCGCTGACCCTGGATCAGTCATCCGAGTTCCCGCGCTATATCAAGGCCGATGAAGCCCGCATTCGTCAAATCATCATTAATTTGATCAATAACGCCGTGAAATTCACCGAGCAGGGCGGCGTAACGCTGCGTTTGGGCGTCAAGAACAACGCCCGCCAGCACATATTGATCGAAGTCGAGGACACCGGACCCGGCATCGCGCCTGAAGATCATCAGCGCCTATTCGAGCCTTTCGTACAGCTGACGGAAGGAGGCGGACAACGCGGCACCGGCTTGGGGCTGACCATCACCCGCCAGTTTGTGCGGATGATGGGCGGTAGCATCGCCGTCGAGAGCACCCCGGGTAAGGGATCGCTGTTCCGGGTGGATTTGCCACTGGAACTGGCAAGCCCTGCCGATATTCACGGACCGGAAATTCGAACACCTGGCGAAGTGGTGAGTCCGATACCAGGAACGCCTCGGTATCGAATCCTGATTGTCGAGGATCAGCGCGAGAATCAGTTGCTGCTCCGCCGCCTGATGACAGACCTCGGCTTCGTCGTGAAAATAGTAGAGAACGGCCGACAATGTTTGGACGTGTTCCAAGAATGGCGCCCCGACTTGATCTGGATGGATAGGCGCATGCCGGTCATGGACGGCATAGAAGCCACCAAACGCCTGCGTCAATTGCAAGATGGTCAAACGGTAAAGATCGTCGCCGTCACCGCCTCGGCCTTCAAGGAACAGCAGCAAGAAATGCAGGATGCGGGGATGGACGACTTCGTGCGCAAACCCTACCGCTTTAACGAAATCTACGAATGTCTGACCAGACAATTAGGCGTGCAATATATTTATACCGACTCGCAGCCGACCGAACCGGATACCCTGCAATTGACGACTGAAAGACTATCCGTATTGCCCCAAGAATTACGCAACGAACTCATCCAGGCGTTAAAAAGCCTGGAACAAGAACATATCGACACGGTGATCGAGCAAGTTCTCCCTTACGATTTAGTCCTCTACAAAAACCTGTCGAAGTTGGCGGAAAATTTCGACTACCCAAGCATTCTCAACGCATTGCAGGCAACCACACTCCAACTGCCGTGAATACCTCCGTTTACACAAAATTTGGGACACACCCCAATTTCGGACTGGATTAATCGTTTTATACCCTGCCGGCGATTCTAGTTCGCTTGCTCGAAAGACTTTTAGCCTAGCGATTGGGATTCCGAGACTTGCGCGAATAGCTTTTTGCCTTGCGCGCAAGGCTAGTAGCCTTGCGATTGGGACTCGGAGACTTATGCGAATGGCTTTTTGCCTTGCGCGCAAGGCTTTTAGAGTTGCGTTCAAGGCTCGGAGCCTTGCGATTGGGATTCCGAGCCTTGCGAGAATGGCTTTTTGCCTTGTACGCAAGGCTTTTAGCGTTGCGTGCAAGGCGAGTAGCCTTGCGATTGGGATTCGGAGGCTTGCGCGAATGGCTTTTTGCCTTGCGCGCAAGGCGAGATGCCTTTCGATTGGGTCCGGGCATCCGGCGGCAATCGTCTACTAGCGAGCAACACGGCCCGCCAAGCTCGCGAACCGAGCGCTAAGCCCGATAAACCTGGCGCCGGACACCGTGCCGATAGCCGAAACACACTTAAGATAAAATCGGCGCCGATCGCGGCGAGCCGGGCCGGCCGGCGCACCGCAGGGCAAGGGAATGGGGACGGTTGGCGGGGCTTAGCTGGCCGCTTTGGCTTTAGCGCCGCGATTAAAACGCACCGACATGGCTTCGCGCAAGGTTTCCAGCGCGGCGCCCTTGCCGGCGATCTTTAACGAGGCATAGGCGTCCAAGCAGAAACTGTAAATATCGCTACCCAGCGCCATGTCGGTATCGTCGCCGCGAGTCATTAACTCTCGCAAACGGTGCAGGCGCGGACGCAATTGATCCAGCGCGGTCAAGTCGGCCACGGCTTCCCCCATATCCAGACTCGGCGGCAAGGCTTGCCGATTTTGACTGGAGACGATCAACGTCTGCCGGCAAAAGGCTTCGGTCTTATCGCCCATCTTGGCCAGATTGCGCCGCTCGTCGGGCGACAGGCTAAGAAAACCGGAGAAGTGGTTTTCCAAAACACTCAGCGCCGTATCGATTTCAGCGAGCGCGCTGTCGGTAAAATTGATCGAAATTAAATTTTGAGTCATCGAAATCTCCTTAAACCTAAAAAGGGCAGTTGGCGTGTATTGCGGGCCGTTCGTGCTGAGCAACGTCGAAGCATGGACGGCTCGCAATACACTCACCAAACGGGTGAATGAAAAATCCCGCGCGCCCTTCGACAGGCTCAGGACGAACGGGATTTTTCATCGCCAAACTGCTCTTTTTAGGTTAAAACGGATTGCCGGACACTCGGAACGACAGCTCATTCCGAGTGTTAAAGCGCAGACAGTTTTTAGAGAAAATGAATGAATTTTTTTGCTAGTCTAAATTTATACCGAATTGCTTTAAAAACTGACGATTCGGAAAATAGCGAACTACGGATAAGCCAAGCCGCCTACACCTATCGATCTTCTGGCAATCCGGCAGGAACGGCACGCGGCGCAATCGAAGTGGCGCCGGATGACAACAATGGTCTAAATTTTCGAGAATATGTAGGGCACGCATCGCGTACCATTGAGAGGGCATCTTGACAACGAACGCCAAAAGCTACGCGGTGCGTACTACCGGACTTTGGCCAGATTAATCAAGGTAGGATGGGTAGAGCGACAGCGAAACCCATCAAATGATTTAAGGCCTTCGTGATGGGTTTCGGCTTTGCCTCTACCCATCCTACCGAGCTGACCAAATTAAAGCTTACGAAGACGAGCATGTTGTTATACCCGAAACCGAGCCGAAGGAAGTGCTACGTTTTTTGGTGGAACAGCGAGGATTAAAACAAGAGGATTTATCCGATTGCGCTCCTCAAGGACGTATATCGGACATATTGGCTGGAAAGAGGTCGATTAGCAAAGACCTGGCGAAACGCTTTGCACAGCGTTTTCATGTTAGGGCTGATGTGTTTTTATAATGAAATTCAGGCTTCGTTGATACACGCGGAATGACAGCTCATTCCGCGTGTTAAAGCGTAGACAGAAAAAATGCCTGAGGATTCGGAAAATAGCGAACTACGGATAAACCAAGCCGCCAATGTCAATCGATCTGCACCCAGGCGGAAATGGCATGCGGCGCAATCGAAGTAGAGCAGGAAGACAACGATGGAAAAAGTGTACGCGAACGGTTGGCTTGATGTTTCTGGTACGACACCGGCCGCTGAGGATGTTGGCGAAATTTTCCATTCCTAAGTTCAGCGAATGGCAACTTTTCGGGAAGCAACCTTTTGTCCTCTTTGGCTCGACCCGGTCAAAAGTAGCCTGACGGATTAGAAGTATCAATGACAAATGTCCAGTCCAAAGCAGGCGTAGGGTGTGGTGAGTTTACGAACCGCACCAATTGCGAACGATGCGCTTCACGCTGTTCAGCACATCCTACGGCCCTGTGTTTCTAAATTGTTTTCAATAATCCTAGTATTGTAGTCATCTAAGTATCTTTGTAACTCATCCCTATCAACTAGTTTAATTTTTGCGCTCAAGGCAAGTTCTTTAGCTGATGGCGTAAAATATCTGTTTGTGATAACCATGCCATCACTACAAGAATAAAATTGTTTAGCAGCTATAACTTCTTGAACGGCCTTGTTTCCAATGTTTCCCTGATAATTTTTCGCTTGAACAACTATTCTTTGGCCAAACGATTCAATAAACAAATCCGCTCCTTGATCTTTACCTTTAGGCGTACTTTTTACTTCACAACCTTTTTTCTTAAATAACTCAACCAGAAAATCCTCAAATTCGTAACCATCCATCCCATCAACAGCATAAATTGTTATATATTGATCAGGATTAAAATTTTCAAGCGTATGCTGAAATCTTTTCACCCTTACCTTTAAGTAGATATTCTCACAAATATCGTAGACATCTTGATGACTCCGAGTTGCATAGTCAATATTCGTTACATCTCCATATGGATCAACGTTTCGCGAATACAAGACGCTTTCTTTAAATAAGGTGTTATCATAAATATAATGAATTAACAATGGAAGCTCATATCTAAAAAGATCGCCTTTTTCCTCTATCCAGGAGACTAAGGTTTCCTCTAGCGAGTCTTTTATGTGATGTAAAGTTTTATCAATAAAATTATTAAAGCTAAAATTAAAATCCGTTGATATAACGAGCTTTTCAAGCAACCCTGGGTATTCGCTAATTTCATCGAAACCCAAGTTAAGTAGCACCTGCTTAAAAAGATCAAAATCATTAAATTCTACTGAAGATGCAGTATTTCTTAACGCATTTTTGGATGATAAAAAGCAATAGTTTATAAAATACGGACTCTTAAAAGAGTTATATTTTGATAAAACAGCATCTAATTTGCCATCTATTTTTTTTTGCTCTTTCTTTTTGAATAGAATGTCACCAATAATTCCTTTTGATTTATACTCAAACTCAGGATAATATTCAGGTTTTAGTGGAATATTACTGTCAATACCTCCACACTGCGGGCAGCTCTTGTGGAAATTATAGGAGTTGCATTTATAGCATTGATAAATCATACTTAATTCCATCAAAATAAATAAAACCTCAGGCTTGTTAACCCTTAGCAGGCTGTTGAAATTTAAAAATCTGCTCCAATTTTGCCCCCAAAAACGTATTTCCCGCAAAATAAAATTTTGTAAGTCCTTGATTGTTCATTGCAGCCAAATGCCTTTTAGTGACAAATTGGAGAATTTTGTAAGATTTTTTCCACCGAGTTTCTTTTTTCAACAACCTGTTAGTGCTGATTTACATTCGATTAAAAAACTAAATTCAGGCTCCTATTACGCTTGCAGGTTGGAGCTTGCGAAAGTTGGAGTTCCCAATCACGAGCTTGAAAGCAAGCGAATCGACCCATCGGACAATATTGTGGCACCAACCATCTCCAGTACTAGGGAGTGACAGAGGGGCTTCGCGTTGCTCATTCCAGCTTACGCATTTCTTTTTGAAATCGCGTTCATATTGCCAAAGCTGCTGGGTTGTGGAATGCGTGGAGCAACGCGAAATCCATTGATAAATATAACGATACACCGATATCTTATGCTTACGCTTGTAATTTCAGTATATTTAACTAGTTATATTTACGACTAATGCAATGGGTTTTTCTGGCTGCACTTCAAGAAGTTACAACATAATTTTGTATGAAATCCCATTATTTCAATTAATAATAAAATCAATAAAATCTCGAAACACGAGTTCATTTCCTTTCAAAGTCTCATTAGATTTGACAGCATCTTCAACAATATGTTGTAATCGAGACTTAAGATCAAGCATCTTCAATCCATTTAAATCCGCTCGCTCATTAAGCAATTTTATAATTGTTGCATCAAACTCTGCTTCATCTAGCCGCTTAAAAATAAAGCATTGATTGTGCTTTTTGCTCTCGTAAATTAAGGTTGGCAATTCATCAATTCTGGTTGGAAAATTGCATTTTGTGTTATTAAGATATTCATAGTATTGCCTGTCTTTATTTTGTATGACAAATTTATCTTTAATATTTATTATCACGGCGCCGTTGGTATCACCGATCTGCTCAGCATACCCTTTAAATGCATATAATAGCTTTCTATTCGGTGTTGATTGGGTTATATAATATGTTACGGTTCTCATTTTATCTATATCTTTTGCCCTGCTAAGATAAAGGTTATCTGGCGGCGCATCTGCTACAGACTCAACAAGCATATCTCTATCTATATCACCAAATACTAAGAGAGGGTAATAGCATAATATAATTGAAATGCATGTGTCCCGTAGGATAGAAAAAGTGCATTTTTTCATCAAAACTCTCCGTCATTTCCGTGGTTGTTTAGTTCGTCAAGTGCAATTGCCATGTACTCTTTATAGTTATCGATTTTTCCATTTACAGCGTGGGGCCTTAAATTGTATTTCGGCCTATAAGCTTCTTCCATCATCTTTTCCATTTGGAGTTCGATTTTTTCTTTTTCCAACTGAGATATATTTCGATTATTTATAAGCTTACCCTGTAACACCGAGAATTCAGGGGGAATAGATGGTGGTTTTGATGCTAGCTCAAGCGCTGAATTCATAAACTCTGCTTGGATGTTTACTAAATTATTCTCTAGAGTAGAGGTATCGTGTTCATCATTAATATAATTATCTAAAAAGTAAGCCGCAGCCAATCTGGCTGAGTCTTTTTTAAGCACTGAAGAAAGAACTGCTAAATATTTTTTTCGCATAAAGTTGTTTTCTCGCAAATTCAGCATAACTAACTTATCTATTTCAAGTTCACTTACACGAAATTTTTGATCTTTAAGCCATTTGCGCATATGTAATTTGGCATCCTTTCTAGTAATAGGCTTTCCGTTTTTATCATGACTTAAATGGTTAAAAACAAGTGCCGATAATACTCCTTCTATCGTTTGAGCATGTTCAACATCTGGTCTATTGAGCGTATGAAATGCTTCATGGAGCAAAATTGTATTTAGTGAAATATCGTCATTTATATATCTTGTATACATTCCTTCCGTGATATAAACATCTCCGTATTTGCTGCATGGAGAAGGGTCAAAAATATAAACATTGGAATATTCTTCTTGATTACGACAAAGTGGGCCTTCGGACTCGGCTCTGGTTAAAAACACCTTTCTGGGATGAGATATTATATGTGTACGGTAAGCCTCTAATAATGCTGTTGCCTCTATTTCAGATGCAGATGCTATTTCTAAAGAATTAAATTGGTTAAAGAAGCCTGGATAGGATTTGCGGGCTCTTGCATCCAGCTTCAGGAGTTCAGATCCTGGAGTAATAGCACTAAAAGCCTTCCTTAGTTCATCATTTTTATTTAACACTTCTATTGATAATTTTTCATAACGCTGCAAATCATTAAATGCACTTTGTAATAATAAGTTATATGCTTTTGTAAGCTGTTCATTCTCTACAATGCTAAGTAACGAGTCTTGTAGCTTGATGTATTTTTGGCGCTGAATAGTATCAATATCTTTTATTACATTATTTATTTCGTTGCCATCTACGTCGACCAAATTTTTAACGCTCTGCCTTGACCTATGAGTAGTATTTTCGGCGTTGACAAAATTACTGAAAGTCATTAACACAGCTAAAAATGGAAATAAATATTTTTTTTTCATTCTCATTACCTAAAATAGTATAGAAACAGCAATCTATATTTAAAATAATAACATTAAGAAATCAATGCTAACAATTGGGTCAGCATATAACTGTGAATTTTGATTTGAATGACTCAAGAAGCTCCTGGTTATAAAAGCTATGACGAGTAAATCAAGGATGCGGTGAACGAAGTGAACCGCATAGCTCGTGTCATTCTCTCGCCACTATCTTCGATAAGTCGATTTCATCACCCCAATTCTCGGGATAGACACCCATTTTCACGCAGGGGGCGTAGCGATGAAAGCTTGAATGTGGCTAGTCTTTGACCGCCCGCACCCAACCATGCTTCACGGGGTTCCAGTGAATATAATCGATATGTTGCCTATAGTCGACCTCATCTCGAATAAGAAGCTCCTAGAATCGTCTCTGCCAGATACCTCGCTCGCCTCGTTTTTCTCGACTCTTTGAAATTCTCTCGCCTCTATCAATTTGCCGGGAAAAATAAGCTTTGATCAAACCCCAGCGGTAGAAAAATCGGAATCGCCAACTGGCAAGGTCAAAATACAATGCAAATGCTCGGGCAACACAACCATCGCGTCAATTTCAAAAACGTGACGGCCTTTAACCTGCGTAATAGCCATTCGTAATATAGTCATCGCACTTCAAATTTCGGTTTTTTGATCCCCTCACCCCAGCCCTCTCCCGGAAGGCGAGGGAGCGGATGCGTCGAAATTTGAAGTGCGAAAGGTATAGATCGATCTTGTCCGTCAACAATCGATTGCCGTGACGCTCCGCCAAATTAACCGTAAAAAACCACGTGGCTCCGGGATATTGAAAACGGCGGTAGTTTGTCATTTTTTATGGCGTTCTTTTCTCGATCGATGCGGTTCGTGTCTCACCGCATCCTACATGAGTGTCAGCTTCAAAGTGAGGGTTTGCCATTTCGCAATAAAGCGACTAAATAATTCTACTTTGTCAGATTTAAGCAATGCCGTCATGTCCGCTGGGATGCAGGCATCCAGTGCCATGTATGGCAAGCTTAGCTCCGTCCGTGGAGTCTGGATTTCGGCTATCCCTGCCGAAATGACGAGCACTACCGAGAGTCTGGCAAAGTAGGGGCTGTTGCCGTTTTACATGGGTAACCAAATAAAAGCGCAGGCCAAAGCGACGAGGCTTTCAAAATTGCGTTTCAATTTGTCATATCGCGTCGCGATGGCTCTGAAATGTTTCAGTCGCGCAAAGACATTTTCAACGAGGTGGCGATATTTGTAGAGGCACCAATCCATTCCGTCATTCCCGATGGTTGAATTCTGTTTTCTAGGAATGATGGGCACACTCCCTTTCTCTCGAATTTGAGTCCGTAAGGGTTCACTGTCATAACCTTTGTCAGCAACCGTGTAGTTAGCCAAAGGCAGTTTAGCCACTAATTTCGGTGCCTCTTTGCAGTCATGGACTTCACCACCGGTGACCGAGAAATGAATAGGAAGCCCGCAGGCATCAACGGCCATATGGATTTTCGTAGTGTTACCCGCGACTGATTTCCCAATCGCGGCATCCTGTTCATGGGCCGCGCCACTACTATGCTGATGCGCTTTCACGATACTGCCGTCAATAAAGGTCCATTCCAAATCCGGTTCCACAATCAGTCCCCGAAAGATGCCCATCAGTTTTTCTTGAAGCGACCAAGCATTGAATCGTTTGTAAACGGCATTCCACTTGCCAAACGTTGCAGGCAGGTCTCTCCAGGGACAACCGACTCGCATGCGATAAAAAATCCCTTCTACCGTTTGCCGGAGCGATGGCTTGTCATAAATCCCTAGGCTTAACATGATGGCTTTGAGTTTATTCCAGTATTCATCCGTAAATAGCTGTCGGGGCATCGGTTGCTTGTCTTTTGATTGAAAAATCAATCTAATGAGGCAGAGCCGCTCAATTTCAAGGCTATTGTTTCAAAATGGCAACAGCCCCTAGAAATAAGTTATAGTCATCGCACTTCAAATTTCGGTTATTTGATCCCCTCACCCCAGCCCTCTCCCGGAGGGCGAGGGGGCGGATGCGTCGAAATTTGAAGTGCGAAAGGTATAGGTGGCGTTACCGGTCTCGTCATGAACAAACAACAGACCAAGCCGCAAGCCAGCGAAGGGAAGACCGTTTGCGCTCAAATATTCTACACAAGCGCCTGAAATGCGCCGGACTCTATCATAATCGGCCAGCAAGGTCGTTTCCAGTTTCGCGGTGAGAGCCGATCGAGACCGCACCGCGGTTCCCTCCATTATTGCACCGCCCTCCCCGCACGATGCCCATCCGGAAAGCTGCATGGCTTCTGAGGTTTCCGCCGCCGTGATACCATGATTGCCCTCACATTTTTCATTTGCACCATCAAGGATTTGGTCATGCCGAGCTCAAGCTCACGCTTACCCGTTCATTTACTGTGGATAGTCATCGCCGCGATCGGCGCTTTTACCGTAGCCGGCATTGCCCTGCAACGCGGCGAAACCATTAATAGCTTGTGGATCATCGTCGCCGCGATCTGCGTTTACGCCTTGGGCTACCGTTTTTACAGCGCCTTCATCGCCGCGAAGGTGTTGATGCTGGATGCCGGCCGGGCCACGCCGGCCGAGCGTTTCGACGACGGCCGCGACTTCATGCCGACTCACAAATGGGTGGTGTTCGGCCATCATTTCGCGGCGATTGCCGGCCCCGGCCCGTTGATCGGCCCGACCTTGGCGGCGCAATTCGGCTATTTGCCCGGCACGCTGTGGATTTTGATCGGCGCGGTATTGGGCGGCTGCGTGCAGGACTTCGTCACCTTGTTTTTTTCGGTGCGGCGCGACGGCCGATCGCTGGGCCAGATGGCAAAGGACGAACTCGGCGCGATCGGCGGCGGCGCGGCGATGATAGGCGTGATGATGATCATGGTGATCTTGATCGCGGTGCTGGGCCTGGTGGTGGTCAACGCGATGAAGCACAGTCCGTGGGCGACATCCACGGTGGCGGCGACGATTCCGATCGCGGTATTGATGGGGCTGTATTTGCATAATCTGCGGCCCGGCCGGGTCGCCGAGGCGACCTTGATCGGCGTGTCGTTGTTGATCTTCGCGGTAGTCGGCGGCGGCTGGATAGACGAGAATCCGACCTTGCGCGCTTGGTTCGATTACGACGCGCCGCAATTGGCGGTGATGGTGATCTTGTACGGCTTCGCGGCGGCGGTGTTGCCGGTCTGGCTGTTATTGGCGCCGCGCGATTATTTGTCCACCTTCATGAAACTGGGCACGATCGCGGCGCTGGCGGTGGCTATCGTCGTGTTGCGCCCGGATTTGAAGATGCCGGCCTTGACCCAGTTCGTGGACGGCAGCGGGCCGATTTTCGGCGGTAAGTTATTTCCGTTTGTGTTTATTACGATAGCCTGCGGCGCGATTTCCGGCTTTCATTCGTTGATCGCTTCCGGCACCACGCCCAAGCTGCTGGCTAACGAAACCGATGCCCGCTTTATCGGCTACGGGGCGATGATGATGGAATCCTTTGTCGCGATCATGGCGATGATCGCGGCCAGCGTGCTTGAACCCGGCGTGTATTTCGCGATCAATAGCCCGGCGGGCATCGTCGGTGCGAATGCGGCCGATGCGGTCGCCAAAATCAGCAGTTGGGGCTTTCCGGTCGGTGTCGAGCAAATGCAGCGATTGGCGCAAACCATGGGCGAATCGACGCTGTTTGCCCGGACCGGCGGTGCGCCGTCGTTGGCGGTCGGCATGGCCAATTTGTTTGCGCAAGTTTTCGGCGCAAACATGCTGGCGGCCTGGTACCACTTCGCGATCATGTTCGAAGCCTTGTTCATTCTGACCACGTTGGACGCCGGCACCCGAGTGGCCCGCTTTATGTTGCAGGACATGTTGGGCAATTTCGGTATCGGCGCCGGCCAAAGCAATCATTACGCTAGCATCATTTTGACCAGCGGCGCGGTGGTCGCGGCCTGGGGTTATTTCCTGTACATGGGTACCATCGATCCGTTAGGCGGCATCAATAGCTTGTGGCCCTTGTTCGGCATCGCCAATCAAATGCTGGCGGCGATCGCGCTGTGCGTCGGCACCACGATTTTGGTGAAATCCGATAAATTAAAATACGTTTGGGTCACCGCCCTGCCCTTATTCTGGCTGATCGTGGTCACCAGCAGCGCGGCGTGGGAGAAACTATTTTCGGCGGATTTACGAATCGGTTTTTTAAGCCACGCCGAAGACCTATCGGCCAAACTGCAGGCCGGGACGCTCAGCGCGGACATGGCCGGCAAAGCGCCGCATCTGATTTTCAACGATTACCTGAACGCCGGCTTGACCGGCTTGTTCATGCTGATCACCTGGCTGCTATTGGGCGATACCTTGCGGGTGGTGTACTGCGTGATTGCCGGCAAGGATTATCCCCGTTCCAGTGAGTCGGCACATATTCCCAGCCGACTGGTGGAGAACTGGGTCAGGGATTGAAACCGGTCGATCAGCGGGCGCGCTTGTCGCGCTCGGCTTCCAGAGCTTTATGGCGCACATCGACATAATTGCTCCCGACTTGTTGCCAGAAGGTGGCGGCCGCCTCGGGGTCCTGACTGAGCAATTTGACGGCAATGGCGCCGTTGGCGCTGATGTCGGTGATCTGGGCATCGATATCGACGACGGCCCGACTCTTGACGATACGCTTATCGGCTTCGAAGCGTAGCGTCACCGCTTCGCCGGTCCGAAACACGATGTCTTTTTTGAAGCCGCCCAAAAATTTCAGCCGATATTCCGGCACCGATTGGAAAGGCAATACGAATTCGGCATGCCACCGAAATGGCGGACATTGGATAGGGCCGGCGTTCTTCGGGAAATGTACCGTATAGCCGTCATCGACCTTGGCCTTGATGACGCCCTTGGTATAGATGTCGCGGCAGTTGGTTAGGACGGTGTCGCCGGGCGCCAGTTCATATTTGGCCCAGGCCGGATTTGCGGCGGTCAACGCGGCTATGAATAGCCAAGCGGCGGTTAGTACCTTCATCGTAGGCTCCCGATTGTCGTTTTTGATAGTCCCTGAATTGGCCCCGATATTACCTATACCGGGGCTGACAAGTCTGGCGCTAGCCTATCGGGAAGTCAAGCCGGAGCCGGCCGAGCGGCTAACGACCGACGGCGTTGGGTTGCGGTGTAATCCCGGTGCCGCGAAACGGCCCCAATAAACTGCCGACTAAGGGATCGGATTCGTCGATGTCGACCGTGACCATATGGCCGGTGTTGGTGCCGAGATAAGGTTGCATTGCCGCGGCCAAATACGGAAACACCAAGCGCAAGTCGTTACTGAGGCCGCTGCTTTGCACATTGGTGCGCCAGATTTGCTTGCGTTGTTGGCCCTGCATAAAGGCCGCCGTCTCGCAGGCTTCCAAGGACAAGAAGCGCCGAAAGGTGGTGTAGGATTCGACGCGCTGGCTGTAGCCGCCAACGCCCCAACCGGGATAAAACCCCCGATAGCCCCGGTACATGCCCATGCCGTAGGGACCGTAAGGATAGAAGTCGTTCCACATCGGCACGTCATATGCCAATTGCCGCGACTCCGGCGATCCGACGCCGTAGCTTAAAAACATCACCAAATCGCTGTTTTGCGGCTTATCGGCCTTGAGGTAACCGCGATTGTTCAAGATTTTTTCTATATACCCGGCGAACTCGATGAATTGTAAGTCTTGCGGGTTGCCGTCGGTATTGCCGGGCAGGATGACGTAACGCTTGCCGGCGACGGACTGTACGGCGGCGGTCAAGGCATCGATCTCGGTACGAAACCGCAACGGCTGCGGGGTCGTCGCACAGGCGCCGGTCAGAGCCAACAATATCAGGGCTAGAAAGCGGGTAAAAATGAGCTTATTCGGTCTGGTTGTCATAATTCAATCCCTCGTCGTTAAGTAGGCTGGTTTGCCTTAAATGTTGCTCCCTCAGCCGCCGCTGAATGTCGGCGGCGACCTGTTTTTCGTGCTGCGCGGCCTGATGCGCCAATTGGTCGGCCAGATGCAGACTTTCGGCCAATCGCCGGCGCGCCGCTTGTTTTTCCTGGCTGCGCAATTCGGCTTCCTGCCGCATTTCCTGCAATTCCATTTCGTGGCGCAGGCGTTCGGCTTGCAAGCGTTTTTCCAGCGCCAGTTGTTCCGCCAATTGATCCTGTTGGGCCGCCAACAAGCGGCATTGTTTGTCGGCTTCGATGGCCTGGGCTTGCAAGTCCAATTCGGCCGTTTGCGCCAGATGCTCCAACTGGCGGCGGCGCTCGGCGATTTCCTCTTGCTCCAGCAAGCGTTGCTGACGTGCCAGTTCCAAGGTTCGGTCGCGGTTGAACTCGTAGGTCTTGCGCAGCACGTTCAGATAGACGCTGTCCCGACCCAATTTCACCGATTCGAATTCGCTAAACTCGACGTCGATTCGGCACATCGCCTGCGCTTGTAGGCTTTGTTGCACGAAAGTCTCGGCTAAGGCCAACGCCATCCGCGCTTCGACAGCGTTCAGGCCGTTTTGTATCCAGGCGCCGTCGGCCAGATTGGTTAGTTCACGTTGTACGACGTCTTCGACGATGTCGGCATAACGTTGTTTGATATGCTCGTTCAGATGCTCCAAACGGTCCAGATTCTTCATCGCATAGTCGAAAGTCGCCTGAAAGCGCAACTCCAAACGTAAATCCAGCGTGCAAAATTCGTCGAACAGTTTGATCTGTTTGCGCTGCGGCCAGTAGGCAATCGCTAACGGGTACAAACGGTGATAAAAACGTTTGATGAAGCGCTTGGGGCGTGGGTAATATTTTTGGTAAGGCCCCAAGCGACGCAACACCATTTGCCGATCGGGATCGAAATCGGCCACCCAGGGCATCGCATCGGCGGGATCGCCGTCGGCCAAATCGGCGCCGGTCAACCATGCGTCGAGTTCGGACTGCTCGTTAGGCATCGCCGGCTCCACGACTGGTGTCCGCGGCTTTTTGCTTGATCGCGGCGATTTTATCGGACATTTTCTCGGCGATCAGCGGATAGAGGTTGGGAGCAAACTCCACGGTACGCTCGTCGACCTTACGCAGAAAGCCTCGGCTGAGCAATAAACCGACGACGAACATCCGCGACCAATCCGAATAGCGCCGAGCCTTTTCCAGGTCGGTTCTTTCGATGATCATTTCCAGTTCGTCGTTTTCGTTGATCCGAAATTCGCTGAACTGGCGCAGGCATTCGAACACCAGTTCTTCCTCCTGCTCGGTTAACGGTCCCGGCGCGGTAAATTCCAGGCGATAGGACAACAACACCGTGAAGAAATCCACCATCGCCGCGCAAGCGAAGGCAAACCACGAGAAACCGCGCCACATCGCGAACGACGGTTTGACTTCCTCGGTGAACTGCTTGTAAGTCATCAACAGCGGCGCATCCGGCAAGGCCTCGCCGCTACCGCCAACAATCTGGTTGATTCCAGCTTGCAGGTCCTGATAGCTTTTCAGGAACAATCCGTAGGTAGTTTCGACGTCGCGTGTCACGTCCAATTCGTTCAAATGGACTTGCAATTCTCGCAGAGGTGCGTCCAGCGCCGCAAATGCTTGTTCCTGTTGCTGGAAGCGCTGTTTCTTCTCCTGGTAGAGCTGGTTGTAATGCCGCCAAAACGGACCTTCACCCACTTGGTTTTTATAGCCGGGGGCAATTTGATTGTGCGTGCCGAAATAAGCTTGCGACACGTCCAGCGACGCTTGGTCCAGCGCCTGTTTTTGCTGTTGTAGTACGCGGGCCTTGAGCTGCAATACCGCATCCAGGTATGTTTTGGTTTGCTCGCGCAACTGATGCAAACGATTGATGTGCAGGGTTTCTGCTTCGGAAATCTCGTAAAACTTGAAATAAGAGAACGTCACCGACGCCGCCAAGGCTATCGTCAACGACGCGACGACGCTGAAAAATCGCATCCGGTTGGCTTTCCAATGGATACCGGCGATTTCCAACGAGCAGATGACGATGATGGATTGAATCGCGATGGTAATGACCAACGCAATCCACGGCGTAATAAAATGGGACAGGCCGTAGTAAGTGGTGAATCCGGACGAAAGGCTCAACATCAACACGATGGGTATCGTCCAGATCCGCAACATGCTGACGAACAGCGTCTGGATGCGGTTGATCAGATAGCCCAGACCGCCGGAGCGCGATTTAAGTTTGATGTCCGCCATAGGTCTCGGGAAACGGATTAACGGCGGCCGGTGAACCGGTTCAGCCCATGCTCAGATAGCGTTCGCCGGTATCGTGGGCGATAGTGACGACGGATTTGTTCGGCCCCAAGCGCTCGGCCACCCGCAGCGCCGCACAAATACTGGCACCGGAGGAGATTCCGACCATGATGCCCTCTTCGCCGATTAGACGTTTACGCATGGCCATCGCCTGTTCGGTGCCAACCAGCTCAATGCCGTCCAGCAAATCGACATCCAAGTTCTTGGGCACGAAACCGGCGCCAATGCCTTGAATTCTATGCGGACTATGACTGCCGCCGGAAATGACCGGCGATTCGGCCGGCTCGACCGCAATCGCCAAAAACCTTGGATTCCGGTTCTTGATGACGTCGGCAACGCCGGAGATGGTACCGCCGGTACCGACACCACAGACGAAAGCATCAACCAATCCGTCGGTCGCCGACCAGATTTCCTGAGCGGTGGTTTGTCGATGCACTTCCGGGTTGGCGGGATTTTCGAATTGCTGCGGCATAAACGCGCCAGGCGTTTGTTCAACGATTTCCCAGGCTTTAGCGATTGCGCCCTTCATGCCTTCACTGCCGGGCGTCAGGACAATCTCGGCGCCGTACAAGGCCAGCAACTGCCGACGTTCGACCGACATGGTCTCCGGCATCGTCAAAATGCAGCGATAGCCGCGCGCCGCGCCGACCATGGCCAGCGCGATACCGGTATTACCCGAGGTGGGCTCGACAATCGTGCCGCCGGTCTTCAAGTGCCCCGATCGCTCGGCCGCCTGGATCATCGCCATGCCGATCCGGTCCTTAACCGAGCCGCCGGGGTTACGAGACTCCAGCTTTACGTAAACCGTCGCGGAGTGCTCGGCAACGACTTTTTGCAGCTTCAACAGCGGCGTGTTGCCAATCAATTGCGTCACATTGCTTGCCGTAGCCATTGAGTCACCTCAATCAGATCACTTGTCTATCTTAAACGCTAAGAATACCGGGTTACCGTTACGTTGGACAAGGACCGCGATCGATTTCTCGGCCGGCAGTTTGGTGATCACGCTGTTGAAATCCGCCGAATCGCGGATGACCGTGTTTTGGATTCGCAGAATAATGTCGCCCGGCTGGATACCGGCATCCAACGCGATACCTTTATTGACCTTTTGTACCAACACACCGTTTTTTTCGACCTGAGCTTGCTGACGCTGTTCGCTGGTCAAGTCGGCCACCACAATGCCCAAGCGGTTGATCTGCGTTTCGGCGGCTGTCGGCGCGTTCGATAACGCAGCGGTGTTTTGCGCCGGCAATAAACCGATTTTGACGCTGATATCCTGTTGTTCGCCGTGACGAATGATCTTGACCTTGGCCTTTTCGTCAATAGGGGTCACGCCGACGCGGGGTGGCAATTCGCCGGAGGTTTCGATGACGTGGCCGTTGAATTCGACGATGATGTCGCCGATTTGCAGGCCGGCTTTTTCCGCCGGTCCGCCCGGCACGACCTTGGCGACCAACGCGCCGTGCGGTCTATCCATGCCGAAGGATTCAGCCAACTGGCGGTTGACGTCTTGAATCTGGACGCCCAACCAGCCGCGCGAGACTTTACCCTTGCTTTTGATTTGCTCGACCACGTTCATCGCGACATCGATCGGAATCGCGAACGACAATCCCATGTAGCCGCCGGATCGGCTATAAATCTGCGAATTGATGCCGACCACCTTACCCTGC
This sequence comes from Methylomonas sp. LWB, assembly GCF_001856095.1. NCBI lineage: Bacteria > Pseudomonadati > Pseudomonadota > Gammaproteobacteria > Methylococcales > Methylococcaceae > Methylomonas > Methylomonas sp. LWB. Next base: position 119,968 of record NZ_MKMC01000045.1, read on the forward strand.
ATATTAAATAACGGTCCACCGGAGTTGCCCGGGTTGATTGCCACGTCGGTTTGAATGAACGGCACATAGTTGCCGTCTGGCAGGCTACGCCCTTTGGCGCTGACAATACCAGCGGTGACCGATTGATCGAAGCCGAACGGCGTACCGATCGCCAAGACCCATTCGCCAACCTGTAGTTGCTCCGGAGCACCGATTTCGACGACAGGCAAATCCTTGGCATCGACTTTCAGCAATGCGACGTCCGTGCTTTCGTCGGAGCCGATCAATTTGGCGATCAATTCGCGGCGATCCTTGAGCTTAACGACGATTTCCGACGCGTTATTAACCACATGGTGATTCGTCAGCAAATAACCGTCGCGGGATATGATGAAGCCGGAACCCAGCGAATTGGTTTCGCGGGGGGTGTAACCGCGTCCCGGTCCCTGAAAGAAGCGCCGGAATAATTCTTCCATTTCAGGCGGCACATCCTGCGGAATTGGCTGTTGGTCGCCGTCGGCTTGCGGGTCGGTGGATTTTTGCGTGGTGCTGATGTTGACGACAGCGTCGCCGTTGGTTTTTACCATCTCGGTAAAGTCCGGCAATTGCGCATGGGCGGCGGCAAAGGCCGACGCATAGTAGATCAAGACTCCGAAAAACAGCCTATTCAGCATGTAAGCTCCAAATTTACAAAGAAAAACGAATTCGCGCGTTTACCGCAACACAATACCGGCGGCGATCATTTCGACGGTTTTGGCGGGCACTTCGCCGAGAACGGTGATTTGTTGTTCTCCAAGGATTCGACTGACCGAATTCACGGAACCGAGCGTATGCAAACCTTCGATGCCTTGCGCTTCCTTAGCTTCTCGATAAACCGAAACCGTTGCGAAACCGTCGCTAATCAACAAATGATCCACCGCTTTGCCGGACTTTTCGATTGAATTGCGGATGAAAAACACCGGTTCGAAGCCGGGTGGCCATTGTTTGAGTTCGAAAGGCGCTTGCTCCAGCGGCTCGGCCTGACTGGTGTGGATATGTTTGGTGTGGAACCGACTGTCGTCGCCGGTGGCCGCAGCGGGGGTCGCCGTGCCGACACCGTCCCTGCTGAGATCGGTAAACACCACTTGTTCCAGCGTGGTGCCGTCCAGGTTGTACACTTCCACTTTTAACGGCAGGTAGAACTGGGTGTCGATCCAGATCTTACGGATGTAGCGCAGATCGTCCTTGGGTTGAATCGTGACGATTTGGGTTGGGAGCATGGCAACCGCTTCCTGCCCCTCCAAACCTAGTTGATAATTTTTTTCCAGGCCCGCGGTATTCCGCGGCATGTTGATAATAAAGGAACTATCCAACGGGTGATGATTGACGATTTTTTGTTGGGTTTCCTTAAAAATGCAGGTCACTTCGTTGGACTTTCGGACGACTTCCCGCATCGGCGAATTTAGGGAAGTCAAACGTTCTTGCTCGACCCCGTTCTCAACCAGATGATGGTACTTCATCGTGTCGAGTTGGCCGTTCTTCATGAAGATGATCGTACCTTGAAAACTGAGGGTCTTCATCGCGAGACTCATATTTTCCAGCCATTTCAGGGCACCGCCGGCCACATCGTCGGCTCGGACGGTTTGGCAAACCACCCAAAACAGAAACACCGCTATTACTTTCACGCCATCATTCCTGTTGGTAGCCTACAACGCGGGTATAGGGCTGCTGACGCGGCTCGCTGTTCACATACAAAGAGTTATCGTGGGCTTGCAGATATTCCTTGAAGCGGGCATGCATCTCGCCGGCGGGGATTTGGCGTTGCGCGATCGTTTCTACGCCGCCAAATTTGGCAGGCTGGTTTGAGTTCATGTAACTGGCCATCCAAACAACCGCCAATACGGCCGAAGCCGCTATCGCCAGCGAGGCTTTCCGCCAATTAAGGACCGGTTTTTTGCGAGGTAAGAGATAAATGGGCTCGGCCCGGATTTCGCTATGTATGCGGTCGGCGAAATCTTTACGCAGCACGATACATTCGTCGCTACGAAATGCCTCTCCGATGATCTGGTAATGTCGCAATTTCGCGCCGAGTTCGTCGTCGTGGCGTAGGCGCTGCAGGAGTCGCAACGCTTCGCCGTTGGCCAGATCGTCGTCCACCAATTGAGAAATTTTTTCGTTAAGTTGGTCTTGCATCGAAATACCTTTAGTCGAGCAATGGGTTAAGTTTTTGTTCTATCGCTTCCCGCGCCCGGAAAATCCTGGATCGCACCGTACCGATCGGACAATCCATCGCGATGGCGATTTCCTCGTAGCTCATGCCTTCGAACTCGCGTAGCGTGATCGCGATCCGCATTTCCTCGGGCAAATTTTCGATCGCCGAGCGTATTACTCGAACAATTTGTTCGTTGGCTAAGACGCTTTCCGGCGTTTCGATATCCTTCAATTGCGGAGCATTTTCAACCTGCTCGGCATCTTGAACATCGACTTCATAGTCAAAATGGCGTCTGGAACGGGACAGCAGGTAGTTTTTCGCGGTATTGATGGCGATCCGGTACAGCCAAGTGTAAAAAGCGCTTTCGCCGCGAAAATCGCCCAACGCCCGATATGCCTTAATGAAGGTATCCTGAGCTACGTCCTGCGCCTCGCTGGGATCTTTGACGTAACGGTTCACCAGATGGACGATTTTATGTTGGTATTTGATCACCAAGAGATCGAAGGCGGATTTATCGCCTTGCTGCACGCGTTGCACTAGATCTTGGTCCAAATCCTCGGTCTGCCTTACTTGCTCGTTCACTGCTCTGTTTTGATATAAAAGTGGACAGAATTAAACATCATTAGTTCTGGCAATACAAAAAAAATTACCGCACCCTTAAAACAAGATATGATTTTCCAGCTCATGCGCAGCCTCGCCGGAATGCCCGGATTTTCACCGATTCCGCCGCCGCGCTCTCGTCATTTTTGCTTACATAGACCGCCTTGACAGACCAACGCCCAGGAAATTCCCGCCATCCCTACTACGACATTCTGATCGCCGGCAGCGGTGGCGCCGGTTTAAGCTTGGCCCTCCGCCTTGCCGATACTTATAAAGTGGCCGTTCTTGCCAAATTCGCACTGACCGAATGTAGCACTTATTACGCTCAAGGCGGCATTTCGGCGGTGTTCGACGATCAGCATGATTCCATAGAGTCTCATATCGAGGATACCTTGATCGCCGGAGCCGGTCTTTGCGATCAAGATATCGTCCGATTGACGGTTTCCCAAGGTCGCGAAAGCATTGAATGGCTATGCCGCCAAGGGGTCAGCTTCACCGAGGAAAACACCGCTAACGGCGAAAAGCAATTGCATTTGAACCGCGAAGGCGGCCATTCGCACCGTCGCATCGTACACAGTGACGATGCTACCGGCAAAGCCGTCTCGTTGTCGTTGATCGACCGCGCCAAGGCGCATCCCAACGTGACGTTGTTGGAAAATCATAATGTCGTCGAACTGATCACCACCGACAAATTGGGACTAACCGAGCGACGGGTCTGCGGTGCCTATGTTTTGAACAGCCAAACCGGCCATATTTTGTCTATCGCCGCGAGAGTGGTGGTACTTGCCACCGGCGGCGCAAACAAAGTCTACCTCTATTCCACCAATCCGCATATCTCCACAGGCGACGGCATCGCGCTGGCATGGCGGGCCGGCTGCCGGGTCGCCAACATGGAATTCATGCAATTTCACCCGACTTGTCTCTATCACCCCAGCGCACGTTCGTTCCTAATCAGCGAAGCGGTGCGCGGCGAAGGCGGTCATTTAATTCTGCCGAATGGCGAGCGTTTCATGCAACGTTACGACGCCCGCTTGGAACTGGCCCCGCGCGATATCGTCGCCCGCGCCATTGATAACGAAATCAAGAAACACGGTATCGATTGCATTTATCTGGACATCAGTCATAAATCGCGGGAATTCATCCAAAAACATTTCCCAACAATTTATACCCAATGCCTGGAGCTGGACATCGACATCAGTCAGCAACCGATACCGGTAGTCCCCGCCGCTCATTACACCTGTGGTGGTATATTGACGGATGCCCATGCCCGCACCGACATTCCAGGCCTATACGCAGTCGGCGAAGTCGCTTGCACCGGCTTGCACGGTGCTAACCGGATGGCTAGTAACTCCCTGCTCGAGTGCTTGGTTTTCGCCGAGCAAGCCAACCAGGATATTCGCCATTGCTTCGATGCTATTCCGATGCCGCCCGCCCTGCCGGATTGGGACGAATCGCAAGTCGGCGATTCCGACGAGGAAGTCGTGATCGCCCATAACTGGGACGAGCTCAGGCGCTTTATGTGGGACTATGTGGGCATCGTTCGCACCAATAAACGTCTCGAACGCGCCATGAACCGATTGGTGTTGCTGAAAGAAGAAATTGCCGAGTACTACGGTCAATTCCGCGTGACCAGCGACCTATTGGAACTGCGCAGTTTGGTCACCGTTGCCGAATTGATCATCCGTTGCGCGCAACAGCGCAAGGAAAGCCGCGGCCTGCATTACACCAAGGATTATCCGAATTTGGACAATAGCCGTCCGCCAGAAAACACGGTGCTGACGCCAAGCAATTGGACCGGAATAATCGATTAGGCGATTGACTTTACTTGAAGAATCCCAACATCTTCCAGGCTGGAGTATACAAATATTAGTCTGCTAAGTCGCGGTATTGATAACCCAGAAGAGACTTTTTAGTTGCCCGCTGTTTTCTCGCCGCAGTGCGAAAAACAGCCTGGTGAAGCGAGTGACTTTCTTAGTCGGTGAGAGCGTCGGTTTTTGTTGGCCTCCACTGAACTCGCTCGTGATCATGGAGCTGGCATTTCGCTGGAGACTACTCTCTAGTCACCACAAAAAAATGAATATCTAAACCGAACTAAACTGAATCCCAGTCAAATCTAGCACTCGCTGGTGTCGGCACCGCAGTCAACTCCTATGCGGTGAGACTCGCAAAACTAAGTTTAATTCTGTGCTATCTTCAACCGCGTTCAATCCATCTGCCATTCCCCGAACGAGTCGCCTCGATATCATGGAGCCATTTCCGAAATGCGCTATTCACACCCTAACAACCGAGGATTCACGTTGATCGAGCTCATGATCACGCTGACGATCGCCGGTATATTGAGTGCAATCGCGATACCTAGCTTTATCAGTGCGGTAAGGAATAGTCGTCTTACCGGCGCAACCAACCAATTTGTCGCCGCGTTGAATTATGCGCGCAGCGAAGCAATCAAACGGGGCCAATATGTCGTCGTCAGGAAGACTGGCACCAATTGGGAGAGTGGTTGGCAAACCTTTGTCGATGTGGATCGCTCGGGCTCCAACGCCAATGTTTTTAACGACGATAATACCGCCCCGCTTTGCGAGGCTGATGAAGATTGCCTGTTAAGAGTTTACGATGCCTTACCAACCGGCTTTACACTGCGTGGAAATGGCACTGTTGCCGACTATATCTATTTTAAAGCGTCCGGAGAATCGAAAAACGGCTCGTTTGCCATTTGCGACAACGCCGACGGGAACGACACCGCTGAAGCCGGTACTGCACGGTTGGTCGTTGTCACGATGGTCGGTCGAGTTCGCCTAGGTGAAGACTTGGACAACAACAATATCCCTGACGACTTGGATAGCTGTAGCAGTCCATGACCACTCATCGCGCTTCTCTACGGATTATACGTCGCGCCAGGACAACCACCGGCAGCAGCCTGATCGAGGTGTTGATTACAATGCTGGTAGTCGCGATCGGGTTACTGGGTTACGCGGCGATGCTGACGACCACCTTGAAAAACAATCACACCGCTTTTTTGCGCAGTCAAGCCACGTTTCTGGCAAATGACGTGCTGGAGCGTTTACGCCTCAGCCGTACGATTGCGATAAGCGGCAACTGTAACGTGGCATTCGGTGCCGCTCCACCCAATTCGCCGAATCAACTCACCAACTGCAGCTCAACCTTACGCACCGATCTGGGCGATTGGAAAACCTTGGTCGGCCAAGCGCTCCCAGCAGGCGATGCCAGCCTGTCGGTTGGCAGCAGCGGCACTGCCACGATTACCATTCAATGGGACGACGACGGCGATGGTGTCGTCACCAGCTTTAGCACCAATAGTTTGATATGAACCCGCATTCAAGCCGAATACCGATCTCTTTTTCAGAACATCAACGCGGTACGACATTGATTGAGTTGATGGTTTCACTGACTATAGGTTTGATCATCCTGGCGGCGATTGGCGCGATATTTTTGGCTAGCCGGCAAAGTTTTCGGACTCAGGACGTTCTCTCCAGGATGCAGGAAAACGCCCGCTTTGCATTCGAACTGATTGATCGCGATATCCGCATGACCGGATTTTCCGGTTACGCCTCATGCACGGCTTCGCAGTGTAACGATGTCACGAACACTGCGACAACTTGGTGGAACCATAAGCTTCTGACCCAACCGTTAGCAGGCTACGAAGCTAGTCTGCCCTCCGATATGACCGCCAGCGCGCGCATCGCCGGCGATTCGTTTTCGGTGATACGCGCGGACAAGTTCAACGAATACATCGTCGCCAGTCACAATACGGCGGCCAGTCCGCCCGTGATTACACTCACCAACGCGCATTCGATCAGCGCCGGGCAACTCGTGATTATCAGCAATGCCAGCAATACCTCGATTTTTCAAGCCAGCGCAGTCAATCAATCCTCGAAAACCATCACCCACGCGGATGGTGGCAGTAGTCCAGGCAACTGCACCGCCGAACTCGGAACAGTACCGGCCAATTGTTCGTCCACGGGTTCGGTGATCACTTATCCGGCAAACTCCAGCGTGTTCGAGTTCAGCGCCAACACCTACTATATCGGCAGCAATCCGGCCGGAGAGCCGTCCTTATACCGCGAGTCTTACTCTGGAACCGCGCAAGAGTTGGTGGAAGGCGTCGAAGACATGCAGATCAACTATGGTGTGGATACCTCGGCAACCGCTGATCAGAATATCGACGGTTACGTCGCGGCCAATGCGGTCACCGATTGGTCCAAGGTCCTGGGTATCCGAATTAGCCTGTTGATGGTCTCCCGGTCGGAGGAGTTGGGTGTATCCGGCCAACAAACCTATACCTTCAACGGCAGTTCGTACACCTCTAGCGATACCAAGCTGCGTAAGGTGTTCACCACTACGATAGCGATCAGAAACCGTTTGTAGGAATCGCCATGAACGTCGACTTTCCGAATATCAACAAACGACAAGCCGGTGCGGTTTTGTTTACCGCGCTGATTTTTTTAATCATGTTGATGTTGTTAGGTAGTAGTGCCATGCAAACCAGCAGCCTGGAAGAACGCATGGCCGGCAATACTCGCAATCGCGACCTAGCATTCCAAGCAGCGGAGGCGGCACTTAAGCAAGCGGAAAATACCCTGACGACCTGGCGGGTCGGACCCTGGACTGGCACGGTACCGGCCGGCTTGGCCAACAACCCCACTCATACCAACGATGTGAGTTACTGGGGCGACGTCGATAACTGGGCCAGTTATAAGACCGCTACCGTCAGCGGCGCGAGCGCCACGTATATTATTGAAAAGCTGCCGGACATCGGCACCGTTGAACAATACCGAGTGACCGCGCGCGGCGTTGGCGGCGACACCAATGCAGTGGTAATCCTCCAGGCGGGCTTGAGCTACACTCCGCCGCCGTAACCCGAGATAACTTCGACGCGGTTTGCTCCGCGCCTAAATCAACAGTGCCGCGCCCACTGAACAGGAGCCAGCCATGAATACTTTGAACCGAATCAAATTCGAATCCGCTCCAACGGTCTTGAGCGTTGCCTTATTGGTTGCGAGCGCCAATGCCTTAGCGGTAGACCTGGACATTTCCGACTTGCCGTTATTCGTCACCGCCACGATGCCGCCGAATATCGTTTTAACGTTGGACGATTCCGGCAGTATGGCTTGGGCTTACGTTCCCGACGGTATTTCTGGAACCGGCGGCAATAAACGCTACAAGTCTTCTTCATTCAACGCGCTGTATTACAACCCGGCCAATACATACCTACCCCCGCCGAAATACAACGGCGGCAACTGCAAATTAGATTCGTCAAACCCCAGCACCTGCTATCCAAACGTCAGCTTTACCGCCGCGCCGATTAACGGATTCGATACCAGCAAAGGCACGGTCAACCTATCCACCAATTACCGGCCTACGCTGGAGTATGATCCCAGTTCGAGCAGTCAGAGTTTCGTTTCGACGCCATCTTCCGGAGGCGCGGCGTTTTACTACAAATTCGTTCCCACCAATACTAACTGCGTCACTTCCGGTACGGATGGCGGTCTAACCGACGAAGACTGCTATACCTATGTCGACGTTACGGCTATTACCGACGACGCCAGCACCAGTGATGTTAACGAAGCCACCGTTGCCAAACAAAATTTCGCCAATTGGTACTCGTATTACCGAACCCGAAACTTAGCGACGGTATCGGGTGCCATGTCCGGTTTCGCGGGTATGAGCGGGAATATCCGCGTCGCTTGGCAGGCAATCAATTCTTGTAATAGTTTCGGAACCAACTGCGACGGCTGGGGCTCGCCCGGTCAGGATATCGACAATCGCATCAGGCGCCTAAATGCAGTCACCCGAACAATAAACACAAATACTGTGCTAAGCCAGACTGAAACGTCGGTCGATTATTCATACACTTGCACAGTCAAGTTTAATCAGCGGGATGGCGATGATCGTCTGGAGCTGTCTAGCTGCAATCGGACTCTGCCTTCCGCGCAAGACAATACGTTCCCCCCGCTAACCGGAACGGGTTCGCCTTTGAACGCAAACTCTAGTCAAATTACTGTCAGTTGCAGCAATTCGACGTATTGCAAAAACTATACCGTGAAGGATACTTCCTACAACGATTCCTACACATCTTACCGAATCACAATATCTCAATCGTTTTCATCAGACCAAACGATTACTAGTGTGGTAGTTACCTGGACCGAAACCGCCACGACCACGGTTTACGACACTGAAGAGCTCACCCACCGGCAAGATTTATATTATTGGCTGTCGCGATTTCCAGCTTCCGGCGGCACTTATTTGCTGAAATCGGCAAACAATGCCGGCAAATATTTCCAGGGTACGGTTGATATCCATCACCCCTACGCCGAGGATCCGCAAATTACCGACGGCAATCACTACGCCTGCCGGAGAAGCGCGCATGTAATGATGACCGACGGCTACTGGTGCGGCGATACTTCGTCAGACTATTCAGGAATAGCCGACGTCAATAGTACTGCCACCAGTGTCCCCAAAGGTCCGGACGGGTCAAGCAACTATAGTTGGACACCGTTGGCACCCTACCGCGATGGTCAAAACACCAATTTGGCGGATATTGCCTTTTATTATTGGGCTAACGACTTGCAAAGCGGGATAGACAACAAAATCTCGCCAATTGTCTCGGATCCGTCCAGTTTAACCGACGCTTCCGCTAAGGCTACCGCCGAATGGTTGAACCCGAAAAATGACCCCGCTACTTGGCAGCACTTAAATACCTATACCGTCGGCCTAGGTTTAAGCGGCAGTTTGGTGTCGCCCTACCCTATTTGGGGCGGAAGTACCTATGCGGGGGACTATGATAATTTGGTTGCGGGGACTTCCTGTCCAACGAGCACCACATCTACCAGCACCTCATCTCGTTATTGTTGGCCCTATACCAAGAATGGCGAGAGCTGTAGCGGCTTTGTCGGCACCACACCGGCCAAGGTTTACGATCTATGGCATGCGGCGATAGCCAGTCGCGGCAAGTTTTTCGGAACCGAGAGTTCCTCGGATATCGTGACCGCGTTCAATAGCATCCTCGAAGAAGTGGCCGACGAAAGTATGACCGCCGCCGCGCTTGCCGCAAACTCGACGGCGCTGGAAACATCGACGCAACTTTATCAGGCCCAGTTCAATCCGTCCGATTGGTCCGGACATTTTCTGACCAAGAATATCGATGTAACAACCGGTGTGCCCGGTAGTGAAATTTGGGACGCCGGCGACCTGATTCCCGAGGCCGGCGCACGCGACATTTACACCTATACCGGTACCGCCGGCGTGGAATTCACCAGTTGCGACACGCTAAGCGCCAGCCAAAAATCGGCGCTCGACAGCGACGACAGCCGCTGCACCGACCGGCTTAACTGGCTTAGAGGCTCAACCACGATCAGCGACTTCCGCGAGCGAAAAAACTCGTTGTTGGGCGACATCGTCAATTCCGATCCGATGTACGTCAAAAATACCGATTTCGGCTATACCGCTTTACCGAGCACGACTGCCGGGCAATCCAATTACGCCAGCTACGTCAGTACTAACGCCAGCCGCACGCCGGTCGTCTACGTCGGAGCGAACGACGGCATGTTGCATGCGTTTCAAGCCGATACAGGCCAAACCAATTCCGGAAAGGAATTATTCGCCTACATACCGGCCGGCGTATACGCAAATTTATACCAACTCACCGATCCGGATTACGTCCACAAATATTACGTTGACGGCGCGCCCAAGGCCGGAGACGCCTATCTGAGCAGCGCATGGAAAACCGTGCTGGTCGGTGGATTGGGCAAGGGCGGTAAAACCATTTATGCGCTTGACGTTACCAGTCCGACCAGTTTCGATCAGACCAAGGTCATGTGGGAATTTCCCAATGCCAGCAATATCGATTTAGACGCGACGGTCGCGACCGATCTCGGTTACACCTTCAGTCAGCCGCAAATCGGCTTGTTGCATAACGGCGTATGGGCGGCGATTTTTGGAAACGGCTATAACAGTAGTAATGGCAAGGCCTACCTCTATATCGTCAATTTGAGCGACGGTAGCCTAATCAAAAAGATCGCGACCAACACCGCGACCAGCAATGGTTTATCGACACCCTATCTTTACGATTCCGATAACGACAAAATCGTCGACGCGGTATACGCTGGCGATTTACAAGGTAACTTATGGAAATTCGACTTGAGCAGCACTAGTTCGACTGCGTGGGGATTGAGCAACAGTCAGTTACCGCTGTTTACCGCTATAAACCCGTCCAGCCAAGTACAGCCTATCACCTCCGCACCGGTGGTCGCCGGCCACCAGGATGGCGGCGTATTAGTGATATTCAATACCGGCAGTTATTTGACCACCACCGACACGGCGAATACTCAAGTTCAGTCAGCCTATGGCATCTGGGACAAACCGAGTGCCACGACGGGCACGGTGACTCGCGCCCAGTTGCAGGAACAGAGCATTACGGACACTACCACGGCCTATGGCGTTAACGTCAGAGTTTCGACCTCGAATAGCGTGGACTGGAGTAGCAAGCGTGGTTGGCACCTGGATTTTCCCGCTGGCGAACGTGGCAACTCCACGCCGATTATCAAGTACGACAGAGCGGTTTTTGCTACCACTCAACCGAAATCAGACCCCTGCGACGCGGGAGGCGACACGTGGCTAATGGAACTCGATTTTCTAACCGGAGGAGCGCCAACGAACTCATCGTTTGACATCAATAGCGACAGTACTTTCAATAACAGCGACAAAATCCTGATCAACGGCAATTACTATACCGTGACGGGAGTCAAGTCCACGGTGGGCATCGCCAAGGTTCCGATTTGGCTCGAGTCTGGCTCAGGCACCACCGATTGCAAGGCGTTCAAGGAACTGTCCGGCACCACCGGCGACATCATGACCGTCAGGAACCGTTGCGCGGTCCCAACCACCGGCACCGGTACCGTAAACCGAGAATATTGGTTGCAAATTCAATAACTCGACTGCCGATGAAAACGGCAAGCCGCCGTTTTCATCGGACCATTCACCCAGCGAACTACTTATGAACAGACAACAAGCCTTCACCCTGATCGAACTGATGATTGCCGTCGCTATCGTCGGCATTTTGGCGGCTATCGCCATCCCCGCCTACCAGGATAGCGTCATGAAGTCGCATCGAGCCGATGCCAAGGGTGCCCTATTGGGCTTGGCCAGTGCGCTGGAAAAACACTTCACGACCAATAATAGTTACTGCGACGCCGGCGGCAGCGGCGGCGCCGATGCCTGCGGCAGTAGCGCGGTTAACGATACGGGCTCGCCGTCGCCTACCGTGTTCGCTTCGCAAAGTCCGGCGACAGGCACTGCGTATTATCTTCTGACACTCTCGGCCGCTACCGCCACTACTTACACGATACAAGCGGCACCGACAGGCACGCAAGCCGGCGATAAATGCGGGACGTTGATTCTTGATAATCTGAACCAGAAAACCGTATCTGGCGCCACACTGGATGCGGCAACTTGTTGGAATCGCTGATAGGACTCAGGCAAGCCACATCGCATCGCCGTAACTAAAGAAACGATAACGTTGCGTGATCGCATGGCGATAAGCCGCCATTACGTTTTCGTATCCGGCGAAGGCGGAGACCAGCATCAGTAAAGTCGATTCCGGTAAATGAAAGTTGGTTAACATGGCATCGACCGATTTGAAACCGTAACCCGGTGTAATGAATAAATCGGTTTCGCCGACTCCCGCTTGTAGTTCGCCGCTGATGCTCGCGGACTCCAAAGCCCGGACTGCGGTAGTCCCTACCGCCACGACCCGCCCACCGCGCGCGCGAGTGTACCGTACCGCCGCTACGCATTCCTTGGTGACCTCGAAAAACTCTTTATGCATCGTATGTTCGCTGAGATTTTCCACCCGCACCGGCCGGAAGGTCCCGCTGCCGACATGTAACGTAACAAAGGTGTGTTGAACTCCCTTTTCGGCTAACCTGAGCAAAACTGCTTCGTCGAAATGCAGACCGGCGGTGGGCGCCGCGACGGCACCGGCGCGGCAGGCAAACACCGTTTGGTACCGATCCAAATCGCTTGCGTCGTCGGCCCTATGAATATACGGCGGTAACGGCATATGGCCAATGTCGGCCAACACCTGCAGAACGGTATTTTCGGCTTCCAATCGCAAGCGAAACAAGTCACCCTCGCGATCCACGACTCTGAAGAAAACCTCGTTTTTCAGCAACAACAGTGCGCCGGATTTTGGCGATTTACTCGCTTTGACGTGCGCCAATACCTGCCGTTCGTTTTCGATGCGCTCGATCAAGATCTCGACGCGGCCGCCGGTTTCTTTTTCAGCAAACAAGCGAGCTGGTATGACCTTGGTATCGTTGAACACCAACAGATCGTCCGGTGTCAGCCGGTCAACGATATTCAGGAATCGAGCATCGCCCAACTCCCCAGTTAACCTATTCAGGCACAACATCCGGCTGGCACAGCGCTCCGGTAAAGGTTGCTGGGCGATTAAATCGTCGGGCAAGTGGTAGAAAAAGTCGCTTTTTTTCATTCGCAATAATCAATGAACGCCGAAGGCTCGCGTAGGAGCGATCGAACTCGGAAAAGATCAAATGTGGGATTTTACACGGGCATCCGGTCTCTCGACCGGCATCGAACGGCGACCTGGTCGCCAAGTACCGCGAAGCTAGTTGGGCAGGGCGCGGATTTCGGCAATAATGGCCCTTAGTTCAGGATCTTCCGCCTGCGTGTCGCTAGTGAATAGACGCAGCAACAAACTATCTTCACAGGCTAAAAGCCGCCAAAAGGCCTGGCGTCGCTCCGAAGGTGCCGAAGAATAAGCAATATCCAAGTAGCGAGTCAGCAGCAAATCCAGTTCCAGCGTACCGCGCCGACACCGCCAACGCAGTTTATCGATTTCGCCCATCTAACGTTCGCGCACTACCAACAGCTTTTTAATTTCGGCAATCGCTTGCGCGGGATTCAAGCCTTTCGGGCAGGTATCCGTGCAATTCATGATGGTGTGGCACCGGTACACCTTAAACGCGTCGTCGAGTTGCGCCAAGCGCTCGGCGTCACTGTCATCGCGGCTGTCCGCCAGCCAACGATAGGCTTGAAGCAGTATCGCGGGCCCGAGGTAGCGATCGCTGTTCCACCAATAGCTCGGGCAACTGGTCGAACAACACGCGCACAATACACACTCGTAAAGGCCGTCGAGCTTAGCCCGTTCGTCTCGGCTTTGCAGTCGTTCGTGATCGACCGGCGCTTCCGCGCTGTTCGTCAACCACGGATTGATCGACGCATATTGCTCAAAGAAATGGGTCATATCGGCCACTAAATCCTTGACCACGGCCATGTGCGGCAGAGGAAAAATCTTGATCGTGCCCGAATATTCCGCAATCGCCTTGGTACAGGCTAGCGTATTACGGCCGTTAATATTCATCGCGCAAGAACCGCATACGCCTTCCCGACAAGAGCGGCGAAAAGCCAGTGTCGAGTCGATTTCGTTCTTGATTTTCAAGATGGCATCCAGCACCATCGGTCCGCAATGGTCCATGTCGATTTCATAACGATCGATACGCGGATTATCGCCGCTGTCCGGGTCCCAGCGATAAATTTCGAATACTCGGACATGCGTCGCGCCCGGCGCGGAAAAGTGTTTGCCAGGCATCGGCTGAGAATTTTTCGGCAGCGCAAACTCGACCATTAATAGACCCTCTCTTTCGGCGCGACGACTTCGACTTCGTCGGTTAGCGTGTACAGATGCACCGGCCGATAATCGATTTTGACCCGGTTGTTCTCTCGCCAAGTCAACGTGTGTTTCAACCAGTTTTCATCGTCCCGTAGCGGATAGTCTTCCCGCGCATGACCGCCGCGACTTTCGTGGCGGTTCCCCGCGGCGTTCATCGTCACCTGAGCTTGTCCCAATAAATTGTCGAGCTCCAGGGTTTCGACCAGATCGGTATTCCAGATCAATGAACGATCGGCAAGCTTGACGTCCGCGAACGACTCGGAAATATCCGCCATTGCCGCGATGCCCTCATCGAGCGTGGACTGGGTGCGAAACACCGCCGCCTTGGATTGCATCGTGGTTTGCATGTCCATGCGGATTTCCGCTGTCGTCCGGCTACCATTACCATGGCGAATTCGATCGAATCGGACCAGGGCGATGTCGCAGGCGTCTTTCGCCAGCGGCTTCAGCGGCATTCCCGGTTTGATCAGTTCTGTGCAGCGGATGGCCGCCGCCCGGCCGAATACCACCAAATCCAGCAGCGAGTTGGAGCCCAGGCGATTGGCGCCGTGCACCGATACGCAAGCGGTCTCGCCGATAGCCATCAAACCGGGAACAACGTAATCCGGGTCGCCATCCTTCAATGTCACGACTTCGGCTCGATAATTGGTCGGAATGCCGCCCATGTTGTAATGTACCGTCGGTAACACCGGAATCGGCTGCTTGGTCACATCCACTCCGGCAAATATCCGGGAAAGCTCGGCGATGCCGGGCAAACGCTCGTGGACGACGGCGGGATCGAGGTGCTCCAGATGAAGATGAACGTGGTCTTTTTTCCGTCCTATCCCGCGACCGGCATTGATTTCTACGGTGATCGCCCGGCTGACCACATCGCGCGAGGCCAAATCGTGTGCGTGCGGCGCGTAACGCGGCATGAAGCGTTCGCCTTCCGAGTTGGTCAAATAACCGCCCTCGCCGCGCGCGCCTTCTGTAATCAAGCAACCGGCGCCGTATATGCCGGTCGGGTGAAACTGAACGAACTCCATATCCTGTAGCGGCAATCCCGCTCTTAGCACCATGCCGTTGCCATCGCCAGTCACAGTGTGCGCGGAGGTACACGAAAAGTAAGCCCGACCGTAGCCGCCGGTGGCCAGTACTGTTTGATGACCGCGAAACAGATGAATCGTACCGTCGTCCAGACACCAGGCCAATACGCCGCGACATTCGCCGTCTTCCATAATCAAATCCAGCGCAATGTATTCGACGAAGAATTCCGCCTTGTGCTTCAATGCTTGCTGATACAAGGTATGCAAGATCGCGTGGCCGGTGACATCGGCGGCCGCGCAAGTGCGTTGCGCTTGGCCCTTGCCATAATTGACCGACATGCCGCCGAACGCCCGTTGGTAAATCTTGCCGTCGGCGGTCCGGGAAAACGGTACGCCGTAACGTTCCAATTCGATGACCGCCGGTATCGCTTCCCGGCACATGTACTCGATCGCATCTTGATCGCCCAACCAATCCGAGCCCTTCACGGTATCGTACATGTGGAAGCGCCAATCATCCTCGCCCATATTGCCGAGCGCGGCACTAATACCGCCCTGCGCGGCCACGGTATGGCTGCGCGTCGGAAACACTTTCGTGATGCATGCCGTCTTCAAGCCTTTTTCGACCATGCCGAATGTCGCCCGCAAACCGGCTCCGCCGGCGCCCACCACGACCACGTCGTGTTGATGCTCGATAATTTCGTAAGCCGCAGCCATTAATCAGTTTCCCGTCCAAATCATGGCCATCGCAGCCAAAGCCAACAATCCCAAAATCCCGAATACCGCATGGACAGCGCCGATCGCGGTTCGGCGCAACTTCGGATTCGACACGTAATCTTCCAACACCACCTGTATGCCCAGCGCGGCATGGTATACCGTCAGAAGCACCCAGAGCGACACTGCCAACCCATTGAGCGGTTGTAACAACCAAGCTTTGGTTTCGGCGTGCGATGCGTGCGGTAACTTGTCGAACCAGAGCAATAACCAAACCGTCAAAGGTATCAGCAACAGCGCGGTCAGGCGTTGATGCAACCAGTGGCGAACCGGATGGCTTTTTACCGCCGAGTCGGCGGCACCGTTCCTTAGAGACTGATCCATGCGGTACTCGTCAAATTAAGAAATAAAAGTGATTAAAAACAGCAAGACAGCGACACCTAGTTCGATAACCGCATAACGCGTCAAAGCTGCTTTCTCAAAGGTTTTTCCGACATCCCATATCAAATGCCGAATTCCGTGGCACAGGTGAAAATATAGCGCGAAAATAATGCCCCAATAAGCCAACCGCGATGGCGGCCAAGCCAAGCACGCTTGAAAACTGGAGTATTGTTCAGGTCCGGCCGCAATCGCAAATAAGGCTATGACCGCGAACAGCAACGCACCCGACAACAACACGCCAGTAATTCGATGCGTGATCGAAATCAAACCTGTAATAGGCAAACGGTAAACTTGCAAATGCGGCGACAAGGGCCGGTTATGAACTGCCATGATTGACCTCGTTAAGCTTGGCGTATCGGTTAAAAATCCACGCAACGGCCCTTGCGTTCCCAATCGCCATAGCGAGTCGGCTCCGGGCCTTTAGGACCACCAATTTCCCGTCGTTCGCCTTGTTTCTCCGGCGGCGTAAGTATTTCGATGGCCCGCTCAGTCGAATTACGTCGCGGGGACTCCGGCTTATCCGTTGCAGACATGGGTATCACCTGATCGTTGGCCTTTGGGCAGGAAATCGCGACGAGCGGGGCCTATGTAGAGCTGTCGCGGTCGACCAATCGGTGGCGCCGACTCTTCCATCATCTCCAGCCAATGGGCAACCCAGCCGGCCGTCCTAGCAATTGCAAACATCACGGTAAACATATCGACCGGGATGTTCAAGGCTTTATAAATAATGCCCGAATAGAAATCCACATTGGGATAAAGCTTTTTCTCGATAAAATAATCGTCGTTCAATGCCTGCTCTTCTAGGGCCAAGGCCAACTCGAACAGCGGATCGGATTTTTGGGTACGCGCCAGTACGTCGTGACAGGTCTTGCGAATAATCGTCGCGCGCGGGTCGAAATTCTTATAGACCCGATGCCCGAACCCCATTAAACGGAAGGGATCATCATGATCCTTGGCCTTGGCGATGAATTTTGGAACGTTATCAGCGCTGCCGATTTGTGCCAACATAGTGAGTACCGCTTCGTTCGCGCCACCGTGAGCCGGTCCCCAGAGCGCCGCGATACCGGCCGCGATGCACGCATAAGGATTGGCGCCGGTGCTGCCGGCCAGTCGTACCGTCGAGGTACTGGCGTTCTGCTCGTGGTCGGCATGCAAGATAAACAGTAAATTCAGGGCCTTGACCAAATACGGGTCGATGTAATGGTCTTGGTCGATGTAGTTTTGCGAGGAACGCGAAAACATCATGTTCAAAAAGTTCTCGCAGTAGCTCAGGTCGATACGAGGATAAACGAAGGGACGTCCCACCGAGTGGCGATAGGACGCCGCGGCAATTGTCGGCATTTTGCCGATTAATCTAGCCGCGCAAACCTTGCGGTGCGTCGAATCCTTGATATTCAACTCGCTGTGGTAAAACGCCGACAACGATCCCACCACGCCGACCAACATCGACATCGGATGCGCGTCATAATGAAAACCGTCGAAAAATTTGCGGAGAGACTCGTGGATTATGGCTCTATCGCTGATCTCTTCGTTAAAATCGCGAAGCTCGGTCTGATTCGGTAATTCACCGTTCATCAGTAGATAAGCGACTTCGGTGAATTCGCAGTGTTCGGCCAACTGCTCTATCGGATAGCCGCGATATAACAAAATACCGTTTTCACCGTCGATATAGGTGATTTTGCTCTTGCAACTGGACGTCGCGATAAACCCGGGATCGTAGGTAAAACAGCCCAAGTCTCGCGGTAATGCGCGAATATCGACCGAATCCGCACCCATCGTCCCCCGCAACAATGGATACTCCACTTCCCTTCCGGTGCCGGTATGTCTGACCAGCAAAGTGTCGTTTGCCATGGTTTCCTCAGTTTTCGATCGCGAAAGTTGACGGATTGGTTCGGATTATCACACAGGCAAGCGAATCGTCCAAACCTTTGCGACATGAGCAAGGATAATGAATGTAGCCGGCGACAAGCTCGCACATTCGACGATTGTCAGGACAGACGCGCCGGCTCCCGATTCGAAATCGAAGAATGAAATTCGATCGGATTGGCGATTATGTCGCGAGCCGGATCCAGTCGCTTGTAAAAGCCTACAAAACCCGGTAAAAACCGCTATCCTAACGCTAGCCAAGCACAGCCACGGCCGTGTCAACCGCGGCCGTTTAGCAAAAATCCCAACCTCTTGCCTTCCGGACAGGACACCATGAATCCGCAATATAGTTATTCATTCAATTCAGGCGACGGTAAAAACAAAGCACTGCTGGGCGGTAAAGGCGCCAACCTTTGCGAAATGACCCAATTAGGCCTCAACGTGCCGCCAGGATTCGTCATTACCACCCAAACCTGCCTGCTCTACCTTGAAAACAAGTTATTGCCGGCCGGTTTGTTGGACGAAGTCCACCAACAGATCGCCGACATCGAACGGGCAACCGGCAAAACCTTCGGCGGCGCCAGCGAACCCCTGCTGGTTTCGGTACGCTCCGGCTCGGCGATTTCGATGCCGGGTATGATGGACACTATCCTGAACCTTGGTTTGAACAAGCAAACGTTGACCGGCTTGATCGAAATGACCGACGATCCGCGCTTCGCTTACGACGCCTACCGCCGCTTCATTCAATTGTTCGGTAAAGTTGCGCTGGGGATTGAGGACGAAAAATTCGACTCGCATTTCAACGAAGTCAAGCGCGCGGCCGGTATCAAGGCCGATGTAGCGCTGAATAGCGAACAACTGCAGGAAATCAGCAACCGTTTTCTGAAAGTTGTCCACGAGGAGACCGGCAAACCGTTTCCGGAAGACGTTTACGAACAACTGGAAATTGCGATTAAAGCGGTCTTCAATTCCTGGCTCGGCAAGCGCGCCGTCGACTATCGTAGGGAATTTCACATCACGCCGGATGTCGCCAACGGAACCGCGGTCAACATTGTAACCATGGTCTTCGGCAACATGGGCGACGACTGCGCGACCGGCGTCGGTTTTACGCGAAATCCCGGTACCGGCGCCAATGAAATGTACGGCGAATATCTGGTCAACGCACAGGGCGAAGACGTGGTTGCCGGTATCCGCACGCCCAAGCCGGTGCAGGAAATGGCGCAGGAAATGCCGGAACAATATCGGCAGCTGGTAGAACTGCGCAACAAGCTGGAAGCCCACTATCATGAAGTCCAGGATTACGAATACACGATAGAGCGCGGCGTACTGTATTGCTTGCAAACCCGCAACGGCAAAATGAACGCGGCGGCGATGGTGAAAAGTTCGATCGACATGGTCAAGGAAGGCTTGATCGACAAGGAACGCGCCCTGCTTCGCATCAATCCCGAACTTTTGGAACAACTGCTGCTGCCGCAACTAGCGCGAAACCATCACAATCAGCCGATCGCCCAAGGTCTGCCAGCCTCGCCAGGTGCCGCCTGTGGCAAATGCGTGTTCGATGCCGACACGGCTGTGCGGTTGGGCAAGACCGGCGAAGAACTGATTCTGGTTAGAGAGGAAACCAAGCCGGAAGACATTCATGGCTTTTTCGCCGCTCAAGGGGTCCTCACCAGTCGCGGCGGCAAAACCTCGCACGCGGCGGTGGTCGCCAGAGGCATGGGCAAGGCTTGCGTGGCCGGCGCCGAGGACATCAAGGTCGATGTCCGGTCTCGCATCGCGATGGTCGGAGACATCTTAATCAAGGAAGGCGACTTGATCACGATAGACGGGAGCAATGGCAACATCTATCTCGGTCGAATCCCGACCATTCCGCCTTCATTCTCCGAGGAATTGAAAACCTTATTAAGCTGGGCCGATAGCATTGCCAAATTACGGGTACATGCCAACGTAGACACCCCGGAAACCGCGCGTCTGGCCGCCAGTTACGGCGCCAAGGGCGTCGGTCTATGCCGTACCGAACGCATGTTCAACGCCGCCGATCGCCTGCCGCTGGTCGTCGATATGATTCTGGCCCAAAACACCGAGGAAAGGGAGGCGGCACTCGCTAAGTTGTTTCCCATTCAGCGCGACGACTTCCAGCAACTGTTCGAAGCCATGTCGCCGCACCCGGTCACGGTTCGCCTACTCGATCCGCCTATGCACGAATTTCTACCAAACGAGCATCAACTGCTGGACGAAATTGACGCCTTGAAACATTACTTGACGATTATCAAGGGCCAACGCGTCACGCTGGAAACCTTGGCCAAACCGCATGAATTACCCGCACCGTTCAACCGCCTCAACGAAGAAGTGGTGATTGACGCGTTGGCCAAAAAGCAGATGATGTTGAACAAAGTACTGGAGCTTTACGAAGTTAACCCCATGCTCGGCCACCGTGGCGTTAGGTTGGGCATGAGTTATCCGGAAATTTATCGGATGCAAATTCGCTCCATTCTGGAAGCCGCCGCGCGTTGCGTCAAACAAAAGACTCCGGTGGAGCCGGAAATCATGGTCCCGCAGGTCATTACCGCTCAGGAACTGATCAAAGTCAGACAGTATGTCGACGAAATTCAAGCGGAGGTGGAAAGTCAATACAAACTCAAGCTCAACTTCAAATTCGGCACGATGATCGAAACGGTCCGGGCCTGCACCCGAGCCGACAGACTGGCCACGACGGCGGCTTTCTTTTCGTTCGGCACCAACGACCTGACCCAAGCCACATTCTCGTTTTCGCGGGAAGACGCCGAGAACAAATTTCTGCCCTTGTACGAAGAATCCGGGTTACTGCAAGACAATCCGTTCGAAACGTTGGATGTGGAAGGGGTCGGCCGATTGATGAAAATGGCCGTGGAATTGGGCCGCAAACAACGGCCGGATTTGAAGATCGGCATCTGCGGCGAACATGGCGGACATCCGCGTTCGATCCGCTTTTGCCATAACATCGGCTTGAACTACGTCTCTTGCTCGGCACCGCGGATACCGATCGCTCGCTTAGCGGCCGCCCACGCCAAATTGTTGGAAGAGGCCACCGGTTAACAAGCGCTCGATCGGCTCGAGCCCGCCGATCCGTTAGCGTCCGACGCGATTACGTCCCGAGGCCTTGGCATTGTACAAGGCCTGATCGGCGGCGTGCAACAACTGCTCGAACTCCTGATGTTCGCGAGGTACTATCGTCGAAACACCCAAGCTAATCGTCACGAACTCCGATATCTTTGAATTGGGGTGAGGCAAACGCATGTTTTCGATGGCCTTTCTCAGAATTTCCGCCAATGCCAGAATTTGATTGGCGTCGCAGGCGGCCACAACGCAAAACTCCTCGCCACCGTAACGGGCGATCAAATCGCCGGGCCGGCGAAAAAAACGCTTCAAGGTCCGCGCGACTTGGCGTAAACATTGATCGCCTTCGGGATGCCCAAGGCTGTCGTTGTAGGCTTTGAAGTAATCGATATCGATCATGATCATCGAAATCGGATATTGATGCCGCATCGCCCGTTTCCATTCCCGCTTGACGAAGGCATCGTAATATCGGCGGTTGGGCAATAGTGTTAACGAATCCAAATAGGCCAATTGCAAACGGCTTTTCGCTTTGTCCAAGCGTTTACTGAGTCGAACTTGCGCGAGGTAGGACAATAGCAGCACGATAACGCCAACGCTGGCGATAATCCCATGCGTGACGCCTAATTGGCGTAGACGCTCGCTGATAAACGCATCGATACTCGCTACCGGGATACTGACGCTGATCGCGCCGCCGCCATCATCGTCCAGGCCTGCGCAAGTCAAACAATTTTCAGCCGCCGGCAGCGGCGCGATATACCGATAGTAAGGCTGATTATCCAGTACCGCGATTCCCCTGACGCTGGTCTCGCCGTTTCTAAAGGCCAGCAATGCGCGCAATTCCCAATCGTCGGCCTTGTTATCCGCCGACGAGGGCCGGATGCTGGCGACATGAAAACGAATCACGGTCTTGCTCTTGGCAGCATCCGCCAATTCACGGGCCATTTGGGTGGGGCCTATCCAGGCCAGCCGGCGGCCGTCCTTGGTTTCCACGAACGGCGAGGCGGTACTGTCCACCCGAATTTGGCCGTCGTCAACGGCGTACACCCCGCCATGAGAACTGTTCCATTGCCGAATCAACACAATGTGATCGAAAAACATTGCCGCCTGGCGGATAGCGATGTCCTCGGCATAACGCTTCGTATCCTTAAGCTGCTGGTAGTAGCTGAGGCTGATCAGCATCATCCACAAGACTGCATAAACCAGGAACGTGATCCTTCTCATTAATTGATTGCCTCGAAATTACTACCTGTGTAATCGTGAAAGTTCTTCGGGTGCCTGCCAAACAACCATACTATGGAGACATGGCGAATGCCAGCAAAAGCTGCCGTGATTCGGCCGAATTGAATTAGGCGAATGATGCTGGCACTATAACGGAATACTCGTAGCAAATGAATGAAACCTTTCACCCTTTACCGATGACCGACTTCGATCCAGATCATGCGCCGGAACCTGAGCACGACCACAATCTGTGCATTCGCAATGCCATCAGTGTAGCCGAACAACTTTGCTTGTCACGCGGCGTGCAACTGACGCCCATACGCCACAAAGTCCTGGAACTGATCTGGAACAGCCACAAAGCCGTCAAAGCGTACGACCTGCTCGACCAACTTCGACCGGTCAACGACGCCGCCAAGCCGTCTACCGTCTACCGAGCTTTGGATTTTCTGTTGGAACAAGGATTGATCCATCGGGTGGAAAGCCTTAACGCATTCGTTGGCTGCCACCGTTCCGGCACCCAGCACGATCAGTTGCTATTGATCTGCACCGCGTGTCACACCGTCGAAGAACGCGGCGCACCGAGCGTGATCCAGTCGTTGAGCGAGGAATTGCAAACCGCCGGGTTTTCTCCCCAACGCAAGACTATCGAGATTCATGGACTGTGTCGCAGTTGTCGCCCGCAATGAGTCACGTTTTGGTAAAACCCAGCAAACATTGACCCAGATCAACGTCAATCTTCGGAAAATCGATACGATACAACCCATGTCACACGCTTTCCTACCGTTGACATGATCCTCTTGAAAGATAGATGCCTGGGCGGGAGCCTCAAAACTCCCGCCCTTTTTTTATGCGCCGATCCTGCTTCGAGCGCTTATCTTTTATAATCCCGGCTTGACTCCAATCCGACCGGTACCATGTTTTCCGATAGTCACCGCCAAATTCTCGATCAAGCCAACTTAAACTTTAGCGCCGACCAATTGGCCCGCGTTACTGAGCTACTCGCCAACCAAGCATTGATCAATGCCGCCGGCGACGAAGATTTAATCGCCGCGCTTGAGGTCGCCAACGCCCTCTACCGCGCGGGCGCCCCCATCGTCAGCGACGCCGACTACGATTTCGTGTATCTAAACGAGTTAAAGCGACGCCAACCCGAGCATCCCCTGCTTCACGAAGTCGAGCCTGAACCGGTATTCGCCGGCAAGACCGTCGATTTGCCGGTGGTGATGCTGTCCACCGACAAGGCTTACAGCCGCGAAGACATCGAACGCTGGGCGGCACGGATAGAGAAAGCCGCCGCCGATATCGGCGAGGACTTTCGCGCGCTGACCTTCAAGGTGACGCCCAAATTGGACGGCTACGCCGCCTACGACGACGGACAATTGCTGTATACACGGGGTGACGGCCGCAAGGGTCAGGACATCACCCGGGTGTTCGAGCGCGGCTTGCAAGTTGCCGGGCAAGGCGCGCGCGGCCTGGGTGCCGGCGAAATCGTCGTCGGCCGCCGCTATTTCGACGAGAATCTGGCTCAACACTTCGATAACCCCCGGAACTTTCAAGCCAGCGTCATCAAGGAAAAAGAACTTGAGGAACATGCTTTAAAAGCCATCGCCGACCACGCGGCGGTGTTTTTTCCGTTTGCCTTGCTGCCTCATTGGTCCGGTCCGTGGAGCGAACTGATCGCCGATTTCGAAGCTATCGTTCAGGACATCTGGCATAAAGTCGATTACGACGTCGACGGCGTGATTCTGGAAATCACCGACGAGCCACTCAAGCAATACCTCGGCGCGACCCGCCATCATCACCGCTGGCAGATCGCCTACAAGGAAAACTTGGCGACAGCCAACGTCAAAGTCGTGAGCGTAACGCCGCAAACCTCGCGTTCCGGGCGTATCACGCCGGTTGCCGAGCTGGAACCAACCCGCCTGAGCGGCGCCCTGCTCTCCCGCGCCACGGCCCACCACTACAAAATGGTGGTCGATAAAGGTATAGGTCCCGGCGCTTTGATTCGCTTGGCCCGCTCCGGCGAAGTCATCCCCAAAATTGAAGAAGTCCTGGAACCGGCCGAACCCGAAGTGCCGGCACACTGCCCCAGTTGCGGTCACGAGCTGATTTGGGATAACGATTATCTGATCTGCCCCAACAATTTGGCTTGCCCGGCCCAAATCAGCAACAGCATGGAACATTTTTTCCGGGTGCTGAAAAACAACGACGGCTTCGGCGCCGCGACGATCAAAAAGCTTTACGAGTACGGCATCCGCCGCGTTGACGAAATCTACGCGCTGAGCGCCGAACAATTCGAAAGCATGGGCTTCGGCCCCAAACAATCGCAAAATCTGGTCGAGCAACTGTCGCGCAGCCGTAGCGAAGCGGTCGAGGACTGGCGTTTTCTGGCGGCCTTCGGCGTGTTTCGAATGGGTTTGGGCAATTGCGAACGGCTGTTGGCTCACTACCAGCTCGACCAGATTTTCGGGCTATCCGAAGCCGACATCGTCGCCATCGAGGGTTTCGCCGAAAAAACCGCGGCGGTGATCAGCGAAGGCTTCGCCAACATCAAGGACTTGTACGAAAAGCTGACCGGGCTTGGCTTCAACCTCCAAGCCAGCCAACGCAAAGGCGATTCGTCGGCGCATCCGCTATCCGGCAAGACCCTCGTCTTCACCGGCACCCTGCACAGTGGCAGCCGGGACGACCTCGCCAAGCAAGCCAAGGCCAAGGGCGCCAAGGTCGGCAGCTCGGTGTCCGCCAAGACCGACTACCTGGTAGCCGGCGATAACGTCGGCGCCAACAAAACCGCCGCCGCCCGCGACAAGGGCGTGACCGTCATCGACGAAGCGGAATTTCTGCAACTATTAAACGGAGACGTGGAATGACCCGCCCCATCGTGTTGTGCTTTTCCGGCCACGACCCCAGCGGCGGCGCCGGCGTACAAGCCGACATCGAAACCATCGTCAGCCACCGCTGCCACGCCGCCAGCATCATCACCGGGTTGACCGAACAGGACAGCCGCAACGTCAAAAAAGTCTTGCCGCAACGACCGCAAGACGTCGTCAATCAGGCGCAAACCCTGCTGGAAGATTTCCAGGTCGCCGCGATCAAGATCGGCCTGCTCGGTTCGGCCGAAATCGCCGTCGCGGTCGCCGACGTGATCCGCCAAGCCGGCAAAGTGCCGGTCGTACTCGATCCGGTGCTAGCCGCCGGCGGCGGCACCGATTTGGCCGGCACGGAACTGATCGCCGCCATCGTCGAACACCTATTGCCGTTATCGACGTTGGCAACACCCAACAGTATCGAAGCCCGCCGTTTGGCCGGTGTTGACGATTTGGCCGCCTGCGGCGCCAGACTGCGACAATTCGGCGCCGAACACGTCCTGATCACCGGCACCCACGAGGATTCCGCATTGGTCCACAACCGTTTGTTCGGCCCGGAAAGTCTGGACGAAACCTTCAACTGGGAGCGCCTGCCGTATCACTACCACGGCTCCGGCTGCACCTTGGCGAGCGCCGTAGCCGCGTTATTGGCACAAGGCTTGGACCTGTTCAGCGCCGTCAACGAGGCCCAGGAATTCACTTGGCAAAGCCTGCAAGCCGCTTACCGCCCCGGCCAAGGGCAACACAACCCGGAGCGCTGGTTTTGGCTGGATTCCTGAAGTTTCCCCCGCGCGGCCTGTACGCGATCACCCAGACCGAAGGCAAAGCCATCGCCCAAGTCCTGGCCGAAGTCGAAGCGGCCCTGCAAGGCGGCGCGGCCGTCGTGCAATACCGCGAGAAGCAGCCGCTGGACGCCGCCCGGCTGGCGCGCGAACTGCTCGTCGTCTGCCATGCCTATCAAGTTCCGCTGCTAATCAACGACAGCGTCGAGCTGGCGGCCGAAATCGGTGCCGACGGCGTGCATCTGGGCCGCGACGACGGCGACATCGCCGCCGCCAGAACCGCGCTCGGCAGCCACGCGATCATCGGCGTGTCCTGCTACAACGACGTCGACCGCGCGACGCGCGCGGAAAGAGCCGGCGCCGATTACGTCGCCTTCGGCCGCTTCTTTCCGTCCGGCTCCAAGCCGCTGGCGGCGCCGGCCGACATTGCCACGCTGTCGCTAGCCAAACAGACGCTGAATGTGCCCATCGTCGCGATCGGCGGCATCCTGCCGGATAATGCTGGACAGTTGTTGGCGGCCGGCGCAGACTTGCTGGCGGTGATCGGCGGCCTGTTCGACGCCGAGCCTTTGCCCGCCGCCCGTCGTTTTCAAGTATTGTTTCAAGCCAACGGAGAACGCCATGCCTGACCATGTTTATCAAAAAATTGAATTGACCGGTTCGTCAGCCGTCAGTATCGAAGCCGCCATCGAAAACGCCGTCGCCAAAGCTGGCGAAACCATCAAGACCTTACGCTGGTTTGAAGTCGTCGAAACCCGCGGCCACATCGACAACGGCAAGGTGGCGCACTGGCAGGTCACCATCAAAGTCGGATATACCCTACCCTAACCTCGCATTTACAACGCCGATGCCTGCTTGCCGATCGGATTCCGATGCGCCGTTTCATTCCAATTGAACGCCACTCACTTGGTGCTGCTGGTTATTGATGATCGGAATTGACGCCAAAGCTCTCGCTTATTGTCGCTGGGGACTGGTATTGCTGCTGTATGCGGGTTCGGGCGATTGCGCCACTTGGCAGGTCGGACCATCCCAAGAACTGAAACTACCCAGTCAGGCTGCGATAGTGGCCGGGAATGACGACATCGTCGAAATCGACGCGGGTCTGTATCCTAACGATGTCGCGACTTGGCCGCAGCACCGCTTGATTCTGCGGGGAGTCGGCGGCCGCGCGCATCTCGAGGCGATGGGTAACAACGCCGAAGGCAAGGCCACCTGGGTTATCAAGGGTGACGACGTCACGATAGAGAGCATCGAATTTTCCGGCGCCAGAGCCAAGGCCTTGAACGGTGCCGGCATTCGTTTCGAAGGCACCAACTTAACGATACGCGATAGTCATTTTCACGACAATCAAATGGGCATCCTGACCGGCGCCAACCCCAGCAGCGAAATTACTATCGAAGGCTCCGAATTCAACGACAATACGGTCGATTATCGCTTGCTCGGCAAACTCGGTCACAACATCTATATTGGCGGCATCAAGCGTTTTACCCTTAATCACTGTTATGTGCATGACGCCAATACCGGCCATAACGTTAAGTCGCGAGCCCGCGAAAACTACCTACTTTATAACCGAATAGGCGATGAAACCCGCGCCTCGAGCTATCTGGTGGATTTCCCGGACGGTGGCGAGGCCTATTTGATCGGCAACCAATTCCGGCAAAGCGCCGCGTCGGAGAACCGCGCCATGTTGTCGTTTGCCGCCGAACACAATCAGACCTTGCCCCATCAGACGCTGATTTTGATCAACAACACGCTGGTCAACGATAAACCGGACGGTATGTTTCTGAACAACCACAGCATCGTCCGCCCTATTTTGATCAACAATTTACTGGTCGGTGCAAGTTTGATCGGCTTGGAATCGAGCGATCGACAGCATAATATCGTGGCGAACAGCGAAGGTTTTCGAAACCGAGGCGCGTTCGATTACCGGCTATCGGCCGGAGCGAGCGCTATCAATCAAGGCATCGATCCCGGCGTCGCCACCAACGGCTTTTTGTTATCGCCCGCCTATCAATACCGGCACCCCGCGCGCATCGAAAAACGGCTCGGCTCGGGCGCCCTGGATGTGGGCGCTTACGAGTTTGCACCTTCCGATCAGCTGTCGCCCCGTGGCCATACACATCCTCACGCGCGCGAACAAAGTTCCCCAGTACCATCACGCTAAAATCAAATCGTCATCTCCGCCTGCAGCAAGCGCAGTTGGTCGCGGATGCGCGCGGCTTCCTCGAATTCCAGGTTTTTGGCGTGCTGGAACATTTTTTCTTCCAGTTGCTTCAAGGTTTTGGCGGCCTGCTTGGGCGTCAGCGATTTATATTCGCCGGCCGGTTCGGCGGCCTTCGCTCGAGCATGACTGATCGAGCCGCCCGCACCGGGAATCGAGAGCTCCAGGATATCAGTCACCGATTTGAACACCGTGCGCGGCTGGATGCCGTGCTGGGCATTGAATTCGAGCTGCTTGTCGCGGCGGCGATCTGTTTCGTCGATCGCTTGCTGCATCGAACGAGTGATTTTGTCGCCGTACAGAATTACCTTGCCGTTGGCGTTGCGCGCGGCGCGGCCTATGGTCTGAATCAACGAGGTCAGCGACCTTAAAAAGCCTTCCTTATCGGCGTCCAGTATCGCCACCAGCGACACTTCCGGAATGTCCAGGCCCTCGCGCAGCAAATTGATACCGACCAGCACGTCGAACACGCCCAGGCGCAAGTCGCGAATGATTTCCACGCGCTCGACGGTCTCGATGTCCGAATGCAGATAACGCACCTTGATGCCGTGTTCCAGCAGGTAGTCGGTCAAATCCTCGGACATGCGCTTGGTCAGCGTGGTGACCAACACTCGCTCCCGAACGGCAATGCGTAGATTGATCTCGGACAACAGATCGTCGACTTGAGTCGTGGCCGGTCTGACTTCGACCTGAGGATCGACCAGGCCGGTCGGCCTGACCACCTGCTCGACCACCGCGCCGGAATGCTCTTTCTCGTAACCGCCCGGCGTGGCCGACACATAGATGCGCTGGCCGCAGATACGCTCGAACTCGTCGAACATCAGCGGCCGGTTGTCCAGCGCCGACGGCAGCCGAAAACCGTATTCGACCAGGGTTTCCTTGCGCGAGCGGTCGCCTTTGTACATCGCGCCGATCTGCGGCACCGTGACGTGGCTTTCGTCGATGATGACCAACGCATCGTTCGGTAAATAGTCGAACATGGTCGGTGGCGATTCGCCGGAAATGCGATCCGACAGATGGCGAGAGTAGTTCTCGATACCGGAGCAATAGCCCACTTCCAGTATCATCTCGATGTCGAACAGGGTACGTTGCTCCAGACGTTGCGCTTCGACCAGTTTATGGTTATCGCGCAATTGCTCCAGGCGTTCGGCCAGCTCTATCTTGATTTTCTCGACCGCGCTGAGCAATTGGTCGCGCGGCGTCACGTAATGGTTTTTCGGGTAAATCGTATAGCGCGTCACCCGTTGCACGACTTCGCCGGTCAGCGGATCGAACATCGACATCCGCTCCACCTCGTCATCGAACAATTCGATGCGCAACGCGTGTTCCTCGGACTCGGCCGGAAACACGTCGATCACTTCGCCGCGCACCCGGTAGGTACCGCGACGCAGTTCGGTGTCGTTGCGGGTGTATTGCATTTCAGTGAGCCGGCGCAGCACGTCGCGCTGTTTGACCATGTCGCCGCGCACCAGATGCAGCACCATTTTGAAATAGGACTCCGGCTCACCCAAACCGTAGATCGCCGATACCGTGGCGACGACCACGGTATCGCGGCGCTCCAAAAGCGCCTTGGTGGCCGACAAGCGCATTTGCTCGATATGATCGTTCAGCGAGGCGTCCTTGTCGATGAAGGTATCCGACGACGGAATATAGGCTTCCGGCTGGTAATAGTCGTAATAGGATACGAAGTACTCGACGCTGTTCTCCGGAAAAAACTCCTTCATCTCGCCGTACAACTGGGCGGCCAAGGTCTTGTTCGGCGCCAGGATCATCGCCGGCCGTTGGGTGCGTTGGATCACGTTGGCTATCGTGAAGGTCT
Source organism: Methylomonas sp. LWB (assembly GCF_001856095.1). Classification (NCBI taxonomy): domain Bacteria; kingdom Pseudomonadati; phylum Pseudomonadota; class Gammaproteobacteria; order Methylococcales; family Methylococcaceae; genus Methylomonas; species Methylomonas sp. LWB. The sequence goes on from NZ_MKMC01000045.1 coordinate 150,491, forward strand.
TGCCGGAGCCGGTTACGCCCAACAGGGTCTGATGCAGTTCGCCGTCGTTCAGGCCCTCGACCAGTTGGGTGATCGCGGTCGGCTGATCGCCGGCCGGCTGGTAGTTGCTGCGGATTTTGAACGGCTTATGGCCGCCGGCCAGTTCGGCGACCTGATCCAGACCTTCCGGTCCGCCGCTGATCGCCACCTGACTGTATTCCATGCGCCGTTTACTGGTCATTGCCTTACTCCCGCATGCTATTGAAAATGACAGCCGGTTTCGGGCTGATCGTAACCCAGCGTATCCAGTTCGGTCTTGGGATGCAAAAAACCTTCGATCGGCGCCACCGACACCAGCGCGCGCGCCGCCGCCAGCAATATCGGCTGACGCAATTGGCCGTCCCAAGTTCGGAACGACAGCGGCATGCCTTTGTAGCCCTGCAACGCAAATTTATCGGACAGCATGTAGTCGCGGATCGGCGCTACCTGATTGGATTTGCTGCGCACCGCCGCCTCGCCAATCGCCCGCACCGCCAGATAGGCACCGTAGTCGGCCTCTTCCATCCAGCGGCCGGTATTGTCCTTGAAGCGGTTCTGCAACTGCACCGCGCCCCATTGTTCGTGCGTCCGGTGCCAGGACGTGGCTACTAAACCCTGGGTACCGATCACCGGACGCGGCAGCCAGGTGCGGTAATCCAAATATTCGCCGAACAGGCCCTGTTCATCGGCCACCACCAGTACGTCGTAATCTTCAATCTGGGTGAACACCGGCACGTCCGATTGCGCGGTACGGCGCGCATCGAAATCGTTGCTCCATGCCTTTTCGGCCACCAGCTTCAGGCCGAAACGTTTGGCCGCGCGTTTGATCGCCGCCGCGAAGGCTTGGTCGGCCGGTTCGCGGCCGGTCACCAAAAACCATTTTTGCCAGCGTTTTTTCAGCATGTATTGGGCCAGCGCATCGGCGCGCATCGCCCGGCTCGGCAAAAGGTGCAACAAATTGCGCCGACACTGGCCGGCTCGCAGTTCGTCGTCGCTGCTGCTGGCGTCGAACAGCAATTTGCCTTGCGCGGCCGGCGAATCCGCCAATTTAAGCTGGGTCTCGGCGGGCAGATTCAGCACCACCAGGCTGCTATCGCCGACTAGATGGCTGAAGGCCTGCAAAGCGTCGCCACCCACCGGCACGATCACTTTTTGCAGGTCGTATTGCTGGCCGGTGAATTGACCGGTGGTATTGTTATCGGCTACAGCCAACTCGGCGCCGACCAGGCCCTTGTTTTGGATGAAGGGGTCGAGATTGGACAAGGCCGGCGGCGCCTCGACCTCCTGACTGAAATAGACGATCTTGACGATTTGCTTGGCCGGCGCGGCGGCTGGTGTTGGCTTGGATTCCTGTTTGGCCGGCGGCGCCTTCGTTGCTTTGGAGACCGACTTCGCGGTCACGATGGCCGGTACTGTGAGCAAGGCGGCAATCAATCCCCAACGACTCCAGCGATAGAATGGCTTCATGTCCTTCCAATTGTTTTCGTAAAAACCGAATTTTAACGAAAATTCGTGCCGCGGCGTCAGCAATAATCCAGCGGGCGCTATTGAATTTCCAAGGCTTCCCGTCAATACTTAGCCACCTTCTAAACCAGCGCCTGTGCCATGTCCGAGTCAGACTTCCCATTGCACGATCACGACGATTGGGACCGGGAGATCAACCTGGACGCCGATCAGCCGAACCAGCGCATGGCTGTACGTTACCGGCGAACCGACCTGCGGGCGGCGATCAAGGTGCATAGCCTGTTATTTCCGCGCTTGTTTCATGTGGTACTCTACGACATCAGCAGCCGCGGCGCGGCAGTCATCAGCAACGACAAACTGAACCGCAAAAGCAAGGTTAGCCTGTACCTGATGTTCCCGGACGGCCAACGCTTTGACGTCGTCGCCACGGTGGTACACTGCGATCATAAAAAGCAGCGTTACGGCCTAAAATTCGACGGCCGCCACGCCGAGCTGGCCGAACACCTGCTGCACACCCAAACCGATTTGCACTTCAGCTAATTGCATCTATGCCCGTTCTTAGTCAAATACACGTTTACCCTGTCAAATCGCTGGCCGGTTTTCAGGTAAACGTCTGGCCGGTCGACCAGCGCGGCTTACAATACGACCGTAAATGGATGTTGGTCGATACCGACCGGCAATTTCTCAGCCAACGGCGACTGCCGAAAATGGCGTTGATCAAAACCCGTATCGAGAGCGATGCGCTAATCCTGTCAGCGTCCGGTCAAGCGGATTTGCGCCTACCGTTACTCGAAGTCGCCGGCGAAGCGATCGAAGTCACGGTTTGGGACGATCGTTGCATCGGGATAGGCTGCGGCTCCGCGGCGGATGAGTGGTTGAGTCGATTTCTGGACCGCGATTGCCGTTTGGTCCGGCAGGCCGACGTCGACGTCCGCAAAGTCGATCCAGACTATGCCTTCGATACCGATCAGACCGGTTTTTCCGACGGCTTCCCATTTTTACTGGTCTCGGAAAACTCGCTGAATGCATTGAACATGGCAATGCAATTACCCTTGGATATGAACCGGTTTAGGCCAAATCTGGTGGTCGCTGAATGCGACAGTTATGCCGAGGATACTTGGCGCCGGATCTCCATCAACGATATCGTGTTCCGCCTGCCCAAACCCTGCTCGCGCTGCGCGATTCCGACGATCGATCCGGAAACCGCACGTCCCGGTAAGGAGCCTTTAACGACGTTAAATCGACTACGCAAATGGAACAACAAAGTCTATTTCGGTCAAAATGCCTTGCACGACCGGACGGGCTTGCTTAGCGTCGGTCAGCCCGTTGTCATTCACGAGACCGGTTCGGCGCAACCTCCGTTAGGTAAAGACCGTTAAAACAGTCCAGCGCCGTTCGATCGCTTGGTGATCGCACCGTACGCTAAGACGTCACGACCAAATCCGGATACTGTCAGCGACATCACATCCCTATACGCGTAACGGGTTGATCGACATAGAATAAACTCCGTTCGAAAACGCCAATTGCGGATGTGCTAGCGCAAACTCAGGACCTTATTGAATTGATAGCCATTGCGCTTGGAAAAGTTGCCGAAGTCGCCTAGCGATAGGCCAATTCACAACGCGGACTGGTTCGCAAATTCGACATATTGATCGTTGGCACGTGCGGCACTCTCATTACGCGAAACCCACCAAAACGGGTTGAAATAGGCGGCCGCGATGGCCTCGGATCCGTAAGAGTGAATGGAGTATTCGATACTTCGCTAAACTTTTAGACATTACATCCTGCGTAGCGAAAAGAGGGCGTTGGAATTTTCCGCACAACTAATAAAGTTTTCCAGCTAGTTGACGTTAAATTGTAGGCTATACTCACGGCGCCTATCCTTACGGCGCGCGGCCGCAAGAGCGAATAATAACTATACAAAGCATTTCTGGAGATTCGAATGTTGATGATGAACTGGCATTCCGTAGGTGTGAAAGTAGTAGCGATTACGATGTCGGTACTCACTGGTGTCGGCATCCTAATACTGATTGTCTACGCCAATGTCGGCAAGCAAAAGATGATCGATCGGGAGATCGAGTCGTCACGTCAGTTATTGGTTTTGTCGGAGTCGATTCGCGACAATGTCGTCAAGAAATGGGAGACCGGTGTCTATTCTCCCGAACAGCTCAATCAACTCATCGATAAATTCGGCTTGGCGAAATCCAGAGAGTTGGTGCTAGCGACCGTGCCAACCGCGAACGCCTGGGATGTCATAGAAACCAAGGCCAAGGAATACGGCTTCCGATTCAAGGCGCCCGCCAACAATCCGCGTAACCCGCGTAACGCCGCCGACGAAATCGAACGCACCGCATTGGATTATTTTCGGAATAATCCGAGCGCCAGCGAATACAGTTACATCGATGAAGACAAGCAGGAAATCCGCTATCTGCGGCCAGTTAAATTGGCCAAACAATGCGAACTGTGCCACGGGGATCCGCAGAACTCGCAGTCGCTTTGGCGTAACGACAAAGGCCAAGACTTGCTCGGCTATACGATGGAGAATCGGCATGCCGGCGATTTGCACGGAGCCTTCGAAATCATTACGCCGTTCTCGGTGGCATTGGCCCAGTTAAAATCCGATACCTATTACGCCATCGGGTTTTTAATTGCCACGCTATTTATCATCGGCTTCACCGGCTACTTTATGATGAGTAGAATCATCATCGGTCCGCTAACCGCGTTGGCGCTCAAGCTGCAGGACATATGCAGCGGCGACGGCGACTTGCGGGCTAGATTGGATGCCTCCGGTAAATCGGAGTTCGCCTGGGTCGCTCATAGCTTTAATTCCTTTGTGCGTAAAATTGCCAAAACCGTCGATGAAATCAGCGCGACTAGCGAAAAACTGGCCAGCGCCTCGCACAAATTGGCGACCATCACCAATACGACACAAAGCGGCGTCGAAAGGCAATTGCACGAGACCACGCTGGTCGCCAACGCGATGAAGCAGATGACCTCGACGGTTCAGGATGTCGCTAAAAACGCGGTCCGAGCGTCTGAGGCCGCCGAAATTGCCGATAAAGAAGCCTCGACCGGCAAGAACATCGTCAAGGACGCGGTCAACGGTATTAACAGCTTGGCCAGCGAAGTTGAAAATGCCGCGAATGTGATTCACGAATTGGAAAACGACAGCAACAGTATCGGCGAGGTGCTTGGCGTGATCCAAGGAATTGCCGAGCAAACCAATTTGCTGGCTTTAAACGCCGCCATCGAAGCGGCTCGGGCCGGTGAACAGGGCCGCGGTTTCGCGGTCGTCGCCGATGAAGTCCGAACGCTGGCCAGCCGGACTCAAAATTCGACCTTGGAAATTCAGCAAACCATCGAACGTTTACAAGGGCGCGCCAAACAAGCCGTCTCGGTAATGGAGAACGGCCGCAAACGTGCCGCTTCGAGCGTGGATCAAGCGGCATCGGCCGGCGAATCGATCACCTCGATCAGCCAGCGCATCGATACGATCAATGACATGAACAACCAGATTGCCAGTGCCGCCGAAGAACAAACCGCGGTGGCCGAGGAAATCAATCGGAATATCAGCAACATCAGCCACGTGTCCGAAGAAACCTCGATTGGCGCGAAAAATACCGCCGACGCTTGCCGGGAATTGCTGGAACTCGCCAATCAACTTCGCACGACCGTTGGTAGCTTTAGAACTTAGGCTAGCGAATCAGCCTACCTAGCCTAGGTAGGCTACGCCCCGTTATCGCGTCGCCAAATGACGTCTATACTTTTTACCACGGAGCCCAAACATCGTGAGCGGTGTCTTCGCGCCGTTGTAAAAACAGAAATTCGTTTTTGTTGAACTTAAAATCATCCATGGCCGAATGCCGCGGATGATCGTCGCGCACTCCGCGTCCCGGTAGCGTCAGACTCGCTCCACGCCACCCGGGCTTGCGGTTTTTTTAGGGACAAGAGAGCAACCATGCCAGCGTCAATTAACCAACTATTCGATCAAATCCATCAACTTCCGCAAATTCCCGAAGTCGTCCGAACTATTGTCAAACAACTCAACGATCCTAATTTCCACATGCCGCAAATTGTCAAGGATGTGGAAAAAGAACAAGTCATTACCTTAAAGGTATTACGGCTGGTCAATTCCGCCCACTTCGGCCTATCCCGAAAAGTAGGTTCGATAGAAGAAGCGGTTACGATGCTTGGCACCAATCAACTAAAAACCTTGGTCATTGCCTCCGGATTTGTCGGTTCGTTTCCGAAGCTGGCCAATTTCGATCTCAAGCAATTTTGGCGAACAAGCTTTCGAACGGCTACGCATGCTGGCTGGCTTGCCACGCAAGCTGGCTTGCAAACCGATATTGCCTACACGGCCGGTTTGATAGCCGACCTTGGTAACGTGCTGATCCATTTAGGACTACCCAGCGAGGCTAACGAGATCGATCAACACGTCAAAGCCGGCAATTCGCGTTCCGATATCGAGCTGCGCCGGCTGGGGTTCGTGACGCCGACTGCGTCCGCGGAACTCTGCCGCCGCTGGAAATTTCCCGACGACTTAACCCAGGCCGTCGAACAATCGGCCGATCCGTTGGCATCAGGAACGCCAAATCGCTTGGCATGCGCGGTCTTTTTAGGTCGTTTTACCGCAAATGCTCTCGAAGCCAATCAATCCTCCGACCAGATTATTAAAGCCTTTCCACTAACGGTCGCCGAAGGTTTGAGTTTATCGGCGGATTTCGTTCAATCGCGCTTGCACGAGATGCTGGAATTGGGCAGCGATTTGGACGAATTGATCGATTGAGTAAAATTAACGCTGCATCAGCCCCAAATTGACGGCAATGTGCGCCAATTCGGTCGTCGTCGCGACTTGCAGTTTCTTTTTGATCTGCGTGGCATAATTGGCGACCGTTTTATGGCCCAAACACAGTTGGTCGGCAATTTTGTGGACGGTCAAACCTTGCGCAAGTAAACTGAAGACGTCAAATTCCCTAGGCGAAAAATCGGCAATAATCGTCTGATGATTGCCGGACAAGTGCTCGCCGGAGGACTTCATCAAGCCGCGCTCCACATAAGTGACGCCTTGCAGGACCGCAGCTATCGCTTCCGCTAAAATTCCGGGGGCGCTGTTCTTGGTGATATACCCCAAGGCCCCGGCATCCAAGGCCCGGCTGACGTAGACTTGCTCTTGGTGGACGCTGAATACCAGTATTTTCGCGTCGGCGTCACGCTGTACGATGCGACGAATAGTTTCCAAACCTCCAATGCCTGGCATCGACAAATCCATGACCAATACGTCGGGCTTTACCTCTTGGTATAATTGTATCGCTTGTTCACCCCGTTCGGCTTCGCCGATCACCTCAATGCCAGGACTGGCCGACAACAACATCCGAAATCCGGCTCTGACTACCGCGTGATCGTCCACCAACAAAATACCGACAGCGCGTTTCATGCCAAAGGTATCCTAGCTTGTATGGTCATCCCGCTATCGGGTGCGGACCGGATATCCAGCTCGCCGTCGAGCGACTTGATCCGCTCCTTGATGCCGCGCAATCCAAACCCCCGATTGACGGTCGTCAAATCGCAGCCTCGACCGTCGTCTTCGACGCGCAATTGCAACAAGGCTGGCCGATTGAGTTTACGCAAAACGATCGCAACCCGTCCAGCCTGAGCATGCCGCACGACATTGGTCAGGCACTCTTGTATCACCCGGAAAATCTGAATGGTGACCGCCTTGTCCAAACTGTCGACCTCATCGCCGCAATCGATGGTTAGGTTCAAATCGGGGTTACGCTCCGACCAATGATTTACCAAGTCCTCCAACGTGGCTTTCAAACCCAGCTCAGTCAGAACCAAGGGATGGAGTTGCTGCATCATCGAACGGACGACGGTCATCAAGTGATCGCAAATATCGCTGATGGCCGAGGTAATCTTGGCCGTATCCGCGCGCTGGTGAGCCGCCGTCACCGCCATGACCTTGATCGCGGTTAACGACTGCCCAAGTTCGTCGTGTAATTCTTGCGACAGCCGTTGACGCTCTTCTTCCTGTATGGCTAACGAGTGTTGCGTCAATGCTCGATTTTCCTGACGACTCTTTTCCAATTCGACGGTCATATGATTGATGGCATTGGCGATACTGTCGAACTCCATTGTCGAAAATTGCGGCAATTGGTAGCGATATTGGCCGGTTTCGATGATACGCAAGGCTTCCACAATCGAGGCAATCGCTTTCAGCGATTTACTCAACACCAAATTGACCGCTAAAAAACTCAGCAAAGTCAGTAGCGACAGGGATGCGAAAAAACCGACACTCTCCTCCCACACCTCGGTAATCTCGTCCAACGGCTGGGCTTGAATGACCAAGGTCATCGGTTTGCCGTCCCTGGTGTGCAGCTGATGTTCGACCTTCGGATAATCGCTTCGCACCCAGGTTACGAACCATGCGGGCGGCATGTCTTCGGGATGACTCGGTTGGCCCGCTCCGGAAAAATGTACCAATTGGCCGTCCGGCTTTAGCAACTGAATGCTCAGATGCCTGGTTTGTTGTAATGCGCTGAACCGCGACAGATCTTCGACCGGCGCATCCAAACCCAGCGATATTAACTGCACCGCCATATTGATCGAGGCGTCAACCTCTTTCTTAACGGCCTGCCGCGCCTGCCAAATCGCAATCGCGCCGCCGATCAGCAAGATGCAAAGCGAGGACAGCAGTATCCGTGAAATGATCTGATTTCTTAAACTCATCGAGGCGGTCATCGGAATTAATCGGCTATTATCTTCGGCCCGCTCCCGATCGACCATAGGAAAAATTCTCGATTGATTAAGACTCGCACTGACAGCTTGTGTGGAGAATTAGCCGGGGCGGCCGACCCACCTCTGCACAACCAAGCTTCCGATCATATCGCCTTCGACGTTGACCATGGTGCGCACCGTATCGAGCAACCTGTCCACCGGCAACAAGATGGCTATCGCTTCCGCCGGCAAGCCCACCGATTGCAATACCATCACCATCGTCACCATTCCCGCGCTGGGTATGCCCGGCGCTCCCATGGCCGCCAGCATCGTCGTGAAACACACGATCAATTGCTGCGTCAAATCGAGCTCGATACCGGCCAGATTGGCGACGAACAAGGCTGCCGCCGCTTCGTAGAGCGCGGTACCGTCCATATTCATGGTCGCCCCCAACGGCACGACGAATCCCGCGATTTCGGCATCCACATGCAAGTGCTGCTCGACGCAGCGTAGCGTCACCGGCATCGTTGCCGAGCTGGAACTAGTAGCAAACGCCGTTAGCAACGCTTCGCGCGCGCCGTTAAAAAAGGTCAACGGCGCCATGCCGGTCGCCCCATACAAAAGCAGCGGCAACACCACAAAGCCGTGCAGCAGCGTAGTCCCGATCACAACCGCGACAAACTTGGCCAAGGTTGCTAATACGGCGGCATTTTGCGTGGCGACCAACTGAATCAACAAGGCCATGATGCCCAGTGGCGCCAGACGCATGATCCATCCGACCAAGCGCAGCATTAACTCCAGTGTTTCACGAAGCAGCAATAATATGTTCCGGTAGCGCTCTCCGCCGACCACCAATGCGATTCCGAGTAATAACGCAAATACCACGATCGCTAAGATATTGGCTTGCGCCAACGCGGCGAACGGATTCATGAACAAGCCGTGCAGGAAACTGGCGGCGAATTCGAGCGGCGTCATTTGCTTGGCGGCGAATCCGGCGGTGGCGTCGCGAAACCAAGTCCCCGACTGACCGGCACCCGGCTGAAACAGATGCGCGGCCGCCAAGCCCAGCGCGATCGCCAACGCCATCGAGAACACAAAAAAACATAATGTTGCGACCCACACCCGTTGCAACTGGCTATGCTGACGGAGATTTGCGACACCGACCGCGATCGAAGCGAACACCAACGGGACCAATACCATTTTCAACAAATCGACAAATACATTGCCGACTAATCCAGCCAGATACAAACCGACTTTCACGCCGGGCGCATCCGGCCCGGTTGCGCCGAAACCCAAGCCAATCGCGAGCCCTAACAGCGCCGCGACAAAAATCTGTTGGTTTAGCGACCGAGGCATGATTGCCACCGACCCAATCGCGGCGCGACCGGGGCTGCGGCACGCAAAACCCGTATGAAACCGCAATAATATCGAGACTGCACTGGACAACAGCGAGCTGAAGATGTCATCGGCGCTTATGCCGTATCCACTTTACGCAATTTCTCGACCAATGTCGTTCGACGCATATTCAGCAATTTGGCGGCGTGAGCTACGACGCCGTTACACTCTTCCAGCGCCTGGCGGATCAATTCGTTCTCCAGTTCAGTCAGATATTCTTTTAGATCGATACCTTGTTCGGGCAAGTGTATCGCCCCGACGCCACCAGGTACTGCCGCACCCAAACCCTGATGCTCGGCTGGGCGGTATACGTGAATTTCCTGGTCCGGCAAAGTCGCCGGAAGATGATCGGGTACTTCGTAAGCTTGAAACTTTTCCGGCAAATCGGCGGTATCGACCAACGCATCGGGCTTAATGATGGCCAGCCGTTCGATCAAATTCGACAATTCCCTGACGTTGCCCGGCCAATGGTGTTGAGATAAGACCGCGACCGCGCGAGGACTCAATCTGACGGAACCGCGATTCTGCGCTTCCATACGGCTAATTAGATCGCTTACCAGATAAGGAATGTCCTCGGTGCGTTCGCGCAAGGCCGGAACTTCGATAGGGAATACGTTCAAGCGATAAAACAAATCCTCTCTAAACCGTTTTTCGGCAATCTCCTGCTCCAGTTGACGGTGAGTTGCCGCTACGATGCGGACGTCGCAATGTATCGTTTTATTACTGCCGACGCGCTCGAAAGTGCGTTCCTGCAATACTCTCAATAGCTTGACCTGCATGGGCATCGGCATATCGCCTATCTCATCGAGAAACAAGGTTCCGCCCTCGGCCAGTTCGAATCGGCCTTGCCGAGCGGTCAATGCACCGGTAAACGCACCTTTCTCATGACCGAACAGCTCGCTTTCGAGCAACTCGCCGGGGATAGCGCCGCAATTGACCGGTACAAAGGGTTTATCCCGACGGGAAGAGCCGCGATGCAAGGCTTGAGCAACCACCTCCTTACCGGTGCCCGACTCGCCCAAAATCAGTACGGTGGCATCGGATTTGGCCACTTGATCGATCAGTTCGCGCGTCCGGGCGATCGCCCGGCTAATGCCGGCCAAGCCCTTATCGGAACGCGACTTTTTCGGCGACTCGGCAGGCTGAAAACTATCGAGCAGTTGAATCAACTCGGGATAGACCGTGGGCCATTCCAGAATCTTGGTGACCAATTGATGAACAGGGGTCGCTAACGCCTGCTGCTGGCCTCCTGCCTCGACCAACACCACAATTGGCGCTCCACTCGCGGCATCAGCGACCGACTTAAGCAGAATCGCCAATTTATCGTTGGAACCGCCAACAAACACCACGTCCGCCTCTCGGCATCGGTCCGATGCGGTTTCGAACTCCTTCACTGTAAGGGTGTATACCCGATATTCCAAGAACTTGAGTACGGTTTCCACTTGCTGGACCCGAACAGGGTTGTCGTCAATGAGTAAAATTTCTGGCAAAGCCATGCTTCGTTTCTCTGGAATAGCCTGACGGTACGATTTAGGGTAGGAATGGGCTTTAAGTTAAGCACCGAAACCCTACATTGTCAAAATGCTAGCTTTTCAATTTATTGCAATAAATTGTTGAAGTGGTTTGAATGAAGCATACGTCATTCCACCGCGTTGGGAGGACGTTTAGGCTTGACAAAAACTCTCCAGTAGACAAACTAAGCCGATGTTCCACTGCCAAGAGCACCGTTGCCTTGAACGATATTTCCCTTAGTATACTCTTCGGTATACTGGCCGCACTGTTGTTGATTTCCGCGTTTTTCTCCGGTTCGGAAACTGCGCTGATGACGCTAAACCGTTACCGCCTGCAACATCTAGCGAAAAAAAAGCACAAGGGCGCGGTCAAGGCTCAGGCACTGTTAAAGCGACCGGAGCGCCTGAACGGGCTAATTGCCCTTGGTTATCACCTGGGAATTGTGCTCACTGCTTCACTGACCACCGTCATCGCGCTGCGTTTGGGGGGGGAACCATTGATTTTACCGGCAGTGGCGGTGCTAACCGGCTTGATACTGATTTTTTCGGTCAGTATTCCCAAAACCCTGGCGACTTTCAGACCTGAAAAACTGGCATTTTTCTCCGCATGGTTTTTCATCCCACTAGTGAAACTACTATATCCAGCGGTTTGGACTCTAAATTTACTATCCAGGCTGTTGCTACGAATATTCGGCGTCAACAGTAGCAAAGCCGACTTGGTGACGCGAGACAAGGAAGAGTTAAAAAACATCGTCTCCGATGCTAATCATTCGATGCCGACCCGCTATCAAAACATGCTACTCAGTATCTTGGATCTGGAATCGGCCAGCGTCGCCGACATTATGACGCACCGCAATGACGTGGTCGGTATCGATATTGAGGAGCCACTCGAGGACATCATTGCCCAGCTGCAAAAAAGCCCCCACACCCGGATGCCGGTCTACAAAAAACATATCGACCGGGTGATCGGCTTTTTGCATCTGCGTACCGTGTTGGCACAAGTTAGCCAACCAGATTTCGATAAACAAAAAATCGTCAATAGCCTCGCCAAACCTTTTTTCATACCGGCCGGCACGCCCATTTCGAAGCAAATGCAGATATTTAAATCCGAGAAACTGCGGATCGGCCTAGTTGTCGACGAATACGGCGACGTATTGGGATTGGTCACGCTAGACGATTTGCTGCAAGAAATCCTCGGAGAGTTGATCGCCGAAGAAGCCGACATCAAAGTTCAAAAAGACGGCAGCTTTTTGGTCGATGCGGGTACGACAGTTCGCGAGCTCAACCGGCTCACCAATTGGCAATTACCCACCGAAGGCCCCAGAACCTTAAACGGCTTAATCATCGAATACATGGAAACCATTCCCGAGCCAGGAACCAGCATCAAGCTCTACGGACATGTCATGGAAATTCTCAAGCGAGACGATAATACGATCAAACTCGTAAAATGCCATTCGCTGGTTTGACGCGAAATGCAAAAAAAAGGCGCTAACTCTAAAGTTACCGCCTCAAAGCATTAGGAAGAAATATAACGCAACTTTAACTGTTAACCGAACAAAAAAGTTAGCGTTAGATTAATCGAGTCAATACTGATTGAAAATGTGGCATATTGTCGCAGCAGCATAATGCCTCCCGGTTTAGAGACGACATTATCTCAACCAACCCTTCCGTTTAAAAAAAACAAAAGGCGCTACCACCGAAATCGTCATCAATACCAGCGCGAACGGATACCCCAACGCCCATTTCAACTCCGGCATGTTATCGAAATTCATACCGTATATGCTGGCGATCAGCGTAGGCGGCAGCATCGCGACAGACGCAACCGAGAAAATTTTGATGACCTTGTTTTGGTTAATGTTGATAAAACCAACCGTCGCATCCATCAAAAAATTGATCTTATCGAACAAAAACGCGGTATGACTGTTTAACGATTCGATATCACGCAAGATTTGCTGGGCGTCATCCAGTTGCGTGGTGTTCAACAATTTGCGGCGAATCAGGAACGACACCGCGCGCTGCGTATCGAGCATATTACGACGAATCCGGCCGTTCAAATCCTCTTCCTCGGCAATGTCGGCCAGTATAGCCGCAGCCTCCTCATCGCTGATATTTTGACTCAATACCTGCTTGCTGACATTTTCCAGCTGCGCATAGACGTTTTCCAAGGCATCTGCCGAATATTCCGCTTCCGCCCCGTATAAATCCAGCAGCATATCCTTACAGTCCGATACGAAGCCGGGTTGGGTTCTGGCACGTAAACGTTGCAAACGAAAAACCGGCAACTCCTCGCTGCGTACCGAAAACAACATCTCACCGCGCAAAATAAAGGCAACCGGCACGCTACGCGATTTACCCTCCCGATCCAACAAAAAATCCGAGTGAATGTGAATCTCGTGTTGGTCCTCGACATAAAAGCGCGCGCTGGCCTCCAAGTCGGTCAAGTCCAGCGGATCCGGAAGGTCCAAGCCGTAGTGCTGGCCGATCAATGCGCGTTGAGCCTTACTCGGCGCCAACAGATCGACCCAGATCGGCTGAATCGCCAACAAGTCGTGACGACAGGTAATCGCGACTTTCGACAAACGTCCGTCGACCAATTCAAAGGCGCTCATTTGGCCGACGCCGCAATGCGGCTCCCGGTCGCCGACCAAGGCTTCCCGCAACGCATCCGACAACTCCCAGAGTACGTCGTCCTGACGAGCGTCTTCCACTTGTTCCCATACCAAGCGGGCGTCGTCCAAATCTATGGACTGCAAAATATGCCCGATTTCAACCGCGGACAATTTGTCGAGCACGCCACGCAGTTCCACCATGTGCTGTTTTTGCACCAACGCGGTAACGAGCTTGCGTCTAGGCATGGTTTGATTGCTCAACATACCTTCGACCAGCTTATGCTTTCTCAACAAATCGTTGACGGTTTGTAGCGACAAGGACAACTCCAAGGGGAATAAGGTCTACAGGGTGGCATGATCGTCGAATGTACTCGAAGCATACTTATCGAGCGGATTTTTCAAAAAACGGGAGGCCTAAGCCTCCCGAGTCGTTGCGGAATAACAAGGACGCAACGGCGTGCGTCCCGCGCGGTCAAATGCGTCCGTACTGGTCTTCGTAGCGCACGATGTCATCCTCGCCCAAATAACTGCCAGACTGGACTTCGACCATTTCTAGCGGGATGACGCCAGGGTTCTCCAGGCTATGAATCACACCCAATGGGATGTAAATGGATTCGTTTTCCGAAACTAGAATTTTTTCGCCATTCTTGTCGACCCAGGCTGTTCCTTTAACAACCACCCAATGTTCGGCGCGATGATGGTGCTTTTGTACCGACAGTTTCGCGCCTGGTTTGACGACAATGCGCTTGGTCTGATGCCGATCGCCGCAATCGACCAAGTCATAGTGTCCCCAGGGACGATAGACTTTACGATGAACGTTGGCTTCGCTACGCTTCAATGTCTTCAATTGTTCAACGACTTCCTTCACATCTTGCACTCGATCCTTTGCCGCGATCATGACCGCGTCGTCGGTTTCTACGACAATCAGGTCGTCAACGCCAATCACCGCAACCAACTTGTTGCTGGAATGCACAAAGGAATTACGGGTATCGACGGTCAACACGTCGCCTTTGATCGCATTGCCGGAACCGTCCTTATCGGTCACGTCCCACAGCGCGGACCAAGAGCCAACGTCATTCCAGCCGGCATCCAACGGTATCACCGCCGCCTTATCGGTTTTTTCCATGACTGCATAATCGATAGAATCCGACGGACATGTCGAGAATGTCTGTTTGTCCAAACGTACAAAATCCAAGTCGGGTTTGGCGGCTTGCAGCGAAGCGCGGCAAACCGCCAACATTTCCGGATTGAAGCGCTCCAGCTCGCGCAGAAAAACACCGGCTTTAAACGCAAACATACCGCTGTTCCAAAAGAATTCGCCGCTTTCCAGATAACGCTGAGCGGTTTGCGCATCGGGCTTCTCGACAAAGGCATCGACTTTGTAAGCGGGGCCATAGCGTAGCGAACCGCGCTTGATATAGCCGTACCCCGTTTCGGGTTCGGTCGCGACAATTCCGAAGGTCACCAGCAAATCCTGTTCCGCCAATGCACGAGCCTCCAGCACCGCATGGTGGAATGCAGCTCGGTCGGCAACGACGTGGTCGGCGGGCAGTACCAACAACACGTCGTCCTCGGCGGCACTCAACGCGGCCATTGCCACGGCCGGCGCGGTATTTTTGCCGACCGGCTCCAGAATAATCGCGGCTGGCCTGACGCCGATTTCGCGCAATTGCTCGGCCATCATGAAACGATGATCCTCGTTACATACGGCGATCGGCGCTTTTAATCCAGCTAAACCATCCAGCCGCAATACCGTTTCCTGAATCATCGTATAACCCGAGACCAACGGTAAGAATTGCTTGGGATATTGACCGCGCGAAAGTGGCCACAGTCGCGTTCCAGAACCGCCTGAGAGTATTACCGGTGTCATAGTTTGGTTTCCTTGCATCGAAATAAAAAACAATGGGGGTAGTCTAGCATCATGCTTGCATCGGGCGTCAACCTGAGGATGGACATCGCAAGCGGACGCATTTTCGCGTGAAGCGGGTAATTCACCGCTAGAGAGCATCCTCGGTTCATTGACAACAAACCGCCAAAACTCGTTGCAATCTCGCCCGGCCTTCGACCAGATCGTCACCGATCACTTCGGTATACAATACGATCAACATTTCCGGATCGGCATCGCCAGTTAATCGTTTTAGCAATTGCCACCATTTCGCTCGATAATCGCTCGCGGTATTGAAGTTGCCGACACGATACCATCGATACACAAGCAAGTTTCGGGCCTCGCTTTTCAACAGCGACTCGACGACTTCGCCCGACGTTCCATCAGGCCAATCTACCTGTACCGCTCTTTCGGAAGCCATACGCCAGACTTTATGCTTTTGCGGCACCAGAAAATTTTGGGAGTTCACCAATTCTCCGCCCTGCGATTCGTCACCGAAATTCGCAAAATACATCGCCACTGTTCCAGATGGATCGTCAACCGCGTTTTTTACCTCCGCCATGACGCCATTGAAAGTTGGCCGCCATCCCCAATCTGGCGGCGATTGAACAGCCCCCCCACTTCCTCGGAGCGTGACTATTTGGTCAGGTATGGCAGCCGCTACCGCCTGCCGAGCGGCCAAACTCCGAAAGACGATAGGCCAAGCAATAAGACCTATCACGACGACGGCTATCATCGGCAACAACCCCTGATACCTCGTCATCGGCTCAGGCATACTTTGCTCGGCCGATGTATCGGCAATTGTTTCTTGGTCGGCCCAAAACGAACCGGCATAAAACAGCAATAGCATGACCAGCCCGAAAAACAACCAACCGTAAATAATATGATCGACACCCACAGCCAATTTCATGCCACTAAAATGACCAATCATCACGATCATGTAAGCACGCAAACCGTTCGCCAGAATCGGCGTTAAAAACGATGCGATAATGAATAGGGTTCGTTTTCGTAAGTTACGGAAATTCAAATACGCGTAGACAAGACCCAAGGTCAACGAAGCAATTAAGTAGCGCAAGCCACTACATCCCTCCACTACCGACCAGTTCCCGGAAGTCAGCATAAAAAACATGCCGTCACGGTAAACGCTCATGCCTGTAAGGCGTATCATCCACACCACAAATGACGCCGTGTATTCCATCATCCACGGGATGAACGCTTCCCCGAAAGGCACCATCAAGTAAAGAAACAGGATGGGAAACAGCATTTTTTTAATAACCGATCCACCCAATAGCGCCCAATAACCGCCGATCAGAATCGTTACGACAGCCCATTGCTCCAAAACCAGCACGTGGACCAATTTCGCCACCAACCAAACGAACCCGCCTATAGCCGTCACTAGCAAACCCAGCCAGGCACTCTCGGGTTGCAGATTTCGGTAACAGTGGCGTCTGGACCAGATCAACCAAAGGCTGATCGGCGCCACCAAAAAACCGTGAGTAAAGGTCTCGGATCGCGACCAAATCTCGACAATGGATGCCCAAGTCGAAAAAAAAGCGCCGACACAGACCAAGGTCACCAAAACGACACCCGCGACCGGATACCGCCACTGAATGGGCAAAGCCCCGAAAATCAACATTCGCTTCCTCAACTTTGGTTTTATGACAGCTCAGCAAGCCCCGCGACCGGGCCTGGATACATTTTAGAATAGGCATGTGACATGCGATTGTCGATTCGATACCGCGTCGCGATAAAATTCACGGTGTCGAACTGTCGCTTGCTTATCCCAGCGGATTCTCTGCTACGATGTATATCCGCCACCCCGCCAGATCCGTTCAACTGAGTATTATCGAACAATGTTAATCGTGATTTTGTTTTTTTTATGCCTATGGTTAACCGCGTTGACCGTGCTTTGGTTCTGGAAAAAGCCATTGTTCATCGCCACTTGGCGAGAACCTTACTTCGCCGAAACGCCGGTATTGATTGAAAGCGACGACTGGGGGCCTGGCGGAGATTATCAGGCTGAAAGACTCAGAAATCTGCTGGGCTCCTTGGCCACGACGCGCGATTCTCGGGGGCGTTGTGCGGTGTTAACCGCCGACGTGGTGTTAGCCGTGCCCGACGTCGCCAAAATCCAAGACGATGCCGACAACCGATACTTCCGAAAACGCCTGGATACCGACTTTCCGGAAATTTTTGAAGCGATGCGATCGGGCATGACGCAAGGCACATTCGTTCCGCAACTACACGGCCTTGAACATCTTAATGGTGAAGCTTTCGCCAAACTGCTAGGCGATGGCGACTCGCGCCTAAACGACGCTCGAGCCCATGCCGACTGGTGGGATTGGGAATCACTGGATTCACCGCTACAAGGCCACTATGTCGACGGCAGCCAGTTGCCGACGACACCGATAGCCGAAAATAAAGCGCGCGACATCGTCGAAACAGCCGGCCGTTTGTTTATCGAAATGTTCGGGCAACCGACGCTGACCACGGTTGCACCGTGTTATCTTTGGGGTGACGCCATCGAAGCGTGTTGGCGCGAGCAGCGAATTACGGCGATCCAAACCGCCGGTTATCGTTGCCTCGGGCGCGATGGAAACGGCAAATATTTTGCCGACCCTACCCTGATCCGCTGCGGCGAGCGCAACCGATACGACCAAGTCTATTTGGTTAGAAACGTCATGTTCGAACCCACCGACGGCAAACATACGCCCGACAGCGCCTACGCCGAAGCCTTAGCCGCATGTCGCCAGGCCTTGCCGCTGACCATTTCCACGCACAAATACAATTTCACCCGTAGCGATACACAGTGCCGAGACTCGATCGCCGGATTGCAGCAGCTGTTAAGTCGAATTTGCACGACGCTACCCCACGTCCGGTTTCTGGCTTCGCCGGAATTGGCGGAATGGCTAAACGGCAACCGAAATGAAATCACCAATCGGTTTAACGGGGAAACTTGGCAAGGTTTGAGTCAAGCAAGTCAATATCGTAAGGTTGGTGCGTTTCTGTACCGATTGTATTACCGACACCCGAAGCTAGCGTGGATCGCCTATCTAAGCGGTTTAATCTTCCCGGCTTGGTTCGTGTGCGCAACCAGCACCCGCGACAGTTGACACTGTTTAATTCGATGAAAATTAGCGCGGTCATTCCCGCTTATAATAACGCCGCATTTCTTCGGGACGCCATCGCCAGTGTACGCAACCAGAGCCATCAGGTCGACGAAATCATAGTGGTGGACGACGGCTCGGTTGACAATACCGAAACGGTTATCGCCGATCTAGGCAGCGATATTGTCTATCACCGTCAAGACAACCAAGGCCCCTCCGCCGCGCGCAACCAAGGCATTTCACTGGCCAACGGCGATTGGATCGCGTTTTTAGACGCGGACGATCAGTGGACACCCGATAAAATCGCCAAACAATTACAAGCGCTACAGACCCATCCAGCGCTACGCCTAATCGCCGGCGACATGGCGGAAATCGACACCGACAATCGATTACTCACTGCTTCGGTGCTGGACAAACACGGGCTTTCCGAAAAATTTTCGCAATTGGCCGGCGCTCCAGTACCTAACGCGTTGGCGGCCTTGGTCGCGAAAAACTTTATTCCGACCGGTACCGTATTGGTCAGTAAAGCCGCACTTTACGAAGCCGGCCTATTTAACCCGACGATACGCTTCGGCGAAGACCTGGAGCTTTGGGCCAAAATCGCCGCAAAACATCCGATCAGTTGCCTGCCGGACACTTTAATGCTGCGCCGCCAGCATGGCAATAACGCCACTCAAGCCAGCGAACGCATGCTGGTTGATCTGACTCGGGTGATGGACTCGTTGGCGCGGCAAATTGGCCCGGAGCTGCGCGCTCAAGGCGTATCCCCGGATGATTTAGTCTCTCGGACGTTTTGGACATTGGGGTATTGGTACTTCAACAACGGCGCTCGAACTGACGCTCGCTCCGCCTTCCGGAGTAGTTTAACGCGCAAAGCAAATGCTCCGGCCTTACTTTATCTGATCGCCAGCCAGCTAACGCCGGGTGCCATAGCGGCGGTACGTGCCGTTAAGCAGCGGTTGATCGGCCACTAATTCATTTAACCCATCGCCCCTATTCCAATGTCCGCACCAGTTCCTAAACGCATCGTCTTTGTCGAAAACGGTATCGGCTACGGCGGGGCCATCATTTGCCTCCGCCATTTGGTTAGAAACCTAGACACAACTGAATTCTCGGCGATGGTAGTCACGGGTAGAGACGGGCCGTCATATCGGGAAATAGCCGACGAAACCCTATGGCGACATATTCCGGACCGCCGGTTCGACATCGTCGGTTGGCGGCAAAGAATCTCCGATATCGAAGCGATCCAAAACCATCCGGTATTGCGAGTGTTATGCAACCAACTACTCGCGAGAGCCGACGACATAGCCAATTTTTTGCCGTTCTTTCTGGCTTTGCTTTGGCAAGCCTGGCGTTTCAAGGCCGATTTGATACACGCCAATAACGAACCGCTCTGCAACCGCGCCGCGTTACTGGTGGCCAAAGTGTTAAACATTCCGGCGGTTTGCCACGTGCGCGGCGATCAGCAAGGCTCAAGATCGATGCGTTTGGCATATTCGCTGCCAGACCATTTTGTGTCGGTATCGCATTGGGTAGCCGCTAGTATGCGCGATAAACTTAAGATACCGGCCGAAAAAATCAGCGTGATATACGACGGCATTGCGCTGGATCAGCTGGATACGTATGCCGATGGTGCTGTCTTCCGCCGTCAATACGGCATTCAAAGCGACCAATTTGTCGTGGGCTTGATCGGCTTGCTGATCCCATGGAAAGGACAACACCTGTTTTTGGATGCGGCAAAACGCTTGCAAAGTCGAATCCCAAATTTGAAAATGCTCATCGTCGGCGGCACGCCGGACGACTGTAAAGGTTACGAGGCTGATCTGGTGAGCAGAGTCGCGGACGAAGGCTTGAACGCGACAGTGTCGTTTACCGGCCATATCAATAAAATGGAAACGGTTTATAACGGTTTGGATGTCATCGTCTCGGCGTCCACTAGTCCAGAACCCCTAGGCACCGTGGTTATAGAAGCTTTGGCGATGGGGCGACCATTGATCGGTCCGGCGCATGGCGGCGCCGCTGAAATGATAGAGCACGAAAAAACCGGCTTGTTGTTTAGGCCCGGCGATGCCGAGAGTTTGGCCGAGCAGATTTATCGAGTTTACTCAGACCGCCAACTGGGCATCCGTTTAGGCGAGCAAGCTCGTACATCCGCATTGCAGCGATTTTCGATACGCAGCCATGTTGCTCAGGTCGAAACGGTTTATCGTCGCTTGTTGGCACCCAGGAAGCAACGCTGAGCTCCAAGAAAATCAGGTTGGCGATTTGTATTCCTCTAAACAATCAATTTCAAAAAATGCTCCAAAAACTGTCTAATGGGGTATTACAACAATGTGAGGTCAATCGATCATGCTGTTAAGAAGCTTATTGTTGATAATTGCGCTATTCGGAATCTGCCCGCAAGCGCAAAGCGCTTGGCCAACGACAGATTACGACTTCGCCAGATTACCCAGGTTTTGCTGGGTGAGACTAAAAGGAAAAGACACCGCAGAGTACCAACTCTGGGCGAAGCGTATAGGCCCGGACATAATGCACATACATCACTATTGTGAAGGCTTGTTTTCGGCAATGTTGGCACGCGTAGAGCGCGACCCCATGGAGAAGAGGCAACTTTATAAGAACTCTATCGGTGGCTTTATGTACGTCGAAGAGCACTCATCTAAAAACTTTGCTTGGCGCCCGAGGATTCATTACGAGAAAGGACAAGTTTACGAAGAGAGTGGTCAGATCAAAGAAGCGATCCAAGAGTACCAAAGTGCAATCAAGCTGAACCCGAAACTTGCCCTAGCCTATGCGGCCCTCAGTGACTTGGCGGCAAGATCGGGACGGACTGACGAGGCGGTCGAAATATTACGGAATGGGTTAGAACAAAAACCGGATTCCAAAATGCTGTTGCGGCGTATGAGCAAGTTGAAAAAAAATAATAAATAGGGTTGCGTGGTTTTTGCGCCAAATTAATTATCACTGGTCGGCACCAAGGCGGCGCCGACCATTGTTAAGTCAAGACTAGATCTTTGAGACGCGGTCGCGCAAATACTCGGAAAATTCGCGATTGATTTCCTTATGCAGCAAACCGTAT
The DNA here is from genome assembly GCF_001856095.1 of Methylomonas sp. LWB. Taxonomy (NCBI): domain Bacteria; kingdom Pseudomonadati; phylum Pseudomonadota; class Gammaproteobacteria; order Methylococcales; family Methylococcaceae; genus Methylomonas; species Methylomonas sp. LWB. The sequence continues at coordinate 172,276 of NZ_MKMC01000045.1, forward strand.
TCGACATTCGCCAATAGAAAACCGAACTTAGACCCGCAGTCGTAACGATTTCCTTCGAACTCGTAAGACAATACTTGCTCGTCCTTCATTAGCGATGCAATGGCGTCGGTCAATTGGATTTCGCCACCGGCTCCGCGACCGGTATTTTCAATTTTGTCGAAGATGGCTGGCGTCAAAATATACCGCCCGACGACCGCGATATTCGACGGCGCCACTTCAGGTTTCGGTTTCTCGACGATGGAACTCAAACGACCAACGCGCGGCGCGGTTTCGCTATGCTCGACGATGCCGTATTTATGAGTTTCCTTGGGATCGACCCGCTCGACACCGAGTACGCTGCTCTGCTCGTGCTCGAACAACTCGACCATCTGTTTCATACAACCCCGCTCACCGTCTTCGATCAGATCGTCCGGCAAGATCACCGCGAACGGTTCGTTGCCGACCACCGGTTTGGCGCAATGCACCGCGTGTCCCAGACCTAAAGCCTCGGCTTGACGAACGAAAACGCAAGATACATGCGACGGCAGCAATCCGCGCAACATGTTCAGCAATTCGGTTTTACCGCTCTTTTCCAATTCTTTTTCCAATTCGTAGGATTTATCGAAATGGTTGGCGATGGATTCCTTATTGCGACCGATCACAAACACCATCGTATCGATACCGGCTGCAATCGCTTCTTCGACGCCGTATTGAATCAACGGTTTATCGACGATAGGCAGCATTTCCTTGGCAACCGCCTTAGTCGCGGGCAACGAACGAGTTCCCAATCCGGCGACCGGAAAGACGGCTTTGCTGATTTTTTGGCTCATATAGACTCTGATGAATTAAAGAATTGTTTTTGACGTTTCTATATTGTTTGCCTAACCTTATGGCAAACTTAAACATTTAGTGTTCTTTTAAGCGATAATACCCGAGTATTTTTACCCTTTCCGCGAGATATGGCAATGATAAAACCGTTGAGTACCCTATTGATGGCTTTCGTGGCGACAAATTCGGCCTACGGGCAGGATTTGCTCGAAACCTATCGCTTGGCGCTACAAAACGACCCGGAATTCAGAAGTTCGGATATCAACAAGCTAACGACAGCGGAACTAAAGTCTCAAAGTATCGCCCAAATGCTGCCGAATGTCTCGTTCACCGCCGGCAGTAATCGCACGCGCCTGGAAATCGAAAGCTTTTTACCGAATACGCCGCTACAGCACTATCTGGACAGCAGACTGACTTTCAATTTGCGCCAACCCGTGTTCCACTGGGACCACTGGATACAACTCGACCAAGCCGATAACCGTATCGCCCAGGCGGAGGCACAATTTCAGGCCAAACAGCAAGCTCTGATGCGCCGCACGGCGGAAGCCTATTTCAACATACTAGCCGCCCAAGACAATCTCGAATATAGCACTGCCGAGAAAAAAGCCATTGAAAAACAACTGGAGCAAGCCAAACAGCGTTTCGAGGTTGGCATCATCGCCATCACCGACGTTTATGAAGCTCAAGCCGGTTACGACAGGGCGTCGGCCAGCGAGATCGAGGCGCAAAATCAGCTGGACAACACCAAGGAAGCATTACGCGAAATCATCGGCGAAAACGCCGCCGATTTGACAACGCTCGCCCCGCAATTACCGCTCAGCCCCCCGACACCGGAAGATATGGCTAGTTGGGCCAATGCCGCCGAGAACAGCAACTTTTCTATCGTCGCCCAGATAAACCAAGCCGAATACATTCGGAAAAACGTCGATCTGCAGCAATCCAAACATTTACCGACAATAGACATTGTCGCTCAGTACTCCGAACAGGATAGCAGCGGCAGTCTATACGGCACCTTGGGTAACACCGAAAGCTTCGGCCTGCAACTCAACCTCCCCCTATTCGAAGGCGGCGGCACGGTTTCTCGCACCCGCCAAGCCGCGCACGAATACGAATCCGCGAAAGAGGACCTGGTCAAAGTCAAACGCAGCGTCAACCGCAACGTCAAGGATGCTTTTCGCGGCGTGGTCTCCAGCATCAGCCGGGTCAAAGCACTGGAAGCCACCAGTAAATCCGCGGAAGTCGCCGTGGAAGCCGCCGAAGCCGGTTTCGAAGTCGGCACCCGGACAATGGTCGACGTACTGACCGAGCAACGCAATCTTTACAAGGCCAAAAGCGACTTCGCCCGTAGCCGTTACGATTATTTGATCAACGGCATTCGCCTAAAGGAAGCCGCCGGCAGCTTAGCCGAACAGGACCTCGAGCAGATCAATCAATACCTAGGCGGCCAAATCGGCAAAAATTAGCCGATCACGGAGTCGATCGCCCGACATGAAAACGCAATCGTTTGAGCCAACCAACCTCACGCACAGGCGAACCCCCATTGATCGCCGCTAATCCAGGCAATAGCTTGCGGGCTCTAAGCGAACAAAGCCAGCGCTTTTTGTAAGGTTGACCACACTCCCCAACTCAATGGAATCAACACATACAGCCAAAATACGATTGCGATCAATAGGCGGGATATACCGCGTTGTTTGTTCTCTATCATGACGCCTGCTCCAGGTTGCTCAATGATCGTCGGCCGGATACACCCCATCCAGCTCGTCAAATTCGTCGTGTTTCATATGATGTTTTTCATGGACCGGGCGTATAGCCAGATTGGCGATAAAACCCAACACCAAGATTCCCGCCATGATGTACATCGTCACGTTATAAGCATCGCCTTTGGCCACTCCTTGGCCGATTTGATACTCGCGCAGATAATTTACCAACACCGGCCCTAATACACCGGCGGTGGACCAAGCGGTCAACAACCGGCCATGTATGCCGCCGACGTACATTGTGCCGAAAATATCGGCCAGATACGCGGGGATGGTCGCGAACCCGCCGCCATACATGCTCATGATCAGGGCATAGAGCACCACGAACAGCGGCAGATTACCGGCGCCGCCCGATGTCGGTACCGTCCCGTACAGCAAGGCGCCGATGGCAAAGAACACGAAATAGGTCTGCTTGCGCCCGAGGTAATCGGATGCCGACGACCAAAAAAACCGTCCGACCATGTTAAACAAGCTGAGCAAACCAACGAAGCCGGCCGCCGCCGCCGCATCCACCCGGCCCTTGAACATCTCTTGTATCATCACCGACGCTTGCCCGAGCACGCCGATGCCGGCGGTCACGTTCAGACACAGCACCAGCCACAACAAATAGAACTGCGGTGTTTTCAGCGCTTGGTCGATATGTACGTGTTTGTCGGTAATCATTTTGTGGCGTACCGTCGGTGGTGTCCATCCCGGCGGCCGCCAATCCGGCGGCGGAATTCGGATCGCCAACGCGCCGATAGTCATCGACAGAAAATACAAACTCCCCATGGTCATGAACGTCTCGGCCACGCCCACCGAAGTCGCCGACTTGAAATGCGTCATCAACCAAACCGCCAACGGCGCGCCTATCATGGCCCCGCCACCGAAACCCATGATTGCCATGCCGGTCGCCATGCCACGCCGATCCGGAAACCATTTGATCAGGGTCGACACCGGTGAAACGTAACCCAAGCCCAGACCGATCCCCCCCAGCACACCGTAGCCAAGATACAGCAAGCCAATTTCGTGCAATTGGACACCCAAGGCCGCAACCCAGAAACCGCCACCGAAACAGCACGCGGCGACGAACATGGTTAAACGCGGCCCGACTTTCTCCAACCATTTGCCACCCACCGCCGCAGACAACCCTAAGAACACAATCGCCAAGCTGAAAATCCAACCTAGCGTCGTCAGCTTCCAGTCTTCCGGTGTCGCGGCGCCGATACCGACCGCACGGCTCAAAGGCTCGTTAAACACGCTGAACGCGTAGGCCTGGCCAATACACAAATGTACCGAAAGCGCGGCGGGCGGCACCAGCCAACGGTTGAATCCCGGTTGGGCAACGATGGTTTGTTTCGCAAAAAAACTCATGAACACTCCGATAAATCCGACGGCCTACCTCATTGGCCGCAACACCTGAGTTGCCCGCCAAAAAGCTCGAGGCGATGATACAAAAGGTAATTCGCTCGTGCCGCCACCGTCAAAGGGTTTATTCTATCAGCGTTAAATCGTCGGTTGGCGCAATCGGCCGGTCTTTGCTAACTAACCCATGACCCGTTGAATAATCAACTGGAATTGTTCAACCGATCAACGAATATTTTGAGTTTCCGCCACGCGCACAAATGCGTGGATCATAAATTTTTTCAGGTCGGGCTAGAAAACGCCGGGCCACCGGACGAGTTCATTACGATGATAGGCTTTATTTTTTGCTGCGTTGGCCTGGCCTTCTTGGTGCAGAACGGCAATCCTTACTTGGCTTTATTGGAAACTCCGGTCGCGTTGGCGATCGGCCTAACCTTGATGGGCACCGCACTGCTGGCCGGCTACTTGAAAAAATTGCCGACCATTGTGTGGCACGACGGCTTCGCGAGTGCCGGCTTATTGGTTTGGTACGCCTATTGGAAGCCGCAATTCAATGACGACGCGCCGATGTTTTTCTTCTTTCCAGTGTATTTCGCGACCCTGACCACCCTCGTAACGCTATCGTTGATTAACCGTGCCGAACGCTTTGATTTGGACTCGATCGAACATTTGCGTTACCTGGAAAAAATCACCCGCTTCAATTTCGGATCGGTGATCGGCTTTGTCATCGTCGGTTTGTTGGTTACCCGCCATTACGCGCTGTACCCGATGTCCATGACGTTTTACATCGTCCGTCACACGATGGTCGTCTGCCTGGAAAGCGTGGAAAAGGCTTAGCCCCCGACGACCGAAGTGTTCGGCGGCCGGAAGCTTGAATCGGGTTAACGAATCGTCAGCAAGGCTCTAAGGACATCCACCCGGCTAATCATACCGACCAACGAGTCGTTCTCGAACACCGGAAAACTGCGCATCGGCGAATCCTGAAATTTGGTGGCGATGTCCACCAAGCTGTCGCTGGCCTTAACCGTGACCGGGCTTAGATTCATGAATTCCTCGACGCGGCCTTCCATGCTCTGGTTATAGGCCGAACCTACCGCGACGCGCATCCCGTCGCGTTCGGAAAATATTCCCAACAATTTGCCGTGTTCATCGACGACCGGCATGCTGGTAATCTTATGGTCCAGCAATTTTTTGATGGCTATGGAGGTTTCGGTGTGTGCGGAAACGGTGATAACGTTAGCCGACATGTAATCGGCAGCGGCAATTTTGGCTAACATGGCGCACCTCGCTGTAAGAATTATTATGAGCCGCGGGCCTGAAGCCAGCGACAGTCTTAGTATAGTGCGCCCTGCTCCAGAGCGGTAAAATCAGTTATTCCGGAAACTAAACTCGGCCGGGTCCGCTGGCAATCCCCGAACCGGTCTCGCAGCAAGCCAGCCCAAAGACTCCGGCTGAACTGGCTCCTTATTCCGGCTCAACGCACGGTCAGCGCATAAATCGATTCCTGGATTCGGCTGACGCCTCGCTCGCGAAATCGAGGTTCATCGTCCAATATGTCCGCCACGGCCTTTTCAGCCACATCGCACCAACTCCCGTATAGCGTAGCGACTTCCCCAGCCGGCACCGCGAAAGGCGGCCCGGCCATTTCAGCCTGATCGTAGTCGAAGGTCACCAGCAGCGTCCTGCAGCCCGCGGGCAGGAGTTCGCGCATTTTTGCGGCATACGCTGATCGCATCGCTGGCGGCAGGGCGACTAAGGCGGCTCTGTCGTAAACGCCGGCTACATTGGCGAGTTCGGCGGCGGTCAGCGCGAAAAAATCGCCGCAATAGATGGTCAATCCGTCGGCCGCGAACACGGCTAGCTCGCCCTGCCGGCTAACTGAAACCGATAAATCGTTTTCGGCAAAAAACGCCTCCACCGCGACTCGGCTCAATTCCACCGCCACGACCCGGTAGCCTCGTCGGCGCAGCCATAACAAATCCAAACTCTTTCCGCACAATGGAACAAACACCGTACTGGCTTCGGGCACTTGCAAATCGTCCCAATAGGCCGCCAAGCCAGGGTGGTAATCGGGATTGTGAAAACCGATTTGATTTTGCGCCCAACGTTCCAACCAAAATTCCGCCTGCATGAAAGCTCCTGTATATCGACCGAACCAGCAACGACGGCTAGGATCGGTTTAAGCGTTTGAACAACCAAAATCCGGCGAACATCGCCGAGACGAAAGCATAGTTTCCGGCGTCCCCACCGGTCAATCCGACCAGGGCCGGTCCTGGACAAAACCCGGACAATCCCCAACCGATACCGAAAATGGCTGAGCCGATCAATAATTTGCGATCTATTTGATTCGACTCCCGAGTCCCGACCGATAGTTCCAACTCGTGATCGGCAACGCTGTTATCGCGATGCATCCAGTAGCGCGCGCCCCCCAAGGTCGCCAAAGCGCCGATCATGACCAACGCCAAGCTCGGATCCCAAGCGCCCGCGACGTCCAGAAACGCCAACACTTTGGCCGGATTGGTCATTTGCGCGACGATCAAGCCAAAACCGAACAACAAACCGTATCCAAATAAGTACACCCTATCTTTCATAACGATTGTCCTGCCGCGAGGATATGTCTAACCACGTAAACGGTCGCGCCCGCGCAAAGCATGAAAGTGGCGGTCGCCGCCAGCGAACGCGGTGCCAAGCGGGCGATACCGCATACCCCGTGGCCGCTGGTGCAGCCGCTGCCCAGACGGGTACCGTAACCGACCAACAAGCCGGCCACCGCCAGCCACGCCGGAGAATGATCGAGCGTCATCGCAATCTCGCCGCCGCCCAAGCGATACAGCGGCGCGCTGATCAACAAACCGCCCAGAAACCAAGCGCGCCAGCCGGCATCGCGTTGCCATAATCCAGCGGCAATTCCGGAAATTCCGGCGGTATGTTTGTGGGTGTATAGCAGCAACGCCGCCGACAGCCCGATCAGCGCGCCGCCGGCTAGTGAAGATAAAATCGTCGAAAGGTTCATGTATTAAATCCGGAAAAAACCCGTGTATTAAATCAGAAACACGTGGGCCCCGCGACTTCGCGCAACCCCTCCTTTGTTCGCCGAGGTTGGCGACAAGGTATCGTTGCCCGTCAAACCGCGTCGTGCGCCAGGTAGTTAACCGAAATTGCACTCAACTTTAACCCAATCAGCCCGGAAATCGCCCGGCTGGCCGGCCCTCCAGCAATTCGCTGATGAAGTAGCGTAGATAGGCCGGCAGATAGAGCTGCTTCAGATAAGCGAGTTTAGTGACCGAACGCGGAATCAAGTGAGCCAGATTCAGCGCCACCAGATCGCTGTCTTCCTCGGGCTGATAGGAAATATCGGCGATGATGCCGACACCCAAACCGAGCCGAACATAGGTTTTAATCACATCGGAGTCGGCGGCCGCCAACGTAATGTCCAGCGGCTTGCCGGCGGTTTTGAAAGCCTTTTCGATATTGGAACGGCCGGTAAAACCGTGGGTATAGGTCAATATCGGAAACGCCGCCAGACGTCCCAAGCTGATATCCCCCTGCGCCAGCGGATGATGCCGCGGCACCACCGCAATATGCTGCCAGTCGTAACAAGGCTGCACCACCAGTTTTTCGTCTTCCACCAGTTTTTCGGTGCAAATGACGATGTCGGCCTTGTGCTGGAACAACTGCTCAATCAGTTGCTCGGGCGCCGATTGCACCATGTAAATCGTGATGCCGGGATATTTGCCGCGAAAACGCTGCACCGGCCCCGGCAGCAGATATTTAGCCTGGGTGTGGGTGGTGGCGATATGTAACGCGCCGTTGCGATTATCGCGAAAGTCGTCGGCCATCACCTGAATGTTTTTCTTGGCCTGGGTGATGCGTTCCACCTGCTCCATGATACGTTCGCCGAACGGCGTCAGCCGCAACAGCTTTTTGCCCTGGCGTTCGTAGATCGGCGAGCCCAATTCCTCTTCCAGCAATTGCAATTGCCGGCTGGCGGCCGACTGTACCACGTGCAGCTTTTCGGCGGCCTTCGATTGGTTGAAATTGGTTTCCCGCAACGCGCGCAGCAATTCCAGTTGATTCAAATTCATAGAGTTCCCTACCTTGCCGAATCGCCACAAACGGCTGAGTTCGGCTACCGCGTTAATTGAACCAATGTGCCTGCCGTATTTGCAGATCGACCCGATCGCCCTTGTTCAACTGAAGTTGCGTGAACAGCTCGTTAGGCATCTCGGCAAACAATCTGGCCCCGGAACCGTTGTCTTGCGGATTCAGCAATTCCACCCGTATCGTCGAGCCCAGGTGCTGCCAATCCTTCAACGTGATTTGCGACGGCGACGCGGCCCCGGCCTTGGTGACGTCGATATGCTGCGGGCGAATATGGGCGATCAAGCCGTCCGGCTCGTCCAAACTGATTCCCGCCCGCGCCAACCAGTGTTGATCTTGCGCGGATAAATGGATCACGTTGGTCTGGCCGATGAAGCGCGACACGAAGGCATTGGCCGGGTGATCGTAAATCTCGGCCGGCGCGCCGGCCTGCTCGATCCGGCCCTGGTTCAACACCACGACCCGGCTGGCGACTTCCATCGCTTCTTCCTGATCGTGAGTCACGAAAATACTGGTGACGTGCAGTTCCTGGTGCAGATTGCGCAGCCATTGCCGCAAATCCTTACGGACGCTGGCATCCAGCGCACCGAAGGGTTCGTCCAGCAACAGCACGTTGGGCTCGACCGCCAAGGCTCTGGCTAACGCGATCCGTTGGCGCTGGCCGCCGGATAACTGATCCGGAAAGCGCTCGCCCAGCCAATCCAGTTGTACCAGCTCCAGCAGCGCGTGGACCTTCTTGGCGATGTCGGTTTCGCTGGGACGTTGCTTGCGCGGCTTGACCCGCAAACCGAACGCCACGTTGTCGAACACCGTCATGTGCCGGAACAAGGCATAGTGTTGAAACACGAAGCCGATGCCGCGTCGGCTAACATGTTGGTCGGTTTTGTCCTCGCCGCTCAACAAGACTCGACCGCTGTCGGGCGACTCCAGGCCGGCAATAATCCGCAGCAAAGTGGTCTTGCCGCAGCCGGAAGGCCCTAACAGCGCAACCAACTCGCCTTCCGGAATCTCCAGGTCGATGTTGTGCAGCGCGTGAAATGCGCCGAAGGTTTTACTAATGTCGGCTAATAGAATGCTCATATTGGAACTCCAATCAATAAGGTGCTCGGGAACTGGCTTAAGCTTGGCCGAGAGTGTTTTAGGCTCGGGCTTGCTTCCATTCCAGGAAACTCTTCAATACCAGCGTGATAATCGCCAGGCCGGCCAGGATTGACGCGCTGGCAAAGGCGCCGACCGCGTCGTAATCGTTGTAGCTGACCTCGACGTGCAACGGCAGCGTGTTGGTCACGCCGCGAATATGGCCGGACACCACCGATACCGCCCCGAATTCGCCCATCGCCCGGGCATTGCACAGCAATACGCCGTATAACAAGGCCCATTTGATATTGGGCAGGGTCACTTTGAAGAACGTTTGCCAGCCGGTCGCGCCCAACGACAACGCGGCCTCCTCTTCCTCGCTGCCCATTTCCTGCATCAGCGGAATCAATTCGCGAGCCACAAACGGAAAGGTAATAAATATCGTCGCCAGCGCGATGCCGGGTACCGCGAAAATGATTTTGATCTGTTGTGCCGACAACCAATCGCCTAACCAACCTTGCGCGCCGAATAGCAATACGAAGATCAGACCGGAAATCACCGGCGATACCGAAAACGGCAGATCGATCAGCGTGGTCAGCAAGCTTTTGCCGGGAAACTCGAAACGGGTGATGGTCCAGGCGGCGGCGACGCCGAATATTGTGTTCAGCGGCACCGTGATTGCCGCGACCAGCAAGGTCAATTTCAACGCCGCGACCGCATCCGGTTGACCCAAGGCTTGCCAATACGCGTCCCAGCCTTTCGCGAACGCCTGCAGCAGCACCAGAATCAACGGGGCGCACAGAAACAACGCGATGAATCCGACCGCAACCGCGACCAAGCTCCAACGCAGCCAACTTGGATCTTGCAAGGCTTTCCGCTCGGCTTGGCCGGCACCGTCGCCGACGACATGTACAGTGGCATGCATGGTTAACTCCTAAATCTGCCCGGAGCGCCGCCGCACCCAGAGCTGCAATAAATTCACTAAAAGCAATAATAAGAACGACACCACCAGCATCGTCAGCGCGATCGCGGTCGCCGCGCCGTATTGAAATTGTTCGAGTTTGGTGACGATCAGCAGCGGCACGATTTCCGAGACGTAAGGCAGATTGCCGGCAATGAAAATCACCGAGCCGTACTCGCCGATGCCGCGCGCGAACGCCAGCGACACGCCGGTTAGCAGCGCCGGAAACATGTTCGGAAATATCACCTTGCCGAACACCTGCAGGCGCGAAGCCCCCAAGCTAGCCGCCGCTTCTTCCATATTGGTATCGAATTCCTGCAACACCGGCTCGACGGTACGAACCACGAACGGAATGCCGATAAAGATCAACGCCACCACGATACCCAGCGGCTTGTAAGCGACCTGCAGCCCCAGATTGGCGTTCAACCACTTGCCCAACCAGCCGCTGGGTTGATAAATCGTCGCCAGCACCACCCCGGCCACTGCGGTCGGCAACGCAAACGGCAGATCGATCAACGCATCCAGCAAGCGCTTACCCGGAAACGGATAGCGCACCAACACCCATGCGATCACGCCGCCAAAACCGCCGGCCACCAAGGCCGCCAGCAGCGCGGTGCCGAAGCTGACTTGAAACGAAGCCAACACGCGTTTATGCGTGATGATGTCCAGGTATTCCTGCCATCCCAATTGCAAACTCTTGAATACCAAGGTACTCAGCGGAATCAAAACCACCAGCGCCAAATAAAACAGCGTGTAGGCCAGCGCCGGCCTAAAGCCCGGTATGATCTTGCTTTGCGTCATCGCGCCTCTCCGCTCCGTTATTGCGTAAAACGATATAGTCGGAGCCAATGGTAAAGAATTGCGAATAACAGATGAAATGATATAAATAGAAAACTAAATCTGTATTTTAGATACTCACTCATCGCGAGACCTGGTTGGATAGCCGAATTTCTCGAACTCCAAGTCGAGTTCGAATTGCAAAACGGCTTGTACCCTCTGAGTGTCGTTGTTGCCAGCGATCAAGTACCCGTCAAGCGATGAGCATCAAAAGCCATTCGGTATTGCGGACTGCCATCCCCGATGCAAACCAATCTAGTCGGTTCCGGTAAAATTCCACTTGCGCGTCGGCTGTGGTCGAATCAGAATCCCGGCTAGGCAAACCGTCCCCGGCACCCTCCGAACGGGGCTTTTCAGGAGCACCAATGGCAAACTATCCCGACTTGACGAAATTCCTGGCCGCGGCAAGCGGTGGACCAGGGGTCTTCGACGACCAAGTGATTCCGTACTTGATAAAGGTCTGGCTGGACGATTACGGGCGAATCGGCATCGCATTCGACGTCGTCGAAACCGAAGTCGGCGGCTTTAACTATTTGTTCGATATCGCCGCCGAGCGACTGTTAGCAGCCTTCGGCATCAGCCGGGGCCGCCACGGCGAGCCCAGGGATCGCTCGCGGATGGCCGGCCACCCGCTCAGCGCCGGTCCGCTCTATCATCGCGGCCACGCAATCCCGCACACCTTGGGCGGTCCCACCGACATCAATCTGGTCCCGCAGTTAGGGGCAATCAACGTCGGCCCGTTTCGCGAATTGGAGAAACGCGCGGTCGCCACACCCGGCTCGCTGTACTTTACTTACTGGATTTATCGAACGCCGCGCGACCAAAAGCCGATCGCGGTCGACCAAGGCCTGCTGATACCGGGTAGACCGCCGGAGATACATCACTACCGCAACTAAGCCTGCGCTGTTGCCGGTTAACGTTTTTATCCACCCCGAAAAGGAGCATGCCATGACTCGATCCATACTGGTATCAATGATTGCCGCCGCGTTTTACGGCGCGGCGGCTCACGCGACCGTCGTCAGCAATTTCGAAACCGATAGCGAAGGCTGGGAAGTCGTCAGCTTTACCGACTTCAGTCGAAACGACTACACCGAGAAAGGCCGTTACGCCGTCAACCACATCCTGGGAGGCGGCCATCCCGGCAATTACATTGCCGCGACCGATCCCGACAACGGCGATTTTACGTTTTCGGCGCCGGCGGCGTTTCTGGGCAACCAGACCGCCGCTCAAGCACTTTCCTACGATTTAACCTACCGGGACGGCGCGGTCAACTGGCAAACCACCGACCTGATGCTGGTCGGCGGAGGCCAACGCCTGCTATGGCGCCGCGATCCCGCGATTGTCCCGAACAGCGGCTGGACGCGGGTTAGCGTCAATTTCGCACCGTCCTCCGAATGGCGAGTAGCGACTACCGACGGCGCATTCGCCACGATCGGCGACTTCAGCACCGTGTTGTCCAATTTGAGTGGCTTGTACATCCACGCCGAATACACCGACGGGATCGTCGAAACCGCCGGCCTCGATAACGTGCGCCTGGGCGCCGTTCCGTTGCCGGGAGCGGCGGCCTTATTCGGCTTCGGCCTGTTGGGGCTAAACATCCTCTCAGCCCGTCGCCGCGCGGCCGCTTGAGACAACAGGGCAGACGCCATTTCCGGCCGCAACTTGCAACATCAAGCGCGGCCGGTTTAGGCTCCCAATTCGGATAACCACTGTCGGAATCGACGTTCGCCGCATCGTTAGCCGAACCACCGCCTTTACGCCATTTTTACGCCCCTGCCGCTAGAATCCTCGCATCCACGCCGCGCCGCCCGCGCCGGCGCCCCACACACCTGCGAGAGGCCGCGAAAACAGCATGTCACAATGTCGGATTCAACTCCCCCCAATCCGATTGGCGCTTGGCGGAACCGGACTAGCGACATCCCTGCCGTTGGCCTTGCTGTTTTGGCCAGTTTCTGGTCATGCCGAGTCGGTGACGGCGCCGATACCGATGAATTTGACCGGGCATTGGGCCGGCTACGCCAGCTTGGTATTGATGCTCGCCGCCTACATCGCCGCGATGTTCGAAGAAACCACCCAATTGCGCAAATCCAAGCCGATGTTGCTGGCAGCGACACTCATTTGGTTTCTGATCGTACTGGCCTACCGGCAACTCGGCCAAGCACCGGTCGCGGTTGCCGCCTTCAAGAGCAATTTGCAAAGCTACATCGAACTGCTGCTGTTCATCATGGTATCGATGACCTACCTGAACGCGATGGAGGATATGGGGCTATTCAAGGCCCTGAAAATTTGGCTGGTTGACAAGCAACTTAGCTACCGGCAGTTGTTCTGGATCACCGGCGGGCTGGTGTTCTTGGTGTCTTGCGTCGTCAACGGTCTGACCGCCGGCTTACTGATGGGCGCGGTGGTCGTCGCGGTCGGCAAGGACAACCCGCGCTTCGTCAGCCTAGCCTGTCTGAATGTGGTGATCGCAACCAATGCCGGCGGCTCTTTCAGTCCGTTGGGCGGAATTTCGACGCTATTCGTCTGGCAGCACGGCATGCTGGGTTTCACCGAATTCTTCAAACTGTTCCTGCCTTGTCTGGTCAACTTCTTAGTGCCGGCGCTGGCGATGCACTTCGCGGTACCCGCCGCCAAGCCGGCCGTGGCATCCGAGTTATTGATGATGCCGCGCGGCGCCAAACGGATTCTGTTTTTATTCGGCGTGACGATCGCGTTGGCGGTGGGTTTCGATATGAGTCTGAAATTGCCGGCCGCGGCGGGCATGATGGCCGGACTGTCGCTGCTGCAATTCTTTTACTTCTACCTGCAAAAGTCGGACAACCCCGCCAAACCGATCCCATCGGATTTCTCGCTGTTCTTCGGCGGCGGCGATATGCAACAATCCGAATTCGAAGCCCGCCGTCTGGATATATTCGACAAAGTCGGCCGCCTGGAATGGGATACCCTGTTGTTTTTTTACGGGGCGATGATGGGCATCGGCGGCTTGGGATTTATCGGCTACTTGGATGCCGTGTCGCAGGTACTGTATGGGCAATTCAGCCCGACGCTGGCCAATGTCATGATCGGACTTTGCTCGGCCTTCGTCGATAATGGCACCTTGATGTTCGCGGTACTGACGATGCATCCGGATATCCCGCAAGGCCAATGGTTGCTGCTGACCTTGACGCTGGGCGTCGGCGGCAGTTTGTTGGCGATAGGCTCGGCGCCGGGCATCGGCTTGTTGGGCCAAGCCAAAGGCCAATACACCTTCGCCAGTCACATGAAATGGTGTCCGGTGATTTTACTGGCTTACTTCGCCAGCATCGGCGTACATTTCTGGATCAACGCCGCTACCTTTTAGGGCCGAACTCCGTAGGCTTAAACCCAACCCGGCAGGTACCGCAAGCTATCGATGAATCGCAACTCGCTCGCCGCCCCACATCAATCCCGCCAACGCCTGACCGGCTACGCTTGGGGCGTGGCCGCGCCCTTGCTGTGTACCGCGCTGGCCTGGCCGCTACGCCATCTGCTCGGCGAGGCCAGCATTCTGATGACCTATCTGCTGGGCGTGTTTCTGGTCGCCAGTCGCTATGGCCGCAACGCCTCTTTGCTCGCATCGCTGATCAGCGCGCCAATGTTTGCATTTTATTTCGCCCGACCGATTTTTTCGTTCGCGATTTCCGATCTGGAAAACGCGGTCGGCTTGGCGGTCATGGTCGTGGTCGCCAACCTCACCAGTAAATTGCAGAATCAAGCCCGAAAGCAGACCGAACTGGCCCGGCAACGGGAAGCCCGCAGCGACGCCTTGTATCGACTCAGCCGGGATTTGGCTGGCGTCGAGAACGGCGAACGGGTGACCGAACTCGCCGAGCGCCACATCCTCCAAGTCTTCGGCACGGTTTGCAGGCTGGTGGCGGCCGCCGATCTGGACCAACTCCCACCTCGCCTCGCGGAAGAACTCGACCCGGCGGCCGCGACGCTGGCCTTTCGGGACAATCGGACGGTCACCACCGCCGCGGCCCGCTATTTTCCGTTATGCGGCTCGCAATCGCGGCAAGGCGTCCTAATACTGAAGCGGGCCGATTCGGATAGTCGCGAAGCGGACACCTTTCTTGAGACGTTTTGCAATCTGATCGCGCTGAATCTGGAACGCCTGCAATTCGCCGGCCAAGCGCGGGAAGCCCGCTTGCAAGCCGAAGCCGAAGGCCTGCGCAATGCATTGCTCAGTTCGATCTCTCACGACTTGCGTACCCCGCTGACGCGCATTGTCGGCGCGGTCGGCGCGCTGATCGACCATCGCGACCGTCTGAGCGTCGCCGACCGCGACGACTGCCAGAAAACGATACTCGACGAAGCCCGGCGCATGTCGGATTTGACCGGCAAGTTGTTGGACATGGCCCGGCTGAATTGCGGCGAATGGGTCCTGCACCGGGAATGGAATGCGATCGAGGAACTGGTCGGCAGTGCGCTGCATCGGCTCGACAGCGGTTTGCAAGGGCGTCCGGTACGCACCCGGATTCCCGACGACTTGCCGCTGATGCGAATCGACGCCGTGCTGATGGAGCAAGTGTTAGTCAACCTGATCGAAAATGCGATCAAACACACGCCGCCCGGTACGCCGGTCGATTTATCCGCCGAACGCGCCGAAGGCGGCATCCGCTTGTGTGTCGCGGACTATGGCCCCGGCATTCCCGGCGGCCTGGAGAACAAGATTTTCGAGAAATTTTTCCGGGGCGCCCACGAAACCCAGCACACTGGAGTCGGTCTTGGACTGGCCCTGTGCCGCACCATCGTCGAGGCCCACGGCGGGCGGATTCGGGCCGAAAATCGGCCCGGTAAGGGCGCGGTGTTCGTCATCGATTTGCCGCAACCCGAACAAGCACTCCCGACCGCGCTCGAGGAACTAGTATGAACGAGTCGGCCCCCCGCATTCTGTTGATTGAAGACGACGCCCAAACTCGTAGATTTCTGAAGACCAGTCTGCAAAATCGCGGCTGGCGCATCGCCGAGGCCGATTGTGGCAAGACCGGGCTGACGTTGGCCGGCCAAGCCGATCTGGTGATACTCGATCTGGGACTGCCGGATATGGACGGCATCGCCGTAACCCGCCGCTTGCGCCAACTGTCGGACCAGCCCATCCTGATCCTGTCGGCTCGTAGCCAGGAGCACAATAAAATCGCCGCGTTGGACGCCGGCGCCGATGATTACCTGACCAAACCGTTCGGTAGCGGCGAATTGCATGCCCGCCTGCAAGCCTTGCTGCGAAGGATCGCGCGCGGCTCGGCGACTCAAGAGCTTTTCGAGACGGGGGAACTGCAAGTGGATATGGCGCGGCGCCGGGTCTGTATGCGCGGCAGCGAGGTTAGGGTGACGCCGATAGAATTCCGCTTGCTAAGCTTGTTGATCCGCCACGCCGATTTGGTGGTCACCCATCGCCAATTGTTGCAGGAAGTCTGGGGCGGCGAGCATGTCCATGACCAGCATTATTTGAGAATCTACATGGGGCAGTTACGCCGTAAACTGGAAGTCAATCCGGCCCGACCACGCTATTTACTGACCGAAGTCGGCGTCGGCTATCGCCTGGTTTGCGAAGCAGCGGCCGGCGAACAGGAGTAGGCTCGATGGAATCCAACCACGTAGACAAGCTGTGTCGCCGACGATTCGACAGGACGGAATTGGAGCCAGCTAGTAGCCCAGTCTGCGATTTTTTACGTCATTTTTATGCGCGATTCATTATAGTGGCCGGCGTTTTGCCTTTAGCAGTCGCACCCCAATTTCCGCCCGCCCCAGCCTTTTGCCCGGATACTTCATGTCAGCAAACCCCAACCCGTCGCAACTGAAAACCTTGACACTCAGCGCCATCGGCGTGGTTTTCGGCGATATCGGCACCAGCCCGCTGTACGCGGTCAAGGAAGTGTTCCATGCCGGTCTATCGACTGACACCGCGCATGTGCATGGCGCGCTGTCATTGATCTTTTGGTCGCTGGCGCTAGTGGTCACCACCAAATACGCGATTTTCATCATGCGCGCAGACAACGACGGCGAAGGCGGCATCATGGCCCTGCTGGCACTGGCGCTGAAGACGGCTAAACAGGATCCGCGCAAGGCCGGCTTCATCATCACCACCGGCTTGATCGGCGCGGTGTTGTTTTACGGCGACAGCATCATTACCCCGGCGATTTCGGTGCTCAGCGCGGTCGAGGGCCTGCAGATCGTCGCGCCCAAACTGGAGCATTACGTACTGCCGATTACCCTAGCGGTGCTGACGGCGCTGTTTTTGGTGCAAGCCAAGGGTACCGAACACGTCGGCCGGCTATTCGCTCCGGTCATGTGCGTCTGGTTTGTCAGCTTGGCCGCCTTGGGTATCGTCAACATCGCCAGCCATCCGCAAATCCTCGGTGCGATTAATCCCTACCACGGCGTAGCGCTGCTCAGCGAGCTTGGTTGGCGGGGTTTCGTCGTAATGGGATCGGTCGTGCTGGTCATCACCGGCGCCGAAGCCTTGTATGCCGATATGGGGCATTTCGGCTTAAAACCGATTCGGTTCGCCTGGTTTGGTTTCGTCTTTCCGGCATTGTTACTGAACTACTTCGGACAAGGCGCGCTACTACTGGAAAATCCCGCCGCCGTGGAAAATCCGTTTTATCTGATGGCACCGAATTGGGCGCTGTACCCGCTGCTGTTGCTATCGACGCTGGCGACTGTCATCGCTTCGCAGGCCGTGATTTCCGGCGCGTTTTCGCTGACCCGCCAAGCGATACAACTGGGCTACACGCCGCGAATGCGGATTTTGCACACCTCCGGCGACGAGATGGGTCAAATCTATATCCCGGCGGTCAACTGGTTGCTGATGGCGGCGGTATTCGTGCTGGTACTGGAATTTCGCTCCTCCTCGGCGCTGGCCTCGGCCTACGGCCTGGCGGTGACCGGCACGATGATTACCACGACGATACTGGCCTTCATCGTCATCAAAGAGTTGTGGCGTTGGAACGAAGCCACCAGCATCGGTTTCCTGTCGCTGTTTTTAAGTTTCGACGTGTTGTTCTTTCTAGCCAACAGCATCAAGATTCCGGAAGGCGGCTGGTTGCCGCTGACAGTCGGCGCGGCGCTGTTCGTCATCATCGTCACCTGGATCCAAGGCCGACAGTTACTGGCCCGGCACATGGACGAAAAACGGGTGATGTTCGAGGAATTGGAAAACCGACTGCAAACCCGCAAACTGAAAACCGTACCCGGCACCGCGATCTATCTGGCAAAAACCCTGCACGGCGTACCGCTGGTCCTGCTGCACAATCTGGAACACAACCACATCTTGCACGAGCAAATGATCGTTCTGACCATCGTCACCAAGGACGTTCCTTACGTAGACGAGGCTCAACGCATCAAAATCCGACTATTCGGGGAAAACAACAGTTTCTACCGGGTCAAAATGTATTTCGGTTTCCAAGAGGAACAAGATGTGCGCCGGGCCTTGCAACTCTGCGCCCGCGAGGGTTTGATCATTGATCAGAAACATGCGTCGTTCTTCATCGCCAGCGAAAAACTCTCGTTCCGCCGCCGCTGTCCGATGCCCAAATGGCAACGCCCGCTGTTCCGCTTTTTATTCCATAACGCCTCCAGCGCGATCGAATATTTCAAGATTCCGGTCGATCGCGTCATCGAACTGGGGATACGAATCGAGTTGTAAACTCGCGGCGACAACGGCGGCCGCGGGCGAGGCGATCGGACCATTTTTTCGGCGACTCGTCGCATGACGAGCGAAATTCTGAAAGACGCCGCCGCCAAGTTCTTATTCGGTTCGCCGCCGTGGGTTTCGAATTTCCGGCCATACTTTCGCGAACCATTTAATTCTAGGACCTTACAACCATGACCGGCCAAAAACCTATCGCCATCTTCGCCGAGGACGTGCCGCCTCGAGTCCGTCGCTCGCTCTATCCGGAACCCTTCGCATCGCTAATGGCCGGCCGGGAAAAACGGCCCTTGGGCGATGCGTTCGGCCTGGTCAATTTCGGCGTCAATCTGACCCGTTTGGCGCCCGGCGCCCGCTCGGCCTTGCGGCATTCCCACGCCGAACAGGACGAATTCGTTTACGTCTTGTCGGGCGAAGCGAGCTTGGTCACCGATCAAGGCGAGACCCGGCTATGCGCCGGCATGTGTGCCGGCTTCCCGGCCGGCGACGGCGACGCCCATCATTTACTCAACCGCACCGATGCCGACGTGGTTTATCTGGAAATCGGCGACCGCGCCCCCGGAGATACGGTCATTTATCCCGACGACGACCTGCAGGCGCGGTTGGACGCAGCCGGCCAATGGCAGTTTTTACACAAGGACGGCCGCCCGTATTGAGTCTCCGCCGCTCAACTTAACGGAGCTTGTATTTCTCGATCCGGTAGCGAATTTTTTCGCGGGTGGTTTTCAGGATACGGGCGGCTTCCATGACGTTGCCGTGGCAAAGGTCCAGCATGTTGCGGACGATTTCGCTCTCCATATCCTCCAAGCCCATGCTGCCGTCGGTCGGAAACTGCAGTTCCAGGCGCGCGACGAGGCCGTCGGCGGCAGAGACATCCGAAACGCAAGCCGGACGCACCGATTCCTGCGCAATCGCCGCGACGCCGTTATCCTCGTTCGGCAACCATTGTTCAGGCAACTGCTGGGACGACGATAAAATCACGCTACGCTCCAACACATTTCTCAGCTCCCGCACGTTGCCCGGCCATCGATAACGCTTCAACAATTGCCAGGCGCGCGGCGATACTTGGCTGACCCGCTTGCCGGCCAGTAAATTGAATTCAGCGATCAAGGCCGGCACCAAATCGTCCAAGTCGCCAATGCGCTCGCACAAGCTGGGCAAGCGCAGTTCGAACACACTCAACCGGTAATACAGGTCGGAACGAAACCCGCCGTTTTTGACTTCGTCCTGTAAATTCCGGTTGGTAGCGGCGATAACGCGGATGTCCACGTCGATTTCCTTCTCTCCGCCCAGGCGGCGCAACTTGCGATCCTCCAGCACTTTCAGTAATTTGGCCTGCAGATCCAAGGGCATTTCGCCGATTTCGTCCAGAAACAAAGTGCCTCGATGGGCTTGTTCGATCAGCCCGCGATGGCGGGCCTTGGCGCCGGTGAAGGCGCCGGCTTCGTGGCCGAACAATTCCGACTCGAGCAGATCCTTCGGCAAGGCCGCGCAGTTGAGTTCGACCAGCGGCTCCTTGGCCCGTTCGCTGTTGTAATGCAGAATCCTGGCCGCCAAGCCTTTGCCGGTGCCGGTCTCGCCAGTCAGAATCAGCGCACTGTAGGGCACTTGGCTAAGCTGGCGCAGCATGTCGCCGGTCTGACGGGTGACCGGGCTGTTGCCGAGAAAAGTTTCCGGCGCGTAGCGTTTGCCCGCGTTGACCGAGTCGGTCAGAATCCGCCTCTGGGCCTTGGCACTACGCAACGCGCTACGCACCACCATGTCCAGTTGCTCCTGCAGACAGGGCTTGATCAAAAAATCGAAAGCGCCCAGACGCAAGGCCCGTACCGAATCCGGCACGTCGCCGTAACCAGTCAGAAACACCCATTCGCTGTCAGACAAATTGCCGCGGGTTTCTTCCAGCAAGTCCAGACCACTGCCGTCCGGCAGACTGAGATCGGATAAGATTAGCGACGGCCGCAAATCCGGATTGCTGAGTATCTCCCTGGCCTGAGCGCAGTCGGCCGCCAGCAGGGTCTCGAACCCCATACGGGCGTAATAGCGCTGCAGTTCGCTACCTAACAAGGCTTCGTCTTCGATGATCAGGATACTGTCGTTCATAAGTTGGCGAAAGGCGGTGGTGGGCGAGTGAAACCGTCACCCATTGCGGCGGCCGAAACGCGACTGTTGGTTCTTAGTCGTGGCGGCAAGCGGATATCAACTTTTTATGCAAGATCGACGCCTATGCTCAACGGAACGTCCAGTTAGCCGTCCGGTCGCCGCACCAAGGTCTTAGCCCATCGAGGTTTGGGGAAAATCACCGTTTAATTTGGTTGAAAATCACCAACGCAACCACGGGTGGCATGATAGCCGGTATCGGATTTTGCCGTCGGCAACACTTAGGCCGACTCGAATACCGCGCCAAACCCACGGCTCCGGGCGAATCGCCAGTGTTCCGCGCTCGCGGAATAAGTCGCGAGGCAACGCCATCCGTCCGAAACAAAAACGGGCACGAAGTTTTCATGGAAAATAACCATCAATACCGTACCGACGAAACCAGCCCGTCGAACTCCTATTTTATGGCGACGGCGACGTCGTCAACCACATCTTAGCCCGAGGAAAATCGCATGCCCAGATCCCCCAACCGCCATCTGTTATTCGCAACCCTGCTACTTGGGCTATTACTTGCCAGCTTGATCTATGCGTTTCATCCAGAAGTTGGCGGATTCAACCTGACCATCAACGGCCAACCCGTGGCGTCGCCCTTGTTTCGCCTGGCGGCAATCCCCACCCTGTTGGCGGTGTTCGCGCTATTCGGGATACTGGCCGTATTGGCACTAGTTGGCGTCGGGATGATGCTGTTTTTCGCCGCCCTCGGATTTGCCCTTCTCGGTGTTTTCCTGATCGTTCCGTATTCGTGGCCACTATTGCTGTTATTCGGCTTGTTGTTCGTGGGATTGGTGTCTAGCGGCAATCCCAAAGACAAGGATTAACCGGAGCTGGGCGAGCAAGGTCGAGGTTTGAAAAGTAAGGCGGGACTTGTTGGAGCGGATTGCCTAGCGGCACACAATTTCGGTCGGGAGCAACAGTCTTAGCTGACTTAAGCTTAGCTCACGCCGCACCGACCGTTCATGACTAGAAAATGATGTTGCGCAAACCTTAGCTTTTGGTTGCCTTCGCAAATGCAACATCGACTCGCGCGTTGGCGGCCTGGCCGACACCTCTTCCCCGGCGATGCCGGGGAATTGCTTATGCGAAGAGATTAAAGCACCGATTACTCGTCTTGCTCTCCAAGCAAAGGCGGCTCGCTGGCGTCGCCATCCACACTGACTTCAAAGGCGGCCGGTTTGATACTCTGTAACGGATCGACGCTGGCATTCACCGAAAACGGCATAGCGGAAATCAATATCGCTGCCGTGCATTGGGCTATTTCGTGTACGTAATTTTTCATCATTCATTCCTCAAGTTCACCTGAAAACGAGCCGTTTGACAGATAACAGTCGGGCTCCAAACCCTTACAGCGATATCCATGCCAGCAATTCCTTCCACCGAAGTGGAGAGCGTCGGTGATCGGGCCTACTCGTTGAAAACAAAGGAAATCCAGCTCGCTGTTTTGGCTAAACGTTAACGCTGCCGCGTGAATTACGAGCCTGAAATAAAGCGACATTCTCGGCTCACCGCTCATATCGAATTTTAAAGTGGGGAATATTCCCCACGTTGTGGATTTGCACCGGGGAATATTCCCCAATTCACCTCTCGCCCGCATAACCCACTGATATTAAGCCAAAAAAAACTGGCACTTTGCTTGCTTTACCGTGACTAATGCAATTCGCGCATTTTTGCGCGAAGTTCGCCGAATCATTCATAAGCGGTCGCAATTTAGGGAAAACTGGGAACCAAAATATTAACTCAATCGTTACACCCAATACCAAGCTATTCGCTATTGGATTTAATGCAACTCACCATAAAACCGAAGTCAACAGCGATTGCGGAGCTTCGCATAGAGAAAACTGATGATTATTAAAACACGTGCTTATCTTAGCTTAATTATAATTCTATTATCCGGCTGCCAAACAACCGAAACGGAAACTCACGAAGCGCCTCCCAAACTGGAAGCCACCACACCCTTATGGGAAGACACCGAGGTAACCAAGGAATATGTCTGCCAGATTCACGCGTTTCGGCATATTGAAGTACGTGCGCTGGAACGGGGGTATTTGCAGAATATTTTCGTCGACGAAGGCCAGTTAGTCCATCAAGGTCAGCCGATGTTCAAAATCATGCCTAACATCTATCAAGCCGAATTACTAAAGTCTCAGGCCGAAGCGAATACGATGAATATCGAATACCTAAACACCAAGGGTTTAGCGGATCAAAAAATTGTGTCGCCAAACGAACTAGCATTGGCCAAGGCCAAGCTGGACAAGGCTAACGCAGAGGTCAAACTCGCCGAAACTCATTTAGGTTTCACCAGTATCAATGCGCCGTTTGAAGGCATCATGGACCATTTGAATGTCAGGACTGGCAGTTTGGTGGAGGAAGGCGCCTTATTAACCACGCTATCGGACATTAGTAAATTGTGGGTGTATTTCAACGTACCTGAAAGCGAATATCTTGATTTCAAATCTCAAAAAGCCGATGAGGCAATAACCAAAGTTAAATTAAGAATGGCTAACGGTAGGGTTTATAATACGGATGGCACCATAGAAACTATTGAGGCGGATTTCGATAATACTGCCGGCAATATCGAATTCCGCGCCACATTCGCCAATCCCGATAAATTGCTCCGTCATGGCGAAACCGGCACGATACTGATGAAAAAACCGTACAAGCATGCGCTATTGATTCCGCAAAAAGCCACCTTCGAAATTCTCGATAAAACCTATGTCTATGTTGTGAAAGACGACGGAAAACTAGAACAAAGACTCGTAAAAATCGGGGCCGAACTGCCCTATTTGTTCATTATCAACGAGGGCTTGAAAGACGGCGATAAAATCCTACTGGAAGGCTTAAGAAAAGTCCACGCGGGCGATAAAGTGGACATCGATTTATTGCCGCCTGAAAAGGTTCGCTCTGAATTAAAACTCTATACCGAATAATCCTTTGAGCAGAGATTAACTATGTTCAGTATCTTTATTAAAAGACCGGTCATGGCGATCGTATTGTCGCTTAGTTTCCTGTTCATGGGATTCTTGGCAATCCGCACCCTGCCCGTTTCGCAATTTCCGGATATCGCGCCGCCGCGAGTGACAATATCCCTATCCTTCCCCGGCTCCAGCGCCGACGTATTGGTTAAATCCTCGTTGATCACCATCGAACGGGCGATCAACGGCGTGCCAGGCATGAAATACATCGTCTCCGACGCCACTAGCGCCGGCGAAGCCACGATTCAAGTGTTATTCGAGTTAGGCGTGGACCCGAATATCGCGATGGTCAACGTCAAAACCCGGGTCGATCAGGTGATGAGCCGTTTGCCGAATCTGGTACGGCTGGAAGGCGTGGTGGTCAACTTCGTCCAGCCCAGCATGCTGATGTACGTCAACCTGTACAGCAAGGATAAGAATGCCGACCAGAAATTCCTGTTCAACTACGCCTACGTCAACGTGATACCGGAAATCCAGCGCATCTACGGTATCGCCCAAGCGCAGATTTTGGGCGCCCGCCAATACGCGATGCGCATTTGGTTAAATCCGGACCGGATGCGCGCCTATAGCGTTTCGACCGAAGAAGTGATGGATGCCATCGCCAAGCAAAGCATCATCGGCCGTCCCGGCCGGATCGGCCAGAGCACCGGGATGGCGGCGCAATCCAAGGAATACGTGTTGATTTACCAAGGCTGGTACAACACGCCGGAGCAATACGCCGACATCATTATCCGCGCCAACTCGGAGGGCGAAATACTGCGCTTGAAAGACATCGCCAAGGTGGATTTGGACAGCGAGTTTTACAACATCTATTCGGACAAAGACTCCTTCCCGTCCGCGTCGATTGTGTTGAAACAAAACTACGGCACCAACGCCACCAAAGTCATCGAAGACGTCAAAGCCAAGTTGGAGGAATTGAAAAAATCCTTCCCCGAAGGCATGGATTACGAGATCAACTACGACGTGTCGCGTTTCGTCGAAGCCTCGATTCACAAGGTCTTGCACACCTTAGGCGAAGCCTTCGTGTTGGTGACCTTGGTGGTATTCCTGTTCCTTGGCGACTGGCGCTCGACTTTGATTCCGATTCTGGCGGTGCCGGTGTCGTTGATCGGCTCGTTCGCGGTGATGTCGGCCTTCGGTTTGTCGATCAACTTGATCACGCTATTCGCCCTGGTATTGGCGATTGGCGTCGTCGTTGACGATGCCATCGTCGTGGTCGAGGCGGTACACGCCAAAATGGAAGCCGAACACCTCAGCCCCTACGCCGCTTCGCGGCAGGTACTCGGCGAAATCGGCGGCGCCATCGTCGCGATCACGTTGGTGATGGTGTCGGTATTCGTGCCTATCGCCTTCATGAACGGCCCGGTCGGCGTGTTTTACCGGCAGTTTTCGATTGCTATGGCTTCGTCCATCATTATCTCCGCCGTCGTCGCCTTGTCGTTGGCGCCGGTGTTGTGCGCAATGATCTTGAAAAACACCCACGGCCAACCCAAGCGCCGGACGCCGATTACGCTGTTCATCGACGGCTTCAACTATCTGTTCGAAAAAGTTACCGGGCGCTACGTCAAACTGTTGGATGTAGTCGTCACCCGCCGCATCGTCACAATCGCGGTCCTGGTTGCATTCAGTTTCGGGATTTTTACTGTCGATAAGACTTTGCCGGCCGGCTTCATCCCCGGCGAAGACCAAGGCATGATCTACGCGATTATTCAAACTCCGCCCGGCTCGACTATCGAAGTCACCAATAAAGTGGCGCGGCAATTGGAAGAAGTCGCCGAAAAAATCGATGGGGTGCAGTCGGTATCGTCGTTGGCCGGCTACGAGGTATTGACCGAAGGCCGCGGTTCCAACGCCGGCACCTGCATCATCAATCTAAAGGATTGGACCCAGCGCAAAGTCTCGGTGGAGGACGTGATTCGCCAATTAGAGGAAAAAACCCACGATTTCGGTGCAGTGATCGAATTCTTCCAACCGCCTGCGGTACCGGGCTACGGCGCCGCGTCGGGCTTGGCCTTCCGCTTATTGGATAAGACCACCGGCACCGATTACTTCCAGTTCGACAAACTCAATCAGGAGTTCATGGCCGCGTTGCGCAAGCGCCCGGAATTAACCGGCTTGTTCACCTTTTATGCCGCCAACTACCCGCAGTACGAGTTGAAAATCGACAACAAATTGGCGATGCAAAAAGGCGTGAATATCGATAAGGCCATGGAAAATCTGGACATCATGATCGGCAGCACCTACGAGCAAGGCTTCATCCGCTTCAACAACTTTTTCAAGGTCTATGTGCAAGCCTTGCCGGAGTTTCGCCGCTTCCCGACCGACGTCTTGAACTATTACGTCAAAAACGACGCCGGCGAAATGGTGCCGTACTCGGCCTTTATGACCGTACAGCCGCAGCAAGGCCCGAACGAGCTGACCCGCTACAACCTGTACAACTCGGCGGCGATCCGCGCCGAACCGGCGCCCGGCTATACCTCTGGCGATGCCATCAAAGCCATCAAGGAAGTGGCCAAGGCGACTTTGCCGCAAGGCTTCGATGTGGCCTGGGAGGGTTTGTCCTTCGACGAAGCGGCACGCGGCAACGAAGCCTTGGTGATCTTCATCGTTGTGCTGGTGTTCGTGTATTTAGTGTTGGCGGCGCAATACGAAAGCTTTGTGTTGCCGTTGGTGGTGATCTGCTCGTTGCCGGCCGGCATCTTCGGCTCGTTTTTACTGCTAAAAACCATGGGCTTGGCCAACGATGTGTACTCCCAAGTCGGTTTGGTGATGCTGGTCGGCTTGCTCGGTAAAAACGCGGTATTGATCGTCGAATACGCGGTGCAAAAACAGGAGCAAGGCATGTCGGTACGTGAAGCCGCCATCGAAGCCGCCAAGGCAAGGTTCCGGCCGATTCTGATGACGTCTTTTGCCTTCATCGCCGGCCTGGTGCCGCTAGCCTTCGCCACCGGCGCCGGCGCGGTCGGCAACCGTACTATCGGTACCTCGGCGTTGGGCGGCATGTTGTTCGGCACCGTGTTCGGCGTGGTGCTGATCCCAGGCTTGTATTACATCTTCGCCAAACTGATCGAAGGCAAACGCATGATCAAAGACGAAGACGTCAATCCGTTCACCGAAACCTATCATTACGGTACCCAAGATGCTGACGAATAAAACCCATGTTTTGCTGGTAACGGCTTTGGCGATGGCTGTGTTGCAAGCCTGCGGCATTCCGGACATGACCAAGAAAGCCGCGGATACGCAGTTACCCGAACAATTCAAACCCGGCGTAAACGACCGGACCAGTGCCGCGACCGTGAAATGGCAGGACTTCTTCGACGATCCGCAGCTGCGTAGCTTGATCGATACCGCCGTTGCCAATAACAAGGAAATCAACATCATGGCGCAACGGATCAGCATCGCCGAAAACGAGATACTGGCGCGCAAGGGGGAATATATGCCCTTCGTCAAACTCGGCGCGTCGGCGGGCGGCGACAAGACCGCGCAATACACCCGCAACGGCGCCGTCGAGGACAGTCTGAATATCGCCAAGGGCCAACCGTTTCCGGCCTTTCTCGGCGATTACCAATTCGGCCTGTTCTCGACTTGGGAAATCGACATCTGGAAAAAGCTCCGGAACGCGACCCAAGTGGCAGTCTACGATTACATGGCATCCGGCGAAGGCCGAAATTTCTTGGTAACCAACTTGGTCGCCGAGGTGGCGCATGCCTATTACGAATTGATCGCCTTGGACAACCAGCTGGAAAACTTGCGGCAAAACATCGCATTACAGCAAAACGGCTTATTGATGGTCAGGCAATTACAGACCTACGCCCGAACCACGACCCTGGCGGTCAAGCGATACGAAGCCGAGGTGGCAAAAAACCAGGCTCGCCAATACGAGATCGAGCAGCAGATTACCGTAGTCGAGAATCGGATCAATACGCTGCTGGGAAGAACGCCGCAACCGATAGCCCGCGCGTCGAGCGGCTTTATGGATATTAAACCCAAAGCCTTGAGTGTCGGCGTGCCATCCGAGTTATTGCAAAACCGGCCCGACATTCGCAAGGCCGAATTGGAATTAAAAGCCGCCGACTTGAACATCGACGTCGCCAGGGCCAGTTTCTATCCGTCGTTCGGTATCAAGGCCGGCATCGGCTTTCAGGCGTTTGCGTTGAAATACCTGATCAATACCCCGGAATCGTTGGCGGCGATGGTGGCCGGCGAGCTGGTAGCCCCACTGGTCAACAAAAACGCGATCACCGCCGAATACAAAAACGCCAACGCCAAGCAAGTGCAGGCGGCCTACGAATACGAACAAAGCATCATTACTGCTTACGCCGAAGTGGCCAATCAAATATCCAATATCGACAACCTGGACAAAAACTACCAGTTAAAACGCCAGCAAGTGGACTCGTTGGTCAAATCGATTGAAGTCGCCAACCAGTTATTTATCTCGGCAAGAGCGGATTATTTGGAGGTTTTATTGACCCAGCGCGACGCGCTGGAAGCCAAGAAAGAACTGATCGAAACCAAGCAAAAACAAATCAGCGCGATGGTGGAACTCTACAAAGCGCTGGGTGGCGGTTGGCAAAGTTGATGACATGGACTCCTATCCACCCTTAACAGGGTCGATCTACCCGGTGAACAGAATGAAACAAGAAAGACGAAGTTTTGATGCGGCGTACAAGCTGCAAGTGATGAAGATGATCCAGGAGCAAGGGCTGACGATGAGTCAGGTTTACCAGGAACTCAAGTCTGGCAAGACGGCGGTAGCTGCGATTAGCTTGCGTAATCGCTCATTTCGAAGCCAACATCCCGCCGATTACACTATCGCTAATCAGTTCCGCGCGGGCTGGCTGCCAGCTTGAGAGGGAAGTGCTTGATCCCGCTCAGTCACTCAGTGCTTTAAGCAGCGCATCCCGCCCATCCTGGTAAAACTCAATGTCCAACTTGGTCGCCATCTCGTCAGACAGGTCAAATAATTGACGACGACACGACACGGGTAGTAGTAGAGATTTGGCCCCTTTCTCGACGGCAATTTCCGCCAAGTTCACTGCGTTGTGGATAGGCTCGATGGTTCCACCCAGAGTCACTTCTCCTACCACAACTAATCCGCCACGAACTGATTTCTTGAGCAGTGCGCTGGACAGTGAGATTAGTGCCGCTACACCCGTTTTTGCGCCGGACTTGGCAGCGTCAAAACCTCGCAGTTGTACCGAGAACTCGTGTGAGCGCGGGTCACGGTCACCTACCAATTGCTGAGCTCGCGCATAAAGATTCTGCTCCGCGCAGCGAATTGACTCCTTGAATGGGGCAGGCACTGGGTTGTTGAGCACCCGCACACCATTGCCAGGACCTTCATTGACCTCAAGTCTAAACAGGCCTGGGTGCTCATCCTGACCACCTGGACTCAGCGTCCAAATCTGCCCGCATTCGAGCGGCTCGTCACCGATACCACCCTGGCTCTGTAGTTCCGGTGTGCTAACGAATTTTTCGACGCCTTCGGAGCCCATGGTGTAGCTAAAGTGAGTATTCCGAAATTCTGCAGCACCGATGCGCTTTTGCTGCTCTTTTACCCGTCGACGCACTTCTAAAGCCAAACGCACAGCCCATTCCAGATCGTCGTCACTTACCGGGGTCTCTGAATCAGGATAAAGTAGTTTGAGCAACCCGCTAACAGTCTTGTTTACGCCGTTGAGATCGCGCCCCGAAAGCGCGCCGCCCCAGTACACTCGGCCCTGTAATGTCGATATACGGCTTTGATTGCGTAGTTGGGTAAAGCACTCGGATAGGAAATCGCTAACCAAGCCAAAGTGATCGGTAAACAGCCCAGGATTCATCTTTGGCACATCCCAGCCAGGTAGGAAGCAGTGAATTCGATCCATGAAGGCTGTGTCATTGCGCATTTCTGGCGGCAATGGCCCTAACAAATGACCAATCCGCTGCTGATGCTCAACATCAACGTCAAAGTTACCCACGAGCACGATTGATCCGTCCGCCCGAATGCTTTCCTTACCTCGAGAAAACTCTCCGCTCTCCATGTAACCTTTCATAATGTTAACGCCGTCTTTCTGATCGAAAGACACGCCAGATACCTCATCAAAACAGACCACGTCGTATTGGCAAACTAATCCACGCTGGCCACTGGCATTGTTAACAAACATTCTTGCCACGGTCGCCTTACCGCCCGATATAAGGTGTGCATAGGGCGAGATTTGTTGGAAAAGATGCGATTTACCTGTCCCGCGTGGTCCCAGTTCCACTAAGTTGTAGTTACGCTCAACGAAGGGCACCATGCGAAGAAGCAATGCATCCTTAGCGCGATCAGATAGAGTCTCGGGCTCAAAACCCACACTCCGCAGTAAAAAGTCTCGCCACTCGTTGGATGTAAACTGATTTCGACCTGTCGACAAAACATCCAAAACTTCACGCTTAGAGAGCTGAATAGCGCGTAATGCCTCCACTCCGAAGGGTCTGCCTCCCTTTTCTTGAGCAATTGAAGCGTCGTAACCCAAAGTGACCTCGGCATAAAAACCACCGGTCAGCATGCGTTCATTATCCTTAACCATTTCCGGGGACAGCCTTACATCGTTCAACCGCAAACTGGGCAAGCTGGCAAGGTATGAATCCGTCTTTGCGTCCAAACGAGCTGTAATTATATCGATGATTTTGACGGAACCCGATTCGCGGGCTCGAGCTTTGAAAAGCTCTTCATCCCCGGCTTTCACTGTTCGAGAGCCAAGTTGCCGCTGCACGATGTCAAGACCTTCCTGAATTTCGGCTTCATCTGTTGTCGCGCAATAACGGCCAAGCAAAAACTCAACGACATAGGTTGGCACTGGAAATTGCCGGCTGAAAGTACGGACTAGGTCCTTGCGCACCACATAGCCTTCGAAGGCTGTTGTGGCTTTGCGATCCAATTCATCCAGTTGCATGATTATTCTCCTACTGTGGTCATTTGCTTTTGCAACACTTCATCATCCGTACCTAGGACCACAACGACGGCTGCCACACCCATAAACTCATCATCTGCCACGACTAAGCTCGCCTTATCAGTTGTCAGCAATTTAACATTGGAAACAATAGAGGTTGACGCTAAAGCTGCTTTGCTTCGAATATCGACTCGCTGCTGATTGGAAGCACCCTCAACTACGACAGCGCAGCGCAACCCCTTCCATGTTACCGATTGAATAGTAACCAAGTTCGTCGACCCAATTTCTCCGCCACAGTCCAGTTGTATAACGGGCACAAGACACTCTTGTAGGCTGATGCCCCCGTGGGCATACTCCACGCCAGCAGTAAAACAAGAGACGCCAGGCGCATACGCCACCTGCACATCATGGCACCAGTCCCAACCAAAAGTGAGTGAGGTGCCATGCGCGCTGTCCTTCAGAACTGCACATCGGCCCCATCGTGTTTCGACCTGGTGCTTGGCTAGCTCGGACTTAGGAAAACCACCGGGCATCAATAACCAGCCATGATCTGTCACGATGCGAATACGCTTCCAGCCCGCCTCGAGAAGTTCGCTGACGCGCTCGACGACTAGATTGAGTTGGTTATCGAGATCACGTGCCAACCGAATCCCATGCTCATGTCCATAATGATCCAAATCAGCGGCCTCGGTCCAGGCTTGGCCTTGTGGATCACCTATCTGATGTTTGTCCAAAGGCTGAATATCGTGTTCACCCAACAGCTTTCGGAAATTGTAGCCGGATAGCGGTTTGCCGTCCGCAGCAACCCTAGGCTCGAATTCCATATCCTCGACCGAACCAGCAATGTGTTCAGCCACGGGTGAGCACCACGCTTTTCCGGATGCAGTGACTGAAGGCAGGCTAGTCCAACGTGCCGAGAGATGAACATCACCGAAGACCGAAAGTCGCTGCTTAAGCATTGTAGCTGCGTCGTAGCGCAAGCCATCCACGAAAACCGTACACGTTCCAGAAGAAAGTTTATCTGCCTGAATCGAGGGTAGACCACCCATAGTCTTGGCGGCTTCCTGCAGTCTGTGAGCCGTTTCCTCTATCCAGGGCAGGTACATGGCTCGCAGCGCTCCGCCGACCGCATCCAGATCCGCCTTAGTATGGACACTCGCCAGCGCTCGCATCGCTGCCAGATCAACCTGCCAACCTGAAAGTTCGTAACTATTGGCAAGCTCGATGGGTGTTTGGCCAATCGGTAAGCTAGCGCTACGCTGGGCTACCTCGGCCAGATATTCCAGTGCGGTTACTAATGGAGAACGCCCCATTCTTATCCACAGCCAAGTACGGCGCAAGCCGTGCTCCTCTTCGGCCGCAAGCACGGCGGCACGTGCCTGAGGTGCATCCATAGCAGCACACGCCGATAAGGCATATCGCAAAGAGGCTTCGCTTTGCTCATTGACTTGGGGATACCCCGCCAATTCATCATAATCTGGGAATAAATCAATATGGGGTGCTGGTAGCTTCGCGAGTAAATCAAACACATTCGGAAAGCTAGTGTATGAATCCCGATACAGCTCGGCTACGGCCGACCATTTGCCTTTACTTTTAGCGAGGTGCTCTGCAGCAGCAAGAAGCCCGTCGGCGACAGGGTCGAAACCGAAATCGGACTTGCAGCGCTTGACGAATACAGCCCATAAAACATCACCCCATTGGCTGCGCGTGGCTTCCGGTTCATTCATCCACAGCAGCAAGTCACGGTTGGGATTGGGTAGCAGCAAACTGAGCAGCCATTCGGCATTGATGACACGTTTTTTGAGATCATCCGTGTTGCATTCCAACAGCACACCGGCTTGCAATGCCTGCAACAGTGCTTCCTGGGTTGCCTTATCCTGAGCGACATTAAGGCCTAGTCCGCCATTTTTCGATGCCAAAAAGGCACTCACTGTCCAATCTTTGGTGCTTGCCTGGCTCCAAAAAACTCCCCGATATTGCAATTCCGCTAAAGGTTGCAGGTCGCGCGGACAGCTTTCAATTGCACGCAATTCCGCTCGGCTGACACCGGGCAGATAGATCACAGGCACACCATCAAACTGAACCTCTGGCAGAAGGCCAGCAATCGCACACTTAAGCCAAATGGCTGGTCCACTGCGTCGCTCGGGGGCGTAAGGGCCAAATACAAATAATCCAGGCATTAAAGCAAGTAGGGCCGGCAAGGCGGATTGCCACTGACTTTCCTTATCCGGCCACAAAATGGCAGCAACCGGTGAAGACGTTTGAGAGTTGCCTTTCCCACAAGCGCCCACTGCAGCTTGGAGCGCATCCCCCAGTGACTGACTGCTATTCTTCATAATAGCCCCTGGCGCTGAGCCTCATACCAAACGAATGGTGATAGTTCTTTAAGCGTTTGAGCGTCTTTGTGGCGCAAGTATTGGTTGTAATGACGCTGACGCATCCGGTTATGCTCCGGGCTATCGAGTTTCAATCGCTTAATGGTTTTGCGTGCGAGTGCAGCTGCAGGTTTATCGAGATTTCGGTTAGCTGAAATTTCGCCGCTAACGAGGTTCAAAACGAAGGTGTCCGCCGCCAAGCCAATAGGGTCCAGCACATCGTCGTACTTGTTTTTATTCCGATTGGGCCCGAGGCAAGACAATCGGTAATTTGACCACTCATAAGCCTGACCGGCATCCCTGGATTTGGCTACAAAATGATCAGTCGAACTAGCACCCGTTACCCACTCGAAATAGATCGCTAAATAAGCGCAGACACCATCATAAGCCTCCCACAGCGATTTATTGGAATGGCTCCAATAGGCGGGAATCTTTACTTTCTTTGGCAAAGGCCCGTTCGTGGCGATGCCCTGCGTAGCTAGCCAATCCAATCCCGGTTGTCTTACCTTCGCATCAAAGTCCGCAGGCTCCGCCTGCAAAGTGACAGTCATCATTCCAACCACCCCTTTCTCTTGCAGACATAGCGCCAATTAAACAAAAAGTCATCGGTAGGGCTCAATGCTTCAACGAGTCGCTCATGCATGGTCTTGATCTTCTTCAGGTCTGGGTCGTTCGTTTCGAGTAATGCCGCGGCTTTTTTGACCAATGCTTCGTATTCGATGGGGCGTCCGCTGGGTAAATCGAAGGCTTCACTCATCAGCCAGCCTTCGGCATCGCCACGCTTTTCGAACGATCGCCGCCTCAAAACTACACGCTTGCGTTCCAAATCCAGATCAAACCAAGCGTCCAATTCAGAATCAAACGAAGGTTCCGCCGAGGCCATGACCAGCGGCGAATGGGTTGCGGCAATCAGTTGCAATTCCGCATTCTTTTGTTTTACGAGGGTTTTGGCGACAGCCAGCAATGCCGGGATGATTTTGCGTTGCCATTGCGGATGCAGGTGAGATTCGACTTCATCAATTAGCAACACCAGTTGCCGAGTCGGCTCTTCTTTGAGAAATTTAGCCGCCTTGCAATGCTCTTCCCAGGCCCAAACAAGGACATAAGCTAAGGAAAGGATTCTGCGAATACCGGCCGATGCATGCAGCACAGGCACATCCTGGCCATACGGCATACGAAGTGTCGGAATATCTCTGGCGTCATCCAGACTGATCCGCGTAAGCTCGCCGGGGACCAGTTGTTCTCTATCAGAGGGCGAAAGGGCTGCAAGAACGCTGTTCAGTGTTATATACGCAGCACTTTTTTCCTTCTGCCAACCGGCCCAATCCATCACTAAGCCCAAACAGAGGCGCTTGCCATCGCTGTCTTCCAAACCATCCCACACTTCGGAAGGATTGAAGACATAAGCAGGCACCCGGTCTTGCACATCCACGTCGTTCTGGGTCCGCCAATAATTGCGTGCAGGGTCCCAAACTGCAAAACTCCCGTCCGACATGGCATAGAAGACCAACCCCGGATTTGCTGGGCGACCAGGCCTGCCAGTCCACGCTTGTTCGCGAGGGCGGTACTCGCTGGCGTAATCCTCAGTCTTCACTTTACTGGTGAAAGAGAATCCAATGGTTGCTGGCCCTTCTTTGGCGGGTAACGCGCAACGTCCTGCTGTAAGGCGTGGGTTGACCTCGCCCGGCCAGCGGCGCGTCATCGCCCACCAGGCAATGTCCAGTAAAAAACTTTTCCCCAAGCCGTTATCACCCGTCACGAGATTGAGTCGTGGTGCCAACTCAAGTTCTAGTTCGGATGCTGGCCCAACATTTCTTAATTGCAGATGTCTTAGCATTATGAAACCTCCCTTGCTGCCTTCTTCTCGGCCACCGTCAGGTGGTGGTCATTGATGCGGTCACCGCCAAACTTCTTGAACCACGGCGCGCTTTCCACATCCTTGCCGCGGTCCTTGTCCCAAGTGATGTTGAGCTTGGGCTTCTTGTTGTGGCGCAGGACCTCGGCGGTCATGAAGGGGCGGATATTTAGGCGCACACCGTCGTTGAGGTCGGGATTCCAGCCGATAGGTTGCTCGGCCAGAGCCTTCCAGCGTACAAAGATGTCGTAGGGTGGCTCGCCTTCCAGGATGAGTTCCAGGCGGCGTTTCAGGTCCTGGGCGGCTGCCAAGCGGGTTTGGGCGCCGTCGATACCATCGCGCACACCGGTCTCCTGCTGGCGAATCCAGTCGCCCAGGTAGGTGTGGATGAGGCGCTCCAGGTTCTTGGCGTCGAGCTTGTGGTAGTTCACCAGCGCGGCAAAGCCGTCTTTCTGGCCGTCCCACACATGCCAGATGAAGGGGCGGTGGTGAAAGCGCTTGGCGTGCTGTTCGAAGAACTTGTCGCGCAGCCAGACGTCTAGTCCCTTGCCGGCGCAGTCGGCATCGGCCAACAGCTTGTCGAGTACGGCGGGCTTCCAGCTACCGGGCTGCACGGTCTCCCAAGCAGCAATCAGCAGCTTGAGTAGACGGTCGTGCGCAGCCGGCTCACCGCGCACCGATGGCAGGCAGACGATGCCATCGTCGTCGGTGTGTTCGGCCAGCTTGTCGCAGTGGGCAATCCAGGTACGGGCCTCATCAGCCAGTTCCATTGATGCATCGGTCTCGGCTGGCCAGCGGTAGCAGGCAAGGCGGGCGACGGCTACTTGCAGTGGGTCGGAAGCGGGCAGCGGGTGGCCGTGAAATAACCATTGAGTCGAGTCGTCGGAGTAGGGATGGGGCAGGCCGTTGGGATACCGCTCCGCCGCAGCCTGTTGCCAGCGAACGAGGTCAAAGGGGACCTTTGTAACTGCACTTCGGACGTTCAGCTTTTGGTCCACCTTTCGGACAAGCTCTTCGAATTCATTGCTTCTGCAAAAGGCGAAAATGGCTTCGAGCTTTTCTTCTGAGTCAGGAACCAACACAAGAAGGCTGTCATTCCACAGTTCTCCTGAATATAGGCAGGTGTTAATTTTTCCGGTGGCACTAATCGCCACGCCGCTCTTCCTCAAGTGCTCAGTACCACGAACCCATGCTTTCTGACCGCCATCGCCAAGGCGTTCAGTCACATATTTCCAGTAGGCGCCGTTACCGCTTTCCCAGCGAAATACTGAGTCAAGCCCGTCAAATTCAGTGCTAGCAGACACTGGAGTCTGCATGTACGACCAAATTTGGCTATCGAGCACCTCCCAGAATTGAGCGGTGAACCGTGACGAGTCGCCCGCTTGAATCCCATTCGAATAGGCGACGTGCGAAGACAAGAGCCCTTCACTATCCAGAGAATTCAATGCCACTACAGCATCTGGATTGCGGATTTGCCTGGCTTGGCTCACCGACAAAAGTGGTCCTGACTTTATGTGCTCAGATTTCTCCTGCACCGTCTTGGGTGCGCTGGCATCAATCCCCCGGATTTGAAATCCCTCAGCAGCAGGGTGAGAGTGGCGAGTGACAGTTAGCAACTGAACATTAAAGTCCCACATAGGAGTTTGGAACCCCTTCGGACCAAGCAGAGCGACAAAACTAAAGCGGATGCGTGACAATAGCGATTCACGTTGCTTCTTATAGGTGGTTAGGAAAAGCCAGTTCTGCGGCATCACGATTTGCACCACTCCCGCGCCTTGAGTGCCCTTCGGCTTTCGGGCCAATTCCAGGCAGCGTTCCAGAAATACGTTGGCCAAGTCGTTTTTGGCTTCGGAGTAGTGGGCAGCACAGTAGTCCTTGAGCACCTCGTCCTGCTTGCTGCGCGCCAGATATGGCACATTCGTCACCACCAGGTGATAGCGTCCATCTAGCAGCTTGGCCGCATCCAGCAAGCCCTTGGCGGTTAGAGCCAAGTCCCAGCTGTCGTCCTGCAATTCGCTAGCCTGCCCCCATACCGTAGCCGGTTGCTCGGTGGACAAGGCGCGCTCCAGCAGGTCGCGCAGCGTGTCAAAACTTGATGTGGCTAAGTCGTTCTTCAGGGCGCGCGCAGGGTCCAACAGGCTGCCCAGCAGCGGCGCCTGGGCAAAGCTGGCGTGCAGCAGTTGCAGTTCCTGCCGTACGAAGGCGGCGTTGGACCAGTCGTCCGGCACTAAGGCCATCCAGTCCTCAGGCTTGGCCGCCACCTTCAATCCGCAACAGGCAATTTGCGGTGCGGGCATGTCGGACCGTACACCCAGCGGGTCGCCGTTCTCGTCCGGGAAGCGCCAAGCCGCGAGCGCCAGCGCGAAAACAGCGATTTCCACGCAGCGGGTGTCCAGCTCTAGCCCGTGTAGGTTGTCGGCCAGCACGGCATCCACCGCATCCATCGCGCTCAGGCCCTCGGTAGCCATGCGCATCGGCACAAGCAGCAGGAAGGCCGCTACCAGGAAGTGGCCCGAGCCGCAGCAGGGGTCGAGCAGTTTGAAGTCTTCCAGCCGGTCGGGCCAGCCTTCGAACTTACCGGCGGCGGGGATAGCCCTCACCCCCGCCCCCTCTCCCTCGGGGAGAGGGGAGTCGATGGTGCGCAGGTAGGTCAGCGGCACGGGGCAGGTCTGGCCGGGGTGGCGCGTCACCCACCAGGCGCCCAGCGAGTTGTGGAGCAGGAAGTCCACCATGTACGGCTCGGTGAAGAGCTGGGTGACGGCGGGTAACTCATCTGCACCAATCTTCACTTCCGAGGCGTTGACTTCGTCCTTGCGCTTAGCCTGCCAGAACTGGTAAACCCAGCCAAGGCTGTCGCTGGCCTTGAACACCTCGAGCGGCAAGCCGGCCAGCAGACGCTCCAACTCGCGCTGGTGCTCGGGCGCGAAGGCCACCTCGAACACAGGGCTCTGCGGCTTGAATACCTGCGGCAACATGCGGGCGGCCAGCTTGCCGGCGAGCTCCCACTGGGTCTTGGCACCCAGGTTCATCAACGGGTCGGTTTCTTGCACTAGGGCCTCACAGTCGTCCAGCGAGACGGCAGCACCCGGTTCCCACAACAGCAGACCATTCTCAGCCAGGAAGCGGGCAAACAGCATGCGGTGCCAGTGCTCGTAGGCTACTTCCCAGACCAGGTGCTGCAGACCCTGGGTATCGTCCTTCGCCTTTGTGTCTCCTAAAGCGCGGCCATGAGCACGCAGCCGGCGGCGCAAAGCCTTGAGTTCGTCTGAAAGGTAGTCGGGGGCCTTGGGGTCACCGACACCAATCCGTGTCAAGGCCCCGTGAGCAGCTTTCTCAGCGATCTCGCGGGCGGCTTTGACGGTATTTTCCAGCTGGGTGCGTAGGGGTTTGGCGAGTGGTTGATTATTCATGGCACTCATAACGCTATCGGTCCCTGTTTTAATTTGTCATTCAGTAAAGCTTCAACTTCCAACAGCCAAGCCTTGAGTTCGGCTTCATCGTTTAGGGTGCGTTTAGGCAGTGCTACATGAACCACATTGGGTTTGAGCAACTGGATAGCCGCATGTCTGGCAGCCTCGAAGCGGTTGGGTAGTGCTTGGGTTTTGGACACCCAATGATCCAGGTCGCAGTCGTCTAGGGCGTCCTGCAACTGCTCGGGTGTGCCGATCTCCAACGCTCCTGAACTCTTTAGGTTGTGCTTGGCGATGAGTTCAGCTTGTTGTGGTTCAGTTAACTTGTTCCAATCGGCATCAGCTTGGAGTAGCGCTTGCTGTTGATCGAAAGTTTGCTGGAAGGCAGCCAGTTTGGCGTTCAGTGCCTGGCGCAATAAGTCAACCGTCTTGTCCAACAAAGGCCGAACCGGATCTGGGTCGGCCAGCAGGCTGCGCTGCGCTTCGATGGCATCTACCTCGGCCTTCAGCGCAGCATAGGGGCCTAGCGCCTTCGCGTGCCTGAGCAGTTCATTGAGTTTGCGCCACGCAGGCAAGCGTTTGGCGATGTCGTCGGCTGTTTTGATCCAGGCCTTGGAAAGACCGACCAATTCGTCGCAGCGATTGAACAACTCCAACAGTTGGGCGTTGCCGGTTTGGGCCTCGATGGCTTCAATGACTGTCAGCTTCGGGGCCTCTGGTGCCGGAGTTTGGCCGCCGGCCTTGGCGGCCTGCTCCCGCAACTTGGCGAGCAGTGCTGGCACCTTGATCAGTTCTTCTTTGGGTTGGCAAGGCACGCCAACAGCACTGAACAGCGAGCGAATCTTGATGAACTGAGGTGGTGTGATGGAGATGCTTTCGCGCTGGAAACTCCATTGCGTGAATTTGTTGCCATCAAAGGCCTTCACTTCAATTGCCTTGCAAGTCGCATCCTGAGCCTTGATATGACTACTTGCCCAGAGTGCGCACACCGCGCCCTGAATAGCATCTCTTGGCCAGCCGAACGGCGGCGCCTCGAACTGCTCCCGAATCTCAGCACCCTTCTTGCCGGGGCCAATGAAAGCCAGCAACTTCTGGCAAACGGGATGTTTGTCGGCCTCCTGGGTATGCCCCACGGCTTTCATTGCTTCCAGGTTGCCCTTGCGCGCTTCGTCGAGTACCTTACTCCAGTGGTCGTGATCGGCCGCATCGAACTGGTGGTACAAACGAATGGCGGACGACTTTGCTGCGCGGTTGATGCGATCGGCCAGGTCGTTGCCATCGACTGCTTCCTGTCCACCGGCCTGGAATACCCGCACACCGGCGAAGAGTTGGTCGAGCAGTTCGACCAATTCCTTCTCAGCAGTGCGTTGCCGGCTTTCCATAGAACGCTGAGCGTCGCGGCCTTCTTCGGTAGAAGGACTGCCCTTCTTTTGCAGTGTGGTGCGTGCCGCTTCCAGCGCCACGATGGCGTTAGTCAGCTCAGTTTTGTGCTGGGCTGGCAAGAACACGAAGAGTGTGGGGTTATCGGTACTCTTGGCCTTAGCTTCAGCGATGACCGATTTCTCTTCGGTCTGCCAGCCATCCTGAATCCACAGGTAAAGGTTCTTATCGTTGTCCTTTGGCAGATTGTCGTCATAGGTGGGCGTTAAACGGCGTTCGACATTGTCCTTGCCTTGTACGACGCGGACCTTTTTTAACACCTCACCGAAACGAGACTTGAGCAAGTCGGCACGTTTTTGCTCTACTCGCTGAGGGGCAGCCTTGAGTTCGGCCTCTTGCGCCCGGAATTCGTCGTACCAAGCACTGGACTCACGCGTCTGGAGGCGATACTCGGTGCCGCTGCTGCCTGCAAGGGCCATCACGAGGCGGTCTTTGTTCTGTAACTCGTCGAGCAAATCGGGCAACTTTTTACGCAATTCGGAGGAGCCAGCTGACAGATCGGTCACCAACAGGTCAGCCAGCGCTTCCTCGGTGGCCTTGAGGCCAATATCCATCGCGGCATCGGCTGGCAGCTTGTTGATGAGGTAAATGAGTTTGAGTAGCTTGGCCTTGAGTTGGGCACTGTCATCGCCAGCGGCAAAGCGCTGGACGTTCTCAAATACTTCCTTGGGTAGTTGAGCGGTTGAGACCAAGTTCGCCGCAATCTGATCGTAAAGAAAATCGCCAGAGACTACGTGGCCCAGGGGGGCTTCCGCCGTGGCCAATACCGCTTCATGCACGACCCGCAATTGGCTACGCAGCTGTGAAACCGTGCCAGTGGTGTCGATGGTCCTAAGCACACGCTCCCAGAAACGGCGTCGTACCGGTAACAAAGGGTAGTCCGAGGTGAGTACGTCTTCATCGTCAGTGACGTGCTCGAGCTTGGTGCCGCGCAGATGGCGCGAGATTTCGCCCAGGTTGTCCCGCCATACTTGTTCCACTTCCAGTTGAGCCGATGGCTTCTTGGCCAAGATGATTTGACGGGTGACGTTCTCGACGTCCCAGTCGCCCAGCATGACCTGCACTGGAAAACGGCCCATCAGGCGCTGCAGGTTAGGCATGCCGGATAGTGCTGATTGACCGGTACCGACGAAAAGCAACTTGCCATTAAAGTGCTTGCTAAGTGTTTCGGTGACTTCCTGAACCTGGAAGGCCTTCTCTGCATCGGTACCGATGTATTGCTGTACTTCGTCTAATACAACGAGCGTCAGCGGAAACCTGCCGTCTTCGGCAAGTGCCGTTTCGATAGTCGAAGTCATCTGTTCGCTGGTGATGTCAGTGACTTGCGGAAACTGCTCTTTCAGCAACTTGCGGGCATCAGCCTCGGTGTGCGCGAGGTCTGGCCTGATCTTTAACAGCGCCTTGGCCAGATGGCTAGACACATACATGTGCGGCAGTTCTTGGGCCAAGGAACGCCCGGCTTCGCTGAGCTCAGATTCGACCTGGTTCAGGATGTCTTCGCGTTTCAGCCACAGGACCAATTGCGCTTGGTTATACTGCTCAGGTAGCCCCTTGGACTTAAACACTATGCCCAGCAAAGCCAAGCGTACTTTATCTCCAGCTCCGGCGCCCAGCTTACCCGCGGCAGCATGCAGGGTGCCATAACGCTTACCTTGAGTGCTGAGTTCCTTAAGGTGTTCAAACACGCCGGTAGGCAATTTGGCTAAACTACGCGCGGTGGCACCGTCGGCAAATTGATAGTCGGTCCATAGCGTGCGCAGCATCTTGGCCAGATGCGACTTACCACTGCCGTAGAATCCGGAAATCCAGACACCAGGCTGTTCGGTGCCGGCATCAAGGTTCAATAGAAACTTGTCGAGGATAGTCTCCAGCCCCTTTTCGTATTGGCCGTCACAGACGAAAGTCTCCAGTTCGTGGCGGAGGATGGCTTGTGCCGCATCAGAGTGGTCTTCAGATACTTCGGCCACGCCATTGTTAACTAGACGGTTTTCCTTTGGTGGTTTGACGTAGATGTCCCTGTTCTGCATAGTCTTTATTGCCTGATTTTCGGTTGCGTTAATTTAGTCCTGAGCCATTAATGGCACGGCGAGGTAGTTCCAGCCATCGCGCGCATCTAACAGGCGGTAGCTGTGGTTTTCGGGGTGATGTTCGCCAGGGAAGAACACCAGCAAGCGGCCTTGCACGGCTTCTTTGATGCCCTCGACCACCGACGACACTCGTGCCAGACCAAAGAGTGTACCGACACCTAGCAAAGCTACGACGGTGTCTGGTCCGGCATCAGCAGTAATTCTGGCTTTCAGCTTGTTGTTGAGATCGGCAACGAATTCGGTCAATTCGCCCGTTTGATAGCCAGCTAAATCCTCGGGGGAATCGAAGTAGGCATCGCGATACTCTTGAGCAGCCATCCATTCCGGAAATGCATTGGTCACATCGAGTAGCAGCCATTGTTTGTCTGCCTGCTGAGTAACTAACGCAAACTCTTCAACGTTTGCGCGGAGGCGCAATTCGTCGGCTTTGTCGTAAACTGCAAAAATAACCCGCTGGATGGCAGCAAGACCAGCCTGCCATGGCACCGTGAGGTGTTGGCGATAGGCAGAAACCAGTTTGGTTACTTTAGACGACATGTGAGACCTCCTGACGAATTTGTTCTTCTTCGGGCCTTAGGTAGCTGGGAAATCGCAACTCTTTGACGCCACCGGCGTTCATAAAAACCAGCAAGCCGCGATGCGATGCCGTGCTGGTAAGTGATTCCAATTCGTCCTGAGAAACACTAAACAAACTCAGCCACTCGGAGGAGAAAAGTCTTTGTCCAGTACGACCTTCCAAGAAACTGAGGAATAAGAGCATTGCAATAGACTCTGGGTGAATCTGAGGTAATGAACGAAACTTACGTACTCGACCCTGCAAAAGGCCAGCCGCCGTCCAAGTGCCCGCGACGTTTTGTGCGAAGGATTTCAACGAAGCCGGACTGAAACGCTCTGGGTAGGATGTGTTAAGGAAGTTCTCCAAGTTATTTCGCGGCATGGGAGTGCCTTCGGGCTGGGCCAACACGAACGCTTGAGTGCTTCGTAGAAGAGGATCCCGGGCCAAAGCAACAGAAAGGGCTAACATGGGTTGGGCAGCTTCGTTAAGAGACCAAAGCCGACGCAGTGCGCGGAAAATAGGGTTAAGAGGTTCCAATGCATAAAGAGTCGCCATGTGCCGTAAGGCCAGTTCGCGAGACTTGCGGGTAGGCTTGCCAAGAACATTGCTATC
Organism: Methylomonas sp. LWB; assembly: GCF_001856095.1. Lineage (NCBI taxonomy): Bacteria > Pseudomonadati > Pseudomonadota > Gammaproteobacteria > Methylococcales > Methylococcaceae > Methylomonas > Methylomonas sp. LWB. The sequence continues at coordinate 215,201 of NZ_MKMC01000045.1, forward strand.
TAAAACTGCGGCTATGTAGTCCGCGCGTGTTGCTTGCGGCTGTGTGTTAGTCATCAGCACGCGCAGGTCATCCAGCATCATGGTTCTTGCCGCATGAGGTCCGTTAATACCGAAACGAAAACCTAGTTGGGTGAGAAGCGCTTGGCGTAGTTCAGTCACGCAATTCTTGCTCTTTAATTGTATAAAGTAACATCTCTAAACGAGAATACAGGGTTTTGGAATAATCGAGCCCTGGCAAAATCTTTACCAACATTGAATATGCTCCTCGTGGTGCATTTTATTAATGGTGACCTCAGTCATCGTGCTCGGCATCGTGACCTTCTATAGTTTGTTGTTTGATCCAAGCATCGATTGCTGAACGCGAAAATCGCCATGTTCCCCCAACTTTAAAAGCGGGAATTTTCTTGGCTGCTGCAAGCCTATAAATCGTTCGTTCCGTAACCTGCAGGTATTCGGCAACCTGTTTAATGGTAAGGATCTCACCCTCGCTGGTACTTTTAGACATCGAAGTGGCCAAGATATGTCAAAGCGGAACAGAATAGTGCAAAATTTTCAAAGCATCAAATCTGAGCAGCCGCGCAACCGAACAACTCCTCAATAATTTTTGTATTTATTCAGTCCATTCAAAAATAAAGCTTGACAAGGTTTTTCGCCGAAAGGTGATTTCACTCTCGGACACCCTCCAACCTTTACCCAGTCCAATGACTTTTTCGACGTTCCCGACGGCAAATTAGGCACGAATTACGCCGCCGGGAACATTCATAACGCCTTCGGGGATGTCTCCCGCACTTTCGGGAGTCTCCCCGGAGTTCTTGGTAACCCTCCCAAAGTTCTCGGGAAGGTTACCAATCCGTTTTGGGGCTTTCCCAGCGTCAAATTAAATGCCGCTGGCGACTTCGGGAAGGTTCCCAAAGCAGCCAGCGGCATTTATTGCGCCGGATTTGGCGTATAAAAATCGGCTGTAAACGGCGATTTCGCATCGGGGAATCCCGCTATTGCCGACAGCGCCGTAAGCGGCGGCGTGTCATACACGCGGAATATATTCAAAGGTATCAACTTTTAGGTGGATTGCTTTACCTGATTTCCATGCAGGTTCGCCTAACTTGTTTTCTACTGTGCATGAGACATTTAGCCGCAGTCCGCAGGCCTTGCAGAATCCGATTTTCTCCATAGACTTATCATTCGTGTTAGGCAATTTGACGATTGCCGCGCTTCTTTTACACCAATCTCCAAACCTTATCCCACGGGAGAGTTTGCCATGCCAAAATCCGATTACTTTCCGCATTCCGACAACGATCTGCAAATTTGGCACGATCGCTTTAACGCCAATATCGCCACCCTTAAAGATATTTTGGGGTTTACCGATGAGGATTTGTCTGCCATCCATGCCGATAACGAACGCTTGCATCAAACCATATCGGCCGCAAGCGCGGCTGCGGCGGCGGCTCATAGTGCGGTCGTCGAAAAATCGAATGTAATCAACGATATTGCAAGCCATACTCGCGGTTATGCGCGCCGCGCCAAGGCGAATCCCAATTACAAGGACGCCATGGGAGCGCTGTTAGGTATTGTCGGTCCGGAAACCCATATCGATCCGGCCAGTTATAAACCCATCTTGACGGCTATCGACCAAACCGGCGGTATCGTGCAATTGAAATTTAACAAATACAAAAGCGACGGCATCAATATCTATAGTCAACGCGAAAACGACGACGGATTAGTACTGTTGGCGCGCAGCATAGTCTCGCCGTATATCGATAATCGTCCCTTGCTGGTGGCCGGCAAACCGGAGTTGCGCCGCTATACTGCCGTTCATCTACTGGGCGACAATGAAGTTGGGCAGTTTAGCGACGAATTGGTGGTGAACTGCGCGCCATAGCTTTATGGGAATAGAGCTGAAAATGGCAGCGAATATTCAAGTATGAAGAATGTATTCAATGCCGATGTCTTAATTCTACTTTGTCAGATTTTCGGTAGTGCTCGTCATTTCGGCAGGGATCGCCGAAATCCAGACCCCACGGACGGATCGACGCTTGCCATCCATGGCACTGGATGCCCGCTTCCCGGCGGGCATGACAGCGTTGTTTAAATCTAACAAAGTAGAATTAAAAAAGACCTTGAATGGCAGCGAGATATTACTTCAGTTCGGCATGATGGAAAGTCGTAAGTCGAGGCGCCGATTACGACTGAATGGTTCGTATAAGAGTTAGTGTAACTATTCAGAGGCCGTTTGGGGGGAAGGTGGTTACCAATGGCGTCAAGTTAAGCGGTTACCCTAAAAAGAGCAGTTTGGCGATGAAAAATCCCGTTCGTCCTGAGCTTGTCGAAGGGCGCGCGGGATTTTTCATTCACCCGTTTGGCGAGTGTATTGCGAGCCGTCCATGCTTCGACAGGGCTCTCCTGAGCGCAGCCGAAGGGCTCAGCACGAACGGCCCGCAATACACGCCAACTGCCCTTTTTAGGGTTACAGTCAATGTTAACCGGTGGCTGAGCGGAGCCGAAGCCAGCGATTTCGCTTCGGCTCCGCTCAGCGAACGGCATAGCTGACATCAAGGTGTTCCCCCCCCCCGTTCCGTCGGGAGAGGGCGTTTTTACTTCGCGCTGAATAGTTACGAGTTATTTTTCTTCGCGCCCGCCCTCGACGGCCGTTGAATTGCTTGATGCTGACAAGGGCTAGCTAAGGCGTTTCAAGCCTCGAACGGGTGTTCCAGTACGATGGTTTCGTTACGGTCGGGACCGGTGGACAGAATGGTCACTTTTACGCCGACCAGTTCTTCGATGCGAGCGATATACGCTTTGGCGTTGGCCGGCAATTGCTCGTATTCGGTAATGCCGGCGGTACTACCGCTCCAACCCGGCATTTCTTCGACCACCGCCTCGCAGACCGCGTATTGATCGGCACCGAGCGGCGCGGTGTCGGTGACGACGCCGTCGATTTTGTATGCGGTACAGATACCGATTTTGTCCAGGCCGTCCAGCACGTCCAATTTGGTCAAACAAATGCCGGTCAGACTGTTCAATTGCGCGGATTTGCGCATCGACACCGCGTCGAACCAACCGCAACGACGCTTGCGGCCGGTGGTCGCGCCGAATTCGTGGCCTTTGACGCCCAAGTGCTCGCCGTAGCTATCCAACAATTCGGTCGGAAACGGGCCGTTGCCGACCCGGGTAGAGTAGGCCTTGGTGATCCCCAACACATAATCCAGCGCCAATGGACCGACGCCGCTGCCGGTGGCCGCGCCGCCGGCGGTGGTGTTGGAGGACGTGACGTAGGGATAAGTACCGTGGTCGATGTCCAACAATGCGCCCTGCGCGCCTTCGAACAATACGTTGTGGCCTTGGGCTTGGTGGGCGTAGAGCGCCTCGCCGACATCAGTCAGCATCGGCTTGATCACTTCACCCAGACTTAGGGTGTCCGCCAACAGCGTGTCATAATCGACCGGCTCGGCACCGTAATATTGAACCAGCATGAAATTATGGAAATCCACCAGTTCCTTCAGACGCGCGGCGAATTCATCGCTATTGCGTAAATCGCCGGCCCGCAGACCGCGCCGCGCCACCTTATCTTCGTAAGCCGGGCCGATGCCGCGACCGGTGGTGCCGATGGCTTTATCGCCCCTGGCCTTTTCGCGAGCTTGGTCGATTGCCACATGGATAGGCAAAATCAATGCGCAGGCCTCGCTGATTTGCAGCCGGTTCTTCACCGGGATCCCGGACTTTTCCAGAATTTCGATTTCCTTTAGCAAGGCTTCCATGCTGAGCACGACACCATTGCCGATCAAACACTGCACGCCTTCCCGCAACACGCCCGACGGGATCAGATGCAGCACGGTTTTTTCGCCGTTGATCACCAAGGTGTGGCCGGCGTTATGTCCGCCCTGAAACCGAACGACGGCGGCGGCCTGCTCGGTCAACAGATCGACCAGTTTACCCTTACCTTCATCGCCCCACTGCGTACCGATGACAACAACATTTTTTCCCATAACTTTTTCTAACCTTAAGCCAATGATTTAACGACCCAGCGCTGAGCCTGCTTTTCTAAAATCGCGTTGCAACCCATGTCTTCGGCGGCGCCCTGCTGACCCGGCAATTGCTGAATTACCTGAACGCCGGATGCCCGCAAATCGCGAACGGTCTCGCGCAGATCGGCATCCTCGCAATAGGGCGCGAAGACTGTCCGCACCGGCGCATCGGCGCTGACGTCGTAAAACGTCGCCAGTACCTTCAAATCGGCACTAAAACCGGTCGCCGCCCGCGCCCGGCCGAACACTTGACCGACGTTGTCGTAGCGTCCGCCGCGAGCAATTTCTCGTCCCAACGACGGCACGAAAGCGGCGAATACGATGCCGGTATGGTAATGGTAGCCGCGCAGTTCGGCCAAATCGAAACTGAGCGACAGGGCTGAGTAATCGCGACGCAACCGGTCGGCAATCCCGCGCAAATCGGCCAGTGCCGCCGCCAAAATGCCGTTGGCGTCGATACCGGCCAGCAATTTCGCGGCTTGATCGAGCACATCCTGACCACCGTTCAGTTTAGGCAGCGCGTTAAAAATGGTTTTAAATCCGTCGCCGACCGGAAAGCGTTCGACCAATTCGACCAACTCCGCGCCAGCCTTGCGTTGCAATACGTCGAACAACTCGGCTTCTTGCGCCACATTCAAGCCGGCCAGTTCGACCAAGCCCCGGTATATCGAAACGTGGCCCAAATCCAAATGCACGTTTTGGATGCCGCTGATCGCCAACATCTCCAACATCAACTGTATGGCTTCGTAGTCGCTCTCGAGTCCGGAGTGGCCGTACAATTCCGCGCCAATTTGCATCGGGCTGCGGCTCTTTTCGAGCGGATCGCCCACCGCATGCAATACGGTACCGGCGTAGCACAGCCGGTTCGGCCACGGATGTTGCAAATGGTGAGCGTCAATTCGGGCGACCTGGGGCGTCATATCGGCCCTTACTCCGAGCGTCTCGCCGCTAAGCGGATCCGTCAGCTTAAAGGTCTGCGACTCCAGATCGTGGGCCGAACCGGTGAGCAAGGAGCGGAGAAAATCCACGAACGGCGGGATCACCAAGCGATACCCCCACGCGGCGAAGGTCTCGAGCAACTTGGCTCTCAGCCTCTCCAGATGCTCGGCCCGCTCCGGCAATACTTCGCCGATGCCCTCGGGCAGCAGCCAGGTGTCTTTGTTTTGCATGTCGTCTATTCCAGTTACAGCAAACGCCCCGCAGAGCGGGGCGTTATGGTCTTGCCGAACTCGGCGGCCACTATTTTTGAGTTTTGAAGTATTTGAAGAAATCCGAACTCGGTTCCAACACCATTACGTTGCCCGGTTTGCCCAAGCTTTCCTTGTAAGCAATCAAGCTACGGTAAAACGCGAAAAACTCGCTGTCTTCGCCGTAAGCCTTGGCAAAGGTTTCGGCGGCTCTGGCGTCGCCCTCGCCGCGCAATATCTCGGAGTCGCGGTAGGCGTTGGCCAGAATGATCTCGCGTTGCTTGTCCGCGTCGGCGCGAATACGCTCGGCGGCTTCGGAGCCTTGCGAGCGGAATTCGCGTGCGACCCTGGCACGTTCGGCTTCCATCCGTTGATAGACCGACGAACTCACTTCGTTGGGCAGATCGATCCGTTTCACTTGCACGTCGACAATATTGATGCCCAATTTGGCGGCGTGGGGCGAAACATTGGTGATCAGCGCTTCGCGGATCGCGCTCCGATCGCTGGATACCAACTGCCTGATGTCGCGTTTGCTGAACTCGCTACGAAACGAATCCTTGATGATTTGATCTAGCCGGATGTTGGCCTGATTCACATCGCCGGCCACCGTGGTATAAAAGGTTTTGACATCGCCAATGCGCCATTTGACGAAGGAATCGACAATGACGTTTTTCTTTTCGGCGGTCAAAAATCGTTCCGGCGTGGAATCCATCGTCAGGATGCGCGCATCGAATTTCTTGACGTTATTGATGAACGGCAGCTTGAAATGCAAACCCGGTTGAAAATCGGCGCCGACGATCTCGCCAAGCTGGAATTTAATCACCCGCTCGGTTTCGGCGACCGTGAACACCGACAGCGACAACACAACAATCAGCGCGCCGACCGCGACTAAAATCTTATTTCCCATCGTAACGTCCTCTCACATCGCGTTCGCGGCTGTTAATCCGCACATCGGTTTTCGATTCTTTGACTGTCGGCAAGGTCGGCTGAGGGGCAACCGGCTCATGATTCGTAACCGAATCCGGCGCCGCTTCCGTGCGACCGACGCCCAGTTTATCCAGCGGCAAGTACATGACGTTACCGCCATCCTTGACGTCCACCAACACGTTACTGGCGCGCCCCAGGACTTGTTCCATCGTTTCGATATACATCCGCTGCTTGGTCACTCCAGGCGCCTTTTTGTACTCGGTTAGCAGTTGCGAGAAGCGACTGACATCGCCATTGGCCTTGGCAATGACTTTTTCCTTATAGCCCTCGGATTCCTGCACGATACGAGACGCAGCACCGCGGGCCTTGGGTACCACGTCGTTGGCATAAGCTTCGGCTTCGTTGATCAAACGCTGTTTGTCTTCGCGCGCCTTAATGGCGTCTTCGAAAGCTCCCTGCACTTGCTCGGGCGGCTGAGCGTCCTGCAAATTGACACTAGTGATCAAAATGCCTGTGCGGTAGGCATCCATCACCGATTGAATCTCGCTCTTGATCTCTTGAACGATTTCGCTACGGCCTTCGGTCAATACGAAATCCATGTCGCTACGGCCGATCACACCGCGTTGCACGCTTTCGGTGACTTGCTTCAGAGTCGAAGCCGGGTCCAATACGTTGAAGGCATAATCCTTGGCGTCCTTGACCTGATATTGCACTGCCAGACGGACATCGACGATGTTTTCATCCTTGGTCAGCATCATCGCTTCCTTGGGTACCGAGCCCATCGCCTGACCGCCGCCCGAACGATAACCGACTTCGATAAAGCGTTGTTGCTCGACATTGATGACTTGTACTTGCTCGATCGGCGCCGGCACGTGCCAATTCAGACCGGGTTGCGACGTGCCGACATAGGCGCCGAACCGCGTAACGACGCCGCGAGTCCCTTCGTCAACCGTATAAAACCCGCTCAAGCTCCACAATACCAATGCACCGCCGGCAACCCAACCCGCACCGCGCATTGATGAGCCCGAGGTGCGGTTACCGCCCCCGTTGGATCCGCCGCCAAACAGAGCTCCCAGCTTTTCCTGCAAGTTGCGCACGACCTCGTCCAGATCGGGAGGACTATTTTGGTCGTTGCGACCACTCCAGGGGTCTTTTTTATCACCGCCGGGCTCATTCCAAGACATACTAAATGCTCCAAAAATTGGATTTGAGAACTTAAAAAACCGCGTACCACCGAACCAATTTCACCCGATCGATCCCACTCAAAAAAACCAGTATCGACAGGCCAAAGAACGCGGCATTCTATCGTAAATCACTCCGACCGGGACAACTAAGTCAGACCGGCGCGCCAAATTTATCCGATTCGCGGTTACGCATTAGGCCATTTCCAACGGGCTCGAGGTTTCGATACCCTTTAGCAAGCCCAAATGCTTCTGATCGATCTCCAAGGTCAATTCGCAATCGCCGGCTTCGTTGCAAACCTCGTCGAGTATCCGGACATAACCGAACAGCTTGGCTTTGACTCCGGCTTGCGCGGCCGGCAGATAACATTTTCGGACGACTTTGCTGCTGGCAAACAATTCGCACAAAGCCTGCAACAACAATTCGCTACCTTGTCCGGTCCGCGCACTGATCCAAACCGCGGTCGGCTTGCCGTCTTCGCCGTAATCGATGTGCGGCTGGATGCTATCGAGCAGGTCGATCTTGTTGAAAACCTTGAGCTGCGGAATTTTACCCGCCTCGATATCGTTCAACACTTGATTGACCTGGAAAATTGTCTCGTCGCGATCTTCGGCATGTGCGTCTATCACATGCAACAACAAATCCGCCTCGCTGGCTTCCTGCAAGGTTGATCGGAAGGCCGCCACCAGTTCGTGCGGTAGATGGCGAATGAATCCGACCGTGTCGGCCAGGATAATGTCGTTGCCGTTGCTCAGCGACAACTGCCGCAAGGTCGGATCGAGGGTCGCGAACAATTGATCGGCCGCATAAATGCCGGCGCCGGTCAGGGTATTGAACAAAGTCGATTTACCGGCATTGGTATAGCCGACCAAGGATACCGCCGGAATCTCGGCCTTCTTGCGTTTGCTGCGCCCCTGGTGGCGTTGTTTCTCGACTTTTTCCAAGCGTTGCTGGATTTGCTTAATGCGAACGCCCAGCAAACGTCGATCGGTCTCCAATTGGGTTTCGCCGGGACCGCGCAGACCGATACCGCCTTTTTGCCGCTCCAAGTGAGTCCAGCCGCGAATTAGGCGCGTCGATAAATGTTTAAGCTGGGCGAGTTCAACCTGCAACTTGCCTTCGAAAGTCTGAGCGCGCTGAGCGAAAATATCCAGAATCAGGCCGTTTCTATCGACGACCCTCACTTCCAGCGCTTTCTCCAGATTGCGTTCCTGACTAGGCGACAGCGGATGATTGAAAATGACGATATCGGCACTAGCGTCGGTTACCGCCGACTTGATTTCATCCAACTTGCCGATGCCGACAAAATACTTTGGGTCGGGCCTGTGCCGACTGCCGGTCACCACATGTATCGGCTGGGCGCCGGCGGATTTGGTCAGTTCCTTTAACTCGTCGAGATCTTCTTGCCCGGCTTGCAAATTTAGGTGAACGAGTATTGCTCGTTCACCTGCATCGGGACGTTCAAACAAAAAAACACCCCTTAATTGTCGTCACTAACTTCCGGCTCGCGGTGCATGTTGACGTTTTTTCCGGGAACGATGGTGGATATGGCGTGCTTATAAACCATTTGATTCACGGTATTTTTAAGCATGACCACGTATTGATCGAAAGAATCGACACGGCCTTGCAGCTTGATACCATTAACCAAGAAAATCGACACCGGAGTGTGTTCTTTTCTCAGGGCATTCAAAAAATTATCCTGCAAGTTTTGTGCTTTCGACATCCTATTTCTCCTTATTATTGTTCGGTGTACTGATTAATACATTACCCGCTACCTCCGTGATTTTCAACACGCGGTGCGCGAATAAAATTTAAACTGGTCTGGCCTAAACGCAAGCCGGATCAAAAAACCAGTTGTTCGGACGTAAACTCTCACGCCCTCGCCGTCAGAGTAAGCACGGACGCTTAAGTTCAGCTTAGCCGATTTTTTTGTATTTGATCCTATGCGGCGTATCGGCGTCGATACCCAGACGACGATGGCGGTCGGCCTCGTAGTCGGCGTAGTTACCCTCGAACCAAACCACCTCGCTGTCGCCCTCGAATGCCAGCATATGGGTCGCGACGCGGTCCAGGAACCAGCGGTCGTGCGAGATCACCACCGCGCAGCCGGGGAAAGCCAACAAGGCTTCCTCAAGCGCCCGCAAGGTTTCGACGTCCAAGTCGTTGGTCGGCTCGTCAAGCAACAACACGTTGCCGCCGCTTTTCAGTAACTTGGCCAAATGCACCCGGTTGCGTTCGCCGCCGGACAGATCGCCGATGCGTTTTTGCTGATCGGCACCCTTGAAATTAAAGCGCCCGCAATAGGCCCGAGACGGCGTTTCGTACTTGCCGACGGTGATCATATCCAGACCGTCGGAAATCTCCTGCCAAACCGTTTTGTTATCGTCCATGTTATCGCGAAACTGTTCGACGTACGACAGCTGAACGGTCTGTCCCATCGTAAACGTACCGGAATCGGGCTTTTCAAAACCCGCCATCATTCTGAACAACGTGGTCTTACCGGCCCCGTTCGGACCGATGATGCCGACAATACCGCCCGGCGGTAACTTGAAACTCAAATCGTTGATCAGCAAACGATCGCCGAAACCCTTACCGACATTTTCAGCTTCGATGACTACATCGCCCAGGCGCGGTCCGGGTGGGATATAGATCTCCTGAGTCTCGTTGCGTTTTTGCACCTCGACCGACGACAATTCCTCAAAACGCGCCAACCTCGCCTTGCTCTTGGCGTGACGACCCTTGGGATTGGAACGCACCCATTCCAGCTCGGCCTTCATCGCTTTCTGGCGGGAAGACTCCTGTTTGTCCTCGAGCTCCAGGCGCTTTTCCTTTTGTTCCAGCCATGACGAATAGTTGCCTTCCCAAGGAATGCCCATACCGCGGTCCAGCTCCAAAATCCAGCCGGCAACGTTATCGAGGAAATAACGGTCGTGAGTCACCGCTACCACGGTGCCGGTATAATCGTGCAGGAAGCGCTCCAGCCACGCAACCGACTCGGCATCCAAATGGTTGGTCGGCTCGTCGAGCAAAAGCATGTCGGGTTTGGACAGCAACAGCCGGCATAAAGCCACCCGCCGTTTCTCGCCGCCGGACAATTTATTGACGTCGGCATCCCAATCCGGCAAACGCAAGGCGTCGGCGGCAATTTCCAAGGTCCGGTCCAGATTGTGCCCGTCGCAGGCGTTAATCACATCTTCCAGATGCGCTTGTTCGGCCGCCAACTTGTCGAAATCTGCATCCGGATCGGCGTAGGCGGCATAGACCGCGTCCAGTTTAGCCAAGGCATCCTTGATGTGTTGCACGGCTTCTTCAATGTTGCCACGCACGGTTTTGCTTGGATCGAGCTGCGGCTCCTGGGGTAAGTAGCCGATGTTGATGCCCTTAAGCGGGATTGCCTCGCCTTCGATTTCCTTATCGACGCCGGCCATAATACGCAGCAGCGTCGATTTACCGGAACCGTTTAAACCCAAGACGCCGATTTTGGCGCCCGGAAAGAACGACAGTGAAATGTCCTTGAGGATATACTTTTTCGGCGGCACGACTTTGCCGACCCGGTTCATCGAAAATATGTATTGCGCCATTGCTTTCGGAAGAAAGGAAACAAAACGGCATTATACCGTGACCCAGCCAAATGCAAGGCCGTTATTTAGCGGCACCCCTTGCTAGTACTTGCGAATTCGCCGATCAACGCCTACCAAACTTAAGGCAACCGGGCCGATGAAAAACCACATAGACCAGTAAACCGAATCCGTTCCAAATGAAAAAACCGGCTTGAGTTTTGGTCGGCAAACTGGCGAACAAGTAGCCGCATCCAAGTATCGCGACGGTTCCAGTCAACCACGGCCACGGCGCGCTGAACTTGCGAACGGCATCCGGTGCGCGGTGGCGGGCTACCAGCATGCACAGCGCGACCGCGGCGAACGCCAACAATGTTCCGGCATTAGCCAATGCCGCAATGTCCGCCAGCGGAAAAACACCAGCCACGCCGCCAACCAGCGCGGCTGTAAACCAAGTCGTACGCACCGGGTTACCGCGTCGAGATACTCGTGCCAAGCCGTTCGGTAATAGTCCGTCGCGGGCCATTGCAAAGAAAATCCGACTTTGGCCGTAGAAGAAAGCCAAAATCACGGTGGGCAGCGCCGCGACCGCTGTAAATCCCAAGCATTTCGCGGCCAGAGGCGAACCCAACTCCCGCAACACCAGCGCTAAGGGCTCGGCACTGTCGGCAAACCGACGATAATCCAGCGCACCCAACGCGGCCAACGCCACCGCGATATAAATGACCACGCAGATCAACATCGAACCGATGATGCCGACGGCCAAATCACGATCGGGACGACGCGTTTCCTCGGCGGCGGTCGCGATTGCATCGAAACCATAAAACGCGAAAAAAATTATCGCGGCCGCGACCATTACGCCGCGCTCGACACCGTCCACGCCGACCGTTTTCACGAATCCATAAGGCATGAACGGTTGTAAATGGCTCGCATCGAACCCCCGGGCGGCCAGTACGACAAACATCAACAAGGCACCGATTTTTAACACCACCAACCCAGCGTTGCAGGTCGCGCTTTCCTTGGTACCCAGCGTCAACAAGCCCGCAACCGCCCCAATGATTGCGACGGCAGGCAAGTTGGCGATTCCGCCCCGCGCCGGAGCGACCAACCAAGTCGTCGAAATCCCCAGCCAGTCCTGCAAAATCGGCGCGGCGTAACCCGACCAGCCCACAGCAACCGCGCTGACCACCAACGAATATTCCAGAATCAGACACCAACCCACAAACCAGCCGGCGGTCTCACCGATCACAACCCTCGTGTAAGTATAAGCGCCACCAGCCTTGGGAATTGCGGTCGCCATTTCCGCGTAAGCCAGCGCCGCGCAAGCGCAAACCAGACCTGCGAAGCCGAAGGCGACAATAACCGCCGGCCCAGCCTTGGCGACGCCGACACCGATTAACGTCAAAATCCCGGTACCGACAATGGCACCGACACCCAGAGCCAACAAATGCAACACACCCAGACCGGGTTGCAATAGTTCGGCCTGCCCACGATCTCGTCTGCCACTCGCCCAATTTTGCGCGATCGCCGAATCGAGAGCTGTATTTTTGGAATTGAAGCGACCGGTCAACAAAACTCTCCCATGCAAACTCTTTGACATAGGCCTTTACGTTACCGGAAAAGCCTAGGTCCCGCACCAGCAAACGATGACGATCAATCCAATCATGTTCATTACAGGGCTTTTGCTTCGGAGAAAAAGAGATAACGTAATGAGCCCTCTTCAGCCTCAATCGATAGCAATTACTCAGACTAACGATGTTCACAACAGGAAGTTTGCCACAAGAGCTTGCCGGAAGCAGCGGCGCTCAGCGCAGTTACGCTATTTCGGGGCGAAATGTCACGAAGGATTACGCTAAAAACCTAAATCCATGGATTAAGTATGATATCCGCTTAGAACAGTTCCAAGGCTGGACCGCCCGTGGACCGGGATTGAAACCAATGCATTTATCGAAGGCAAGACGGACGAGTGTTAGAACCCCTGAAATGCGAGGCATTGAATTGGCCTGACCGGCAGGGAACTGGCGAATGGCAAATAGTAGGTTTACCTTTGTTTACAAGGCGACGAGATTGAAAAATTGAGCGGAACCCAGAGAAGGTAGATAAGATTCGATATCCACAATTCCTGTTTGCTAGCCACTCGTCGGGCGGACGAAAAACCGGGCGGTCTGAATGTGGCTGGGAAACTCGATCCCTAGGGCGGCCCCTCCGTCAAAACCTCCCCGTCCCTACTTGGTCCATCGTCGCTATAGCCTCTCCTCGCCAGCGGACTTCAGCAAGGAGGGGCGTTTTCGCAATTACGTGGCCTCGCTAGATCGACGAAGCCGTTGCCTTGCGCAGTCTACCGGCCCCTAGGAAGCCGAACAGTACCGTTCCCATCATTACAAAGCTGGGCGGCAGCGGTACCGAACCGATAATGTCAGGTTGAGTCGGAGTACCAGCTGTCAACAAGCGAAATTGACCATCCCAAGCCTGCGGGCCGGTAAAATTCAAACGTAAACTGGAGACGTTGGAAAACACGCTGGGATTGGAAAACTGATTGAAATCGAACCAGAAATCTTCGGTTTGACTAACCGTCTTGCTGCCCGCCACGGCGATATCGTTAACGACCATTTCAATATTCACATCCAGATCGATGGTCAGAACTTCCAACAATATCGCACTGCCGTATAACGTGAAGTTCGTAGGATCAAACGTCCATAAAATCGACGCGGCACCGGCGGAACCAGCGGAATTGGAGATTTTCAAAGCGCCGGCACCGGATTGAATCTCTTCCTTATTCGCATAACGTCCTTCGGTAGCCGTCGCGGAAAAGGTCCTGGATACGTGTGCCAAATCGCTGCCGGAAATTTCAGCGACGCTGTTGCTCGTGGCACCCGGCACATAGACTTCTCCCGGCCTTCCATTGCCGCGGTCCGTCACATTTTGTAGTTGGTTGAAATTATCGATAGTCAGGTTACTGGCGTCAGCATGACCCGCAATCGAGAGCAAGCCTGAAAACAGCAGCGAGCTCAGTAGTTTCAATGGAAAATGGTTACGCATGTTGGATTCCTCTGATAGGTTCGAATTCGTTGATAAAGCTTCAAGACAATTTGGACAGCGCAGGTTTTACCGACATTTGACGCAAATAAAACATGCCGATAATCAACAGTGCCCATGTGGTCGGCTCGGGAACCGTGTTGGTTTGCGTGCCGGTGCGATTGGCCGCCATCAAATCGATCTGTGCGTCCCAAGCTTCAACGCCGCGAAAATTCAACTGCAAGCTGCTCAGGTTGCCGAAACTGGAAGGATTGGTGAAGTCTGAAAAAGCAATGGCGTGCTGACCGGTACCGCCAAAATTGTGAAAATCGAACACAGACAATCCGTTTGCGATCACTTGAATTTCAAAGCTCAAATCGATAAAGCCGATATTCAATAGCAGCGCGTCGGCGACCGACATCAAGTTAATCGGATCGAAGCTATATAAAATGCTTGCGGTACCGTTGGAATCGGTGCTGTTGCTGATCGTCAGCATCCCGCTTTCCACCGCAACTTCGGTATCGGCGTCGGTGGGGTTTGCTTCCGCAGTCAAGGTTCTGTAAGCGTTAACCAAATCGGTACCAAATATCGGCAGCGGCCCGTCGGTACCGTTTTCGGCAACTTGAAAGTCGGTAAAGTTATCGATTAGCGTTGCCGCCGATGCGTTGTGCATAGCTGCGGACAACAACAAAATGGCGGTGAAATAGCCGAATTTGGATTTTGACGTGTTCAATGTAATTCCCCTAAGTTGATTGAGTTGACTGACAAAGCAGATTGAAGCCAAACCATCTGTCTTTTCGGGAATAAAGCGCTTTCCGTGCCAATTCCGTTTTTTTGATGGAAATCAAATAAATGAGGATTTTATTGAGGTCTATCACAGATTTGCAGCACGAGGTATCAGCCAGCGATGGCATGACAAGTACTGCCAAACGCGTCATGTAGGCCATCGTCAGCTATGGGTCGGGTTAGCGAGGAACTCAAACGGGATAAGACGGCGGTACGGCTCTGGTTAACGTAGGCAGAATTAGGGCAATACGCTTATCCAGGCACCGAGAAGCCGCTGCCTCTTGATCAGGTTTTACTGGATTGCCGACACACACGTGCGAATATTCGACAGTTGGCATTTGCCCGCCAACTGCCACGGATTTCGGTTGGTCACGGAAAATACGGCCGGTTTATGAAGGACAGTCGAAAAAATAGGGTTTTACGACGACCTTCCGAGAGAGAATCTAATCCGTTCGGACCAAGCCGAAGCAAACTCAAAACGCCAAAAAAACCTAATCTACAGAAGCATCAAGTAAAGCTGAGTAACAACTGGCGCCGTCAATCAAAACGTTTGGCGTCTTTAGGCAACTTCGAGAAGACAGGATGAGCGGGAACGCCGTAGCGCTTTGGATAAAACACGCCAGCCAGGTGCAGACCGTGCGGCGGCGCGGTGCTCGCGGCTTGGGCGCGGTCCTTGATGCCCAGCAAATGCAAGGTCCAATCCTCGGGCTGTTTGCCGCCGCCGATGTCGATCAGCACGCCGGCGATGTTACGGACCATGTGGTGCAAGAACGCGTTGGCGCACAGGTCGATGACCACTTTATCGCCGTCGCGAACCACGTCGATGAAATACATCAGCCGATAGGGACTGACCGACTGGCAGCTCTGGGCGCGGAACGACGAAAAATCGTGCTCGCCGAGTAAATGTTGGGCGGCGCGGTGCATACGCTCGGCGTCGAGCGTTTGATAACACCAGGTCGCCTGGTCGCGCAGCAACGCCGACTTCATCGCCCGGTTCAGAATCACGTAGCGGTAAAAACGGGCGATGGCGCTGTAGCGGGCATGAAAATCATCGACGGCCGGCTTGGCCCAGGTGATGCGGATATCGTCCGGCAGATGGCTGTTGCCACCCATGACCCAGCCGCGCAAATCCCGCTCGACCGGGCAATCGAAATGCACGACTTGCTCCAGGGCATGCACGCCGGCGTCGGTGCGGCCGGCGCACAACACCGTCACCGGTTGCGCGGCAATGTTGGTCAGCGCCCGTTCCAACTCGCCTTGCACGGTGGCTTTACCAGCCTGAATCTGCCAACCGGCGTAGCGGCTACCGTCGTATTCGACACCGAGAACGATGCGGCTCACGCGCTACCGCTCAGGCGTGAATAAACACCCGGCAGCCGGGCGACACCATGTCGAACAATTCGATCATATCGGCATTGCGCATCCGGATGCAGCCGTGAGAAGCCGGCACCGCCTGCATCGCTTCGTCCGGACAGCCGTGGATGTAAATGTACCGCCAGGCGGTATCGACCTCGCCGTAGCGGTTCTTGCCCGGCTCCAGACCGCCCAGCCACAATATCCGGCTGAGTATCCAGTCGCGCTCGGGTTGGGTCAGTGCCAGTTCCGGCGTATAGATTTCGCCGGTCGGTCGCCGGCCGACGAACACGGTGTTGACCGGGGCCTCGGCGCCGATTTTGGCGCGAATCCGGTGCCAGCCGGTCGGCGTGCATTCGCTGCCTTTCAGCTCGCCGGGCCCATTCTTGGCGGTGGAGACCGCAAACACCCGCATCACGCTGTCGTCTTCGATCAACAGCAAACGCTGGTCGGCAAGCGATACGTCGATGTAACAATGTGGACTCATGGTTTGACGAATAATGCGATGGACTCGACATGGGCGGTCTGCGGGAACATATCCATCACGCCCGCCTTGACCAGTTGGTAACCCAATTCGTTGACCAGAATACCGGCATCGCGCGCCAATGTCGATGGATTGCAGGACACGTAGACGATGCGTTCAGGCCGCCAATGCTTGAAGTTGTGCAACACCTCGGATGCGCCGGCCCGCGACGGATCGAGCAACACCTTGGTGAATTTTTGCTGGCTCCAGGGCTGATCCCGAACGTCCTTGGTCAAATCGGCGACGTGAAATTCGACATTGTCCAGCCGGTTCAAGCGGGCATTTTCGCGGGCATGATTGACCAGCGGCGTGTCGCCTTCGATGCCGACCACGTAACCGGCGCGGGTCGCCAGCGGTAGCGTGAAATTGCCCAGCCCGCAAAACAAATCCAATACCCGGTCGGCCTTGGTCAATTCCAGCGCGGCCAACGCGCGGGCGATCATTTGCCGATTGATGTCGTAATTGACCTGGGTAAACATCGCCGGGCGAAAGTTGAATTTGACGCCGTATTCCGGCAAGGCGTAGCTTGGAATCACCTCCGGCTCGCCATCCAGCGGCACGATGCTGTCCGGTCCCTTGGGCTGCAGGCAAATGCTGATCTGGTGACGATGAGCAAATTCGCGCATCCGCTGCTTGTCCTCGGTAGTCGGCATTTCCAACACCCGAAACGCCAGCACGCATTCGCTATCGCCGATCGCGACTTCGATTTGCGGAATCTTGTCCTTGATGGTCAGGCCGGCGATCATGTCGCCGAGCAAGGTCAGTTTTTCGCCGACAATCGGGTGCATCACTTTACAGGCATCGATTTCAGCCAAATAGGGATTGCGGCGCTCGCGAAAACCGACCAGCACCCTGCCCTTTTTGGCGACCCATTTCACGCCCATCCGCGCCTTGGTGCGATAGCCCCAGTGCGGTCCGGTCAACGCTTCCCAAATCTGTGGAATCTCGACCTTGCCGATGCGGCGAAACTGCTCGCGCAGCAAATCTTCCTTGAAATGAATCTGCTCGGCGTCGTCGACATGCTGAAAACTGCAACCGCCACAACTGCCGAAGTGCGGACAGGCCGGATCGACGCGGTGTGGGTTGCGGTCGTGCAGTTTCACGACCATGCCTTCGGCGTAATCGCGGCGGCTGTCGGTATAGACGAAGTCCACGCTCTCGCCGGGCAAGGCTTCGTCGATGAACACCACCTTGCCGTTGACGTGGCTGATGCCGCGGCCGTCGTGGGACAAGGATTCGATGGTAACGGTAACCGGGTCTAACGGAAGTTTTTTCTTGTAAGCCATTATTCAATTAACGTGGGTCGGATCGGCGCATCGCGATCCGACGGGACGGCGGGGAACTTTGAGGTCGGGCGATTTAACCGACGCCTTGCGAATTTCAGGTCGGGAAGATCCCTGTGGACAAATAACGATCGCCTCGATCGCAGACTATCGCCACGATCAACGCATTTTCTACTTGCTGGGACAATTGCAGCGCCGCGTAAACCGCGCCGCCGGACGACACGCCGGCGAAAATGCCTTCCTCGGCGGCCAACGCGCGGGTGGTGTTCTCGGCGTTGATTTGGTTGACTTCGATAATTCTATCCACCCGGCTGTCGTCATAAATCTTCGGCAGGTATTCCTTAGGCCAGCGGCGAATGCCGGGAATCTTGGACTCGCCTTCCGGCTGCACCCCGACAATTTCAATGGCCGGATTTTGTTCCTTCAAATATTTGGAGGTCCCCATGATGGTGCCGGTGGTACCCATTGAGCTGACGAAATGAGTAATGGTGCCTTGAGTGTCGCGCCAAATTTCCGGGCCGGTGCCTTCGTAATGCGCCAGCGGATTGTCCGGATTGGCGAACTGATCGAGGATGCGGCCCTCGCCACGCGCTTCCATGGCCCGCGCCAGGTCTATCGCGCCCTCCATGCTGCCCTTGGCCGGAGTCAGGATGATTTCGGCGCCGTACGCCTTCATCGATGCGATCCTTTCCGCGCTCATATTATCCGGCATGATCAGCGTCATTTTATAACCCTTGATCGCCGCCGCCATCGCCAGCGCGATGCCGGTATTGCCGCTGGTGGCTTCGATCAGGCGGTCGCCCGGCTTGATCTCGCCGCGCGCTTCGGCGTGCTGAATCATGCTCAAGGCCGGCCTGTCCTTGACCGAGCCGGCCGGATTGTTGCCTTCCAGCTTGACCAAAATCGTGCAAGCATTCGCCACCGGCAATCGTTGCAACCGTACCAATGGCGTGTTTCCGACAAAAGCTTCTATCGTTGGAAAATTCATGAATCAAACATCCGATTAACGTTGGGCGGCGATTATAACAACTTCGGACGCTTAAACGCCGCCGTAACCTAAGGCCGAAGCATTTGCCTTATAATCGGCGCCAGACCGCCCCTTCCAGGACCGCCATGCAGCCAATCGAACTTAATAGCCCGGAGCTTTACATCAACCGCGAACTCAGCCTGTTGGAATTCAACGCCAGGGTCTTGGCGCAAGCGCTGGACGACAGCCTGCCGCTACTGGAGCGCCTCAACTATTTATGCATTTCCTGTTCCAATCTCGACGAATTCTACGAAGTGCGAGTGGCCAGCTTGCTGCAAATGGCCGAAATGGACGCCAATGTCATCAGCCCGGACGGACTGACGATCAACGAGCAACTGGATCGGCTGTCGGTCAAGGCCCACGATCTGGTCGCCGAACAATACCGGGTGCTCAACGAAGTCCTGATTCCCCGCTTGGAGGCCGACCATATCCGCTTCCTACGCCGCGACCGCTGGAGCGCGTCGCAAAAAGCCTGGCTGGAAAAATACTTTAACGAGGAGTTGCTACCGATTCTGACCCCGGTCGGGCTGGATTCCGCCCATCCGTTTCCGCGCATCCTCAACAAGAGTTTGAATTTCATCATCTCGCTGACCGGCAAGGACGCCTTCGGCCGGAATAGCGGCCGCGCCGTGCTGCAGGCGCCGCGCGCCTTGCCCCGCATCGTGCAACTGCCGCCGGCCGACACCGACAGCGGTCCGCACGATTTCGTGTTCCTGTCCTCGATTATCCACGCCTTCGTCAACGACTTGTTCAACGGCATGACCGTCAAGGGTTGCTACCAATTCCGGGTCACTCGCAACAGCGACTTCTTCGTCGACGACGATGCCATAGACGACTTGATGCTGGCTGTCGAAGGCGAATTGGCGATGCGCAATTACGGCGACGAGGTTCGCTTGGAGATCGACGCAAACTGTCCGGAAGAAACCGTCAACTTCCTGATGGCCCGCTTCGACCTGACCGCCGACCGGCTGTTTCTGGCCAACGGCCCGGTCAATCTGAGCCGGATTCAAGCGATTTACAGTCTGATCGAACGGCCCGAACTGAAGTTTCCGCCGTTCAAACCCAGCGTGCCCAGCGCCTTCGGCCGGAATAAGGATTTCTTCGCCAGCATCCGCAAACAAGATGTACTGCTGCATCACCCCTACGAATCGTTCACGCCGGTCGTCGACTTCATCAAGCAAGCTGCGGCCGATCCGGACGTGTTGGCGATCAAGCAAACCTTGTACCGTACCGGTGTCGATTCGCCGATCGTTGCCGCGCTGATCAAGGGCGCTCGCGCCGGCAAGGAAGTCACCGTGGTCATCGAGCTGCGCGCCCGCTTCGACGAAAAGGACAACATCGGCCTGGCCGCCAAGTTGCAGGAAGCCGGCGCCCACGTGGTGTACGGGGTGGTCGGCTACAAGACTCACGCCAAGATGTGCATGGTGTTGCGTAAGGAAAACAACACGCTGCGCAACTACGTGCATCTGGGTACCGGCAACTACCATCCCAAAACCGCCCGGCTGTACACCGACTACGGCTTATTCACGTGCGACAAGGAACTGGCCGAGGACGTGCGCCGGGTGTTCATGCAATTGACCAGTCTGGGCAAGGTCAGCAAATTGAACAAACTACTGCAATCGCCGTTTACGCTGCATCCCGGCCTGATGAAGATGATCGAAAAGGAGATAGACCAGGCCAAGAAGGGGAAGTCCGCCAAGATCATCATCAAGGTCAACGCGGTGGTCGAGGAACAAGCGATCCGCGCGCTGTACCGCGCTTCCCAGGCCGGTGTCGAAATCAAAATGATCGTGCGCGGCATGTGCTGTCTGAAGCCCGGCGTGCCGGGGGTTTCCGAAAACATCGAAGTCCGCTCCATCGTCGGCCGTTTTCTGGAACACACCCGGATTTACGCGTTCTACAACGGCGGCGATTGGGCGGTATACGCTTCCAGCGCGGATTTGATGAATCGCAATATGTTCCGGCGAGTGGAAGTGTGTTTCCCAATCGGCGACCGAAAAAACATCGACCGGATTCTGGCCGATCTGGAAGGCTATTTGAGCGACACGGCTCAAGCGTGGTTGCTTCAGAGCGACGGCCAGTACCGCCGCGCCGAACGTGGCGAACAAGCGGCTTACCAAGTGCAAACCGAATTGTTGAAAGCCTTCTGCGGCTAAGGAGCAACGATGAGCTCGCGCCAACACCGGCAAATCGTACTGGATACCGAAACCACCGGCATCAATCCCAAGGAAGGTCACAAGATTATCGAAATCGGTTGCGTCGAGCTAATCAACCGCCGGCTGACCCGCAACCACTTTCACGTCTATTTAAACCCGGACCGGGAAATCGATGCCGGCGCCATCGAAGTCCATGGCATCACCAACGAGTTCTTGCGAGACAAACCGCGCTTCGCCGACGTCGTCGAGGATTTCATGGCCTTTACCGCCGGCGCCGAGTTGATTA
This sequence comes from Methylomonas sp. LWB, assembly GCF_001856095.1. Lineage (NCBI taxonomy): Bacteria > Pseudomonadati > Pseudomonadota > Gammaproteobacteria > Methylococcales > Methylococcaceae > Methylomonas > Methylomonas sp. LWB. The sequence goes on from NZ_MKMC01000045.1 coordinate 236,505, forward strand.
TCCACAACGCGCCGTTCGACGTCGGCTTTTTAAATCACGAGCTGAGTTTGCTGCCGGGCGAGACCCGCACCGTCGAATCCAACAGCAGCGTATTCGACACCCTGCCCTTCGCTCGCAAAAAACACCCCGGCGCCCGCGCCAGCCTGGACGCCCTCTGCAAGCGCTACGGCATCGACAACAGCCACCGGGAACTGCACGGCGCGCTGTTGGACGCCGAGATTCTGGCCGACGTTTATCTATTGATGACCGGCGGCCAGTTTTCGTTGCTGGAAGACACCGAAACAGAGCGTAGCGGCGAACAAGCCATCGTCCAGCTCTCCGCCGACCGGCCGCACCTGAAAGTCATCGCCTGCAACGACGAAGAACAAACCGCCCACGAGCAGCGCCTAGCCAAAATCGCCAAAGTGTCCGGCAACTGCCTGTGGCTAGCGGAGCCGCCCGAGACCACTTAGGCTACGCAGCCCTACCCAACGAACTGCCTAAAACCGGCAATTTGCAAGAGCGATAACAATCAATAAGCTCACCCGCCACCCTTGAGTCGAAGGGCGGGGATTATTCATTCATGCGGTGATGGCGTTTGGGATAGAACGGCCACGAGCGGACCATCTCGCTTCCGCTTCTATGACCGCAGTGAAATGGATAGCCGCCTGAGGCTGTTTGAGATTGCACTACAGGGGCAGGTTTTGCGTAGCCTCGATGCAGCGTTAGCGGAATCGAGGATGTCGGCCATCCTTCATCAGACTAACATCGGCAATCTGTAATGGTGTTGGCCTTCGAATCCTCGATTCCATCGAGGCTACTTACTAAAGTCGTGCATCGCGTTTTGGTGAGGTCAAAGCTGTCGACCTTACCAAGCCGATTTTCGACAAAAAGAAATTAAGGCTTGGCGAAGAAGACAGCATCTACGAAGAAATTGTTAAGTTTGGGATAGATGCCTTAGGAAATCTTTTCCGCAAACGTTTTGCTACCATTCCAAGTTCCCAATCCATTTCTAAGCAATGCTCAACAAGTATTGCCGCCGTTCGGCTTGGTTTGCCGCCTTTGGCAAAGCAGGCTGACCAAGCATCTTCTGCCGCTTTGGGTTCCAGCATAGAAAGAATTCGGGTTAATCCCTCAGGCACATATTGTTCTAAAGTGCGAAGAAAAATATCTGCATCATCGAGAATGTTAGTTTGCTTTGATTGCAAAGATTCCGCAGCTTTTGACTCGTGAGGCGCAAGCAAATAAGGAACCAACTCTGGTCTCAGCTCACCAAATTGATGGATAACATAAACTGCGACTTTCCAGTTCAAAGACATATCTTCCCCTATGGCGATTTTCCCTCCCCGTTCTACTAGAGAGCAAGCAAGGCCAGGTGCCAAGATGGCTATTCGTGAAGGTAAAACTGTAATTTCATCTATATGGGACTGTATGACAGAAACAGCCTTCTTTCGTGACTCTTCATCCATAGATACTTGACAGATAAAAACTGTAGAATCGTGATCTAAAATCCCCCAATTATCTCCAATTGCTTTATCTATAGAATCCCAGTCAAGATGACGACACAAAATTGCAAATTGTTTTTTATTCAAGTTCCTGAAAATAGCGAGGAAATGCGCTGCGCTCTGGAATTCTCTTCGGGATACATTTGATATTTTTTCTGCTGCCTTTTTACAATCAATTTTCTTACACAATTCACGGGCAATTTCAACTCGTTGACGATCAGTTCTGTGCTTTCCCTTATTTACTCCGAGGGGATCAAAAACACGAAGAAAGCACATAAAAATGTCGTATTCAATCTGTCTAAAACTATTAACAGGATCAGCAGCTATAGTAACTTGTAGCCATGGTAAAGCGCACTTAATAATCTCAAAAGCAAAATCAAAATCATAAAAAGACAATGAGTAACAATATTTTCCGAAATCGCCAATATATTCATTTTCAGGCCATTTCTGAATAGTCTCTAAAATCCGACTCCGTTGCAACGCGGTATTGAACGAAGATTTCCATTCGTCACTACATACCAAAGCTACCCGATTAATCATTTCACCGATGGTATAAGCATTTTCAGGTGTAACTTCGCTGACTAACCAAGCAACCTTAATTGGATTGGCTGCTGATACGATTTGGGCAGCAAGTGTTTTGTCATTATTGTAAATATCGTTCAATAAACGACTTAAGCCAAAACCCATTGGATGAGTTGCCTCTGACAACCATTGTCCAAGTAGCTTAATCTCGCTGTCTTTTATCAGATGCTCCCAAGGTTCACCTATTTCTGCTATTAACAAACATGCAAACGTCTTGTCTTCTGCTGTAGATGCGTTCCAGCATCGTTGCATTAACGCTGTTCGGGTTTCCTCGTTAATCCATCGGCTGGGCCGTAGCTCATAGTACCAACGTAAGTCGAAACCAGTAAATCTCAGCTCATGAATCAAAATTCGCACACCAGCTAACGTTGTTGTCGAGCCTAAGACTATTTCTCTACAAACTTTGATAAATGAATTACGCTCAGACGCTTCTAAATTTGAGTAAATTCTGCCGATAATGGCGCTAGAAAAGCGTTGATGTGGACATCGCAAGTCACTCTCTGAAAGCAGAAGACGCTCAATTACCAACCAAGCCAATCCATTCTCGATTTTTTCAATAGTTAAACCAGCCAATATACCCAAGCGGAGCATGGTATCTTTTATTGTCGGTGAATCACGCGATGCCAATTGTTGAGCCGCAGCGATAGCAAAAATCAGGTCTGATTCATGCACTCGACTCGCGTCAGCAACTTCATTTGCCCGCCGCCAGCCACCACCTAAAATGAAGCAGAATTGCCAAGGAAATTCTGACGATGATTCTGCCGAATCAATGCGGCGTATCAAATCTTCATCAAATGATCCTTCTCCAACTCTATCATCGGCTCGCTTTACTGCTGCAAGGGTATTACTGAGATTCGTTTTTAGTTGTGCGGCAATTGTTTGAACTGCACGTTTTTGGTTAATTCGGATAGACCCACGATGCGTCTCTGTGCGATCCAACAACGTATGAATCGTAAGTAAAAATTTGCTTGGGCTCGTTTTATCTTCAATTTCCCTCAATACAGAAGCCTTCAACAGATGTGCATCATCGATTAAATATAATGTGTTGCGTTCATCGGCGAAATCTAAGCCCAAAAAATCAATATTAGGATTTGTGTCGTCAAGGCGCACAACAAACCAGCCTTCACATGCTAATGCGTATGCTGCTTGGTAGGCGCATACAGATTTACCGGAGCCTGGGTCACCAACAAGCCTTGTCGAATAAGCGCACTTTAGCTGCTGAATGATTATGCTAGTTTCAATTAATTTCGGGCAGGCAACCGCATCACTCGGGCCAAGTCCGCGCCCCATTAAGGCAGGCCCAAGATCACGGCTATTTGAAAAGCTAATAGAGTGCCATTTGTATTGTTTGATGTATGACGGTGTAATGGCTTGTATGATTGGAAGAATGCCTTTCGGTTGGATAACCTCTTCGGTAATTTGCTCAGATTGAGAATGTAATCCCACCTTTGCAAACGTATCATTTTGTTGCAACGTGGAAGTGGCTTTTCGATTAATCTCAAGTCTTTTTTAGAATGCGCTCAGCTACCATCTGCGAACTAAGACCTTTATATTCGATGTCGATATATCCGTCTCCTGATATTATTCCAAACTCAGATAAATCACCTGGGTTACCAAAGCTTAGAAAAAAAACTCGGTCACTATCTAATGTGGCTATCAATTGGCGTATATGCCGCCATTCCAGTCTGCACCAGCGTTTTTGAGGATATACAGGACACAGAAACAATACAATTAACTCTGATTCTGTTCGGTATAGATTCGGCAGGTAAACATCTAAATCTGGTCTAGCGAACTCAGCATCATGATAATCGTCATAGAGCACCCCGTCTTCGCCGAATTTTTCAGCCAAGATGTCGGCTACTTGTTTAACAAAAGTTCTATGTTCACCGGGAAAAGACAGGGCAATCGAAAAGCGGTGACTTTTGTTGAGAAAATTCATTGGTATTTTAGTAAAACTGGTTGGCGGGGTACTACGATAAGCCTAGATTTTAACTGATAATTTTCATTTAAATGCTGGGTATCGACTCTCTCAACCCAATCCACCGAAGCCATTCTCAATTTGCCGTCCGGTATGGCATTTCAACCGGACATTTTGGATAACTAAACGAACTACCGCAACGGGTCGTTCGCGTCAATTCGCCATTTCCAAAAGCCGTCATTCACTACTGGCGTAATGGTATCAGAATCGATGGCTAACTTTGGGTTGGAAAAGGCGGCCGCTTTGCGACCGGAATGCCTGGCGGTTTTGAAGTCGGAATCGCTGGGTGGTTTGACCGGAATATGCAAGAGTCCTATCGAAGCCTGAACGGCAACATACTTGCCGCTGTAAATGAAAATCCCCGTCCGTCCCGCTTTTTGCCTTGCGTTTATTGCTCGGAGCGTTGCGCGCAACTCTTTTAGTGTTGCGGGAATCACTATTTGCCTTGCCCGCAAGGCTTTTAGTGTTACGCACAAGGCTCGGAGCCTTGCGTATATTGCTCGGAGAATTGCGCGCAACTCTTTTAGCGTTGCGGGAATCACTATTTGCCTTGCGCGCAAGGCTATTAGTGTTACGCACAAGGCTCGGAGCCTTGCGTTTATTGCTCGGAGAATTGCGCGCAACTCTTTTAGTGTTGCGGGAATCACTATTTGCCTTGTGCGCAAGGCTTTTAGTGTTATGCGCAAGGCTTGGAGCCTTGCGTGTATTGCTCGAAGCGTTGCGAGAATCACTTTTAGTGTTGCGGGATAGACTTTTTGCGTTGCGATCGAGACTGGGAACCGCGTTAATTGCCGGATTTGCGTTGAAAGCGCTGCTCCGGCGGCCAGCCGGATATCCCATTAGCGGTCGCGGTGGGTTAGAGCGGTTTGCGGCGAGTCGCGGATACCCAGTTGATCTTTGGTTTGCCCCATAATCCATGCGCGAATCCTTTCGGCATGCTTGGCGCGAACGAATTCTTGATAAAGAAAGCGATCTTTATCCTGATCTGAAAGTTTGGCGACCTTTGCTTTGTAGTCAGGGCCGCTTTGCCCAGAGAAAAGCACCTGCTCACAAAAATCAGTGAACCCCGATTCAGGTTTTACTCTAGCATTGAACTCATCTTTAGGTGACCAACATCCCCATGTCGTGAAAGTAGACAGCAAGTACAATCATCAACCAATCGGCATCGCTCATCACCTTTTTAGTTTGTTCAGGAATAATCCAATCCAGATTTTTTAACATCTCATCAATCCGGGAATCTCCCTAGAAGTTCCGGGAATGACCCCGGCGACGTTTTAAGCATTTATTTTTCCGTCGGGAACGGTAAAAATGCCGGCTAGAGGACAACCAACGCCAAGACGCGCATCTGATTCGCGGCCGCGCGCACCCTCGGCCAGTCAGTCTCTTTCCCTTTCGGAGTGGCGAGCGCGTATGCGCCGAACCGGTGCAATTCATCGGCCGGGGCAGTTCGGTTCAGAATGTCTAGGACCGATCGATTAGGGACGTCGAGCTAAATTCCGATAGCCCTAACTGATCACTGATTTTAGAGCTGTAAGAAAACGGCGTGGTTTAATGGTAAGCGTCCTTTAAACAACGTCGTTGATTTTTTGAATAAAGCCGTACGAGCTTGATTAGACCGTTGGGTTGACGAGATGCCAAGGCAGCAGGGCTTCGAAGTCTTCGATGTTTTTTGCCAATGGCAATTGACGGAACAACGCGACAAGATAGATGCGCGGCTCGATGTCCACCTCATTATAAATGGGCACTATCTTCGCTTCTTTCGACCTATTGATATAGATGCTGTTAATAGACTGCTTACCAAACAGAGGCTAGAAATTTTGAATTTTAATTCAACGAGAATTTAGCGATCATATCTTGCTGGATGTTGCGGACTCGGGCATTGAACTGGTCGGAATTCAAATCAACGAATCTCAACGGATCGTTTTTACAAAGCACGAATTCGCGTATCGTGTCGCGATTCCAGCACTGATAATTATCATGCACGGCTCTTAATACCGACTTTAATTTATTCACCGCATACAGCATGTCATCTTCCCTATCCGCGAAAGAAAACGTCATTAACTCCGCGATGGCTGACCTGACTTGAGTAAACGCATTATTCGAGTCAAATTCGATACTTTGTTTCATTCGGTTTATCCCTCTAATCGTTAGAAATTTGAATTCGGTTCTATTAGAGAAAAATATCGCATCGGGCTCTTAACTCAAACTTAACGGCAAGCCATGCCTAGGTTGCTTGTTTTGCGGAAGACGGGCTTGAGGAGGGGCTTGATTCGCCATCCAACCAGTCGGGCTGTCTCGACATTCTGGCTACCCCGAACCTACCCCTGTCTGAACCGCTCGCATTCGGTCTGCTCGCACGGCTGTGCATTCACCGCCAAGAAGGCCGAATTCACTACGCCGGGCCGCCGGCCAAGCCGTTCGCGAAGCCCAATTTTTTAACGACTCGAGGACAGCTTTAGCAACGCGGGCTTGGAAGCCGCTGGCAAGCGGCTTGGAATCGGTTTAGTATTCAAGCAACGGTGACGATCGCGCCAATCGTTTCAACCACGACAGTCTGCTCTGCGCTGCAAACAGCAGCTGGACAAACCCGATTCGGAAGGTAGAAATGATCGCTCCCGACCTGATTTCCCAAACCGTATCAGGGTCGGACGGCCTTTCTACGATTCGCTCCGAACTATCCCGGTAAGATTCCGGCTCCGTTTTTTATGCATCAGACGTACGCCATTTGCCATTTTCACCATCAGTCAGTTTCTCAACCAATTTTAAAATGGACGTAATTCCCTTGGACGACCTGGACCGCATCGACCGGGCGGTCTGGAACGAACTGACCGGCGACGGCTACCCGTTTTTATGCCACGAGTTTCTGACGGCATTGGAACACAGCGGCTCGGTTAGCCCGCGCGGAGGCTGGCGGCCGCAGCATTTGTTGGCGCTGGAGAATGGCCGGCCGGTCGGCTTGTTGCCGCTGTATCGCAAATCGCATTCCTGGGGCGAATACGTATTCGACCAACAGTGGGCCGATGCCTATCGCCAACACGGGCTGGCCTATTATCCCAAATGGTTGACCGCGATTCCGTTCACGCCCTGTCAAGGGCCGCGTTGGGCCGTAGCGCCCGGTGTCGGAAACGAAACGGTGCTGACAAGCTGGATTGAATACCTGCAAGACCGAGCCGAACGGGAAGCGGTCTCGTCCTGGCATTGTTTGTTCCCGCGGCCCGACGAGGCCGACAGGTTGCGTGCGTTGGGCATGAGCATTCGAGAAGGTGTGCAATTTCAGTGGTTCAATCGCGAGTACCGCGATTTCGCCGACTTTCTCGATACGATGACCGCCGCCAAGCGCAAGATGGTCAAACGCGAGCGCCGTAAGGTAGAAGAGCAAGGCATCGTCATGCAACGCGTCGCCGGCGCCGACGTCACCGACGAGCAATGGCAAGCCTTTTACCGCTTCTACGCGGCGACCTACATCAAGCACCACTCGCAACCCTATTTGAATCTGGATTTCTTTCGAGAAATCGCGCTGACCATGCCGCAGCGAATATTGCTGATCCTGGCGATCAACGACGACCGCTATGTCGGCGCCGCGCTGAGCTTGATCGGCACCGATACCTTATACGGCCGTTATTGGGGTTGCGACGAAGAATTCAGCGGACTGCATTTCGAAGCCTGCTATTACCAGGGCATCGACTATTGCATCGCCAACGGCCTGAGCCGTTTCGATTCCGGCGCCCAGGGCGAACACAAGATTGCCAGAGGCTTCGAACCGATTACCACCTATTCCGCCCATTGGCTGCGCGATCCCGGCTTCGCGGACGCGGTGGAACGTTTTCTGGAACGGGAGAAGATCGGCATGCAGCGCTACAAACTCACCGCCCAAGGCTATCTGCCGTTCAAACACGCTGATCCGGATCGGCAGTAAACCTCCCCGCTGATCCAGCCTCGCTAGCCGAGCCATTGACCGCTTAGATTCGAATCGGCGATACTGCCTTTAACCGTGCAATTGTTATGGGAAATAGGTGCGCCGAGTGCGTTTTCCGATGGTTGCACTCGATTCGATATCAACAGAGGCATTCAAACTATGACAGATAAACTGATAGCCATCGCCGTGGACACCGATGGCCGCGTCGCTTCTCACGCGGGCAGAGCGTCGCGCTGGCTGGTCTACGTCGTCACCAAGGAGTCCCGCGCCGATCTGGCCTGGACGCTGGATTTGACCGACATCGGCAGTCTGCACGAATGGCATGTGCGTGGCGACGGCAATCGCCATCCCTTGCACACTGTCGATATCGCGATTGCCGGATCGGCCGGCGACGGCGTGATCCGCAATCTGGCGACCCGCTCTACCGAGTTGCTTACCACCGGCGAGACCTCGCCCGATCAAGCCTTGGCAGCCTATCTGGCCGGCACGCTGAGCGAAGGCCCGGCCCATGATGAACAACATTGCCTGAAAGATAACCATTGAGCCGGCGATTGCAAACCGCCCCGCTGGCCGCCAGCACGCCGCGACTTGCAAAGCCATCGCGGAAAAAACATGGCTTATTGCATTCGCGGGCCGGGTCCGCATCACTCGAATCCGCCCGGATTGCCGGCGGCCGCTGGGGCTGGCGTCGCTAGCCCGCGCCGGAATCGCTCTCCGTCAAACCTTGAATCGGTAGCCAACGCCCGATTCGGTTAACAGATGTTGCGGCTGAGTGGGATCGGCCTCCAGTTTTTGGCGCAATTGACTCATGTAGATCCGCAAGTAATGCGCGTTTTCTTGAGAGGACGGTCCCCAAACCTCTTTCAATATCTGCCGATGAGTCAGAACTTTACCGGCATGCTTGATCAATACCGCCAGCAAACGGTACTGAATAGGCGTCAGATGCACGTCCTCGTCCGCGACGCTAACCAGACGGTTTTGCAAATCCACCCGCAGGTTGCCGGCCGTAAACACTGCTTCTCCGGCACCTTCCGCGCCGCGATTAGCGTGTCTGAGCGCAACTCGAATCCTGGCCAACAACTCGCCGAAACCGAACGGTTTGGTCAGATAATCGTCGGCGCCGGCGTCCAACGCGTCGATCTTGTGTTGCTCGTTGCTGCGCGCCGACAACACGATGATAGGCACCGCCGACCAAGCCCGTAGCGCGCGAATCACGTCAACCCCGTCCATATCCGGCAGGCCCAAGTCCAAAATCAATAGATCCGGCTTGCGCACGCCAGCCTCGACCAGGCCTTGCTTGCCGGTCTCGGCCTCGAACACCGCGAAACCGTGCGTGGTCAAACCGGTGCGCAAAAACCGCCGTATCGACGGATCGTCCTCGACGACGATGATGACCGGCTCGATTTTAGCCATGCCGGCTTACGGTCGCTTCGACCATCATTCTTCTAACTCCAGGCTGGGCGGTGGTTGGTCCAGCGGCAGTATAAAGGTAAAAATCGCGCCGCCGCCAGACCGATTGCGGGCGAAAATCCGGCCGCCATGGACTTCGACGATGGCTCGACAAATCGCCAAACCCAAGCCGGCTCCGCTCTGGGCGGCTTCGTGGCGAACCTGGAAGAACTTTTCGAACAGCCGCTCTTCCTTGCCGGCCGGAATACCGGGCCCACGATCGGCGACGCTGAGCTCGACAGCCTGATCGCTGGTTTCCACGCGGATATCCAAATCGCTACCCACCGGCGTATAGCGCGCCGCGTTTTCCAGCAGATTGATCAACACTTGCTCGATCATCACCGCATCGGCGTAAACCATCGGAATACCGGCCGGCAGCGATACCCGCACCGGTCTGCCGGCCAGGCGTTTTTGCAGCACGGTCAATGCGGTGCCGACGATTTCCTCTAACGGATGCCATTGCCTGTTCAGTTCCAGCACGCCGGAATCCAGGCGGGCCATGTCCAGGATATTGTTAACCAAAGTCGACATCCGTTCGGCTTCGTCGACGATGGCCCGGCTTAATTCCAATTTATCCGACGGCTGCAACTGGCCGGCGTCTTCGGCCAATGTGGTCGCGGAGCCGATGATAGTCGCCAGCGGCGTGCGCAAATCGTGGGAAATCGCGCTCAGCAAGGAGTTGCGCAAACGTTCGGCCTCGACTTGCAACAGGGTCACGCGGGCCGTTTCCGCGAAGCGAATGCGGGCCACGGATTGGCCGATTTGGCGTAAAAAGGTTTCCAGCAACTTCTGCTGCTCCGGCAAAAACACCCGCCGCAGATTGACCGGCCGCATCGCCAGCACGCCGACGACTTTATCGTCGTTTTGAATCGGAAAATAAATCGCCTCGGCGCCGGCCAAGGTGTTGGTGCCCTGTCCGGCCATTTCGTTGTGATCGAAGACCCACTGCGCGATGCCCAGATCGGCGCCCGGCAGAGACTCCGCCAATGCGGCGCCGCGCGGATGCTCGATTCTATCCTCGGCGTTGGCAAACAAAATCGCGTTGCGGCTGCTGAATTCGGAATACAACTGGCGGACCGCGATTTTGACGACATCCGCTTCGTTCTGGGCGCCGGATAGTTCCTTGCTCATCGCGTATAAGGCCGCCGCCCGCCGTTCCCGGTGTGCCGCCACCTTAGCCTGCGAACGCACATTGACCATCAGATTGCTGATCACGATGCCGACCACCAGCATCGCCAGCAAAGTAATCAAATATTGGCTATCCGATACCGAAAAACTGTAAAACGGTTGAACGAACAAAATATCGAACACGCCGACACCCAGCACCGAAGCTAAAATCGATGGTCCCCGGCCGAAGCACGTGGCAACGAACACCACCCCCAATAGAAACACCATGACCAAGTTTGCCAGTTCGACGCTGCCGAACAATAAATAACCGACCGCGGTACTGAACGCCGTCACGCCGACCGCCCAGGCGTAACCCAGATAGCGCCGGCGCGTCTTGGCCGGGATGCGCTGCTTGAGTCCCGGCAGCGGGCTTTTTCTGAACAGCGACGGCTCCGCTTCCGGCGCATCCATCTCGCCGCGACGCGGACTACCCAACAAATAAATATTGATATTATGGGCTTGAGCGATCAACACATCGACGACCGACCCCAATAACCAGCGCCGCCAACCGCGCCGACTGGGCTTGCCCACGACGATTTTGTTGATATTGCGTTCCCGGGCAAAGCGGATGATCGCCTCGCTCATTGCCGGCGCGCTAAGCGTGACGGTTTCCGCGCCCAATTGCTCGGCTAGTCGCAAGATCCGTAACACCCCGTCGCGCTTGACCGCCGGCAGCCGGGCCAGCTCGGGCGTCTCGACATAAGCGACGATCCATTCGGCTCGCAACCCGGCCGCGAGGCGCTTGCCGGCCCGTACCAGCCGTTCGGCCAACGGATTGGGCCCTATGCACACCAGCAAGCGCTCGCCAACCTGCCAGACTTCACGGATCGCATTATCTTCTCGGTAATCCAGCATCTGCGCATCGACACGGCTCGCGGTCTGGCGGAGCGCCAGTTCGCGCAACGCAATCAAATTGCCTTTGCGGAAAAAATGCTGTATTGCCTGTTGCGCTTGTTGCGGCAGATAAATTTTGCCTTCCTTCAATCGGAGCAATAGCTCGTCCGGCGGTAAATCCACCAGTTCGACTTCATCGGCATCTTCGAATACCGTGTCCGGCACGGTTTCCCAAACCCGAATCCCGGAAATCTGACCGATGTCGTCGTTCAGGCTTTCCAGATGCTGCACGTTCAACGCGGTGTACACATCGATGCCGGCTTCCAGCAATTCATGAATGTCCTGCCAACGTTTCGGATGGCGGGAACCGGGCGCGTTGGTGTGGGCCAGTTCGTCGACCAAAATGATGGCCGGCCGCCGCTTCAGGGCCGCGTCGATATCGAATTCACGTAGAACCGTGCCCTTGTATGGTACCGGCCGGGTCGGCAAACGCTCCAAGCCGTCCAGCAAGGCCTCGGTTTCCTTCCGTCCGTGGGTTTCCACCAAGCCGACGATCACATCCAACTGCTCCGCGCGCCGCTCCCTGGCCGCCAACAGCATCGCGTAAGTCTTGCCAACTCCGGCCGCCGCGCCGAAGAATATCTTCAATCGGCCGCGCTTGGCCTTGGCCCGGTCGCGAGCAACGCGGGCCAGCAATTGGTCGGGATCCGGGCGTTCTGGATTCATTTGAAAATGTAGCGGATCTTGATTTGGGAGACAGCAATCAGTGTACGGACTAGCGGATAAAAATGCCGTAAAGATTCACGCCGCGCGCCGTTCACGACCCGCCACCCGCGCGATCCCCGCCGATATCGAACAAGTAGAGGGAGAAGCACCAACTAAATAGCGTTACCTCAACGCCCCCGGAGCAAAATCAAGCCCATCTTCACCTTATCGCGCAGCGTCTTTTGACTAAGACAGGTATGTAGGCATAACTTCTGGCAAACGATGGTTTCCTTCCTAATTTTACGGGCCACCGGACCGCGCCAGATCTGCTCGGCGCTCTGTTGCGTCAAATTTCCGATCACCGGGAAGTAGAAGCAGGTTTGGACATCGCCATTGGTCCGAATAAAAAAGTCGCGCATACCGACTCGGCAAGGCATGGCCTCGGGTGGCGCTTTTTCCTCGCGAAAATGTTTGACCATCTGGTCGATGACGGTTTCGCTATTCATGATCGGTTCTCCGGCGCGCTTGAGCTCGATCAGCGTGTTCTGCACCCGCGCGAGTTCCGGCCAGTCTGATTCTTCGATCCACAGTTCGTCGTAGGTTTCCGGGGTCCAGCGATCCAGAGGTTGCAAGTTCAGCGCGGTGGCGCCGACTTCTTTGACCCATTTCACCATTTCCGGCAACAAGCGGAAGTTTTTGGCATTCACCGTGGTTTTAATGACGATAGGAAAATTCAGCCCGGCCTTGTCGCGGGCATCGCGAACGTATCGAATACCGTTGACCAGCCTCTCGAATAGCGAGGGATAGCCGCGCAAGTAGTCGTGCAGTTCCGCACTCGGCGCGTCGCAGGAGATATTCAAATTGAACGGCTGGGTTTCCACCAGTCGGGCGGCGTTCTTCCGGTTCAGCGTCGATCCGTTAGTGGTTACTCCGCTATGAATCCCGTTTTTGCGGCAGAAATCCATCAAGTCCAGAAAGCCCGGCTTTAAAAAGGGTTCGCCGCCGCTGAAGTTGATGGAGTAGGTGCCGACGAACGCTCGAATACTCAACAACGCGGTTTGCCATTGCTCAATCGTCATTTCCGGCTTGTAGTCGGGCAAGCGCCAAAATTTGCAATAGCGACACTTCACGTTGCAGCGTTCGTTGATCAACGCGTAGAAGCTAACCGGCTTGGTCAAATCGGCGCCGCTCGAAAGGTACAAGGCCTCGGCCAAGTGGTTATAACCGTGTTTGATGGCCATATGGGCCAGCGAGGTCGTTTTCATCGTTCAAGCTCCAATTTGAACCGACCGGCAAATGGCACGAGCCGCCAGCGGGACCGAGAGATGCGTGTCGCCAAACGCGCGTCTAACGCCCTGACGGATTCACCACAGACTATAACTTGTTTAAGACAAACTCGCTATTTTCAGCCTACGTCCGGCGTATCTCGCCACCGCGATTAATGTCTAATTTTGTAGCCGCTCTTAAAGACCCACCAGACGAAGCTCAGACAAATCACCAGTAAACCGCAAATCATCCCGATACTGACCCCCACGTTGAGGTCGGCAACACCATAGAAACTCCAGCGAAAACCGCTGATCAAGTAGACCACGGGGTTGAACAAGGAAATCTTCTGCCACAGCGGCGGCAGCATGTTAATCGAGTAAAACGCGCCACCCAGAAAGGTCAACGGCGTGACGACCAACATCGGCACCACTTGCAATTTCTGAAAACTGTCGGCCCACAGACCGATGATAAAGCCGAACAAGCTAAAGGTAATCGCCGTCAGTAACAGAAATCCGACCATCCACAGCGGGTGAGCGATGTCGTAAGGCACGAAACAACGGGCCGTCGCCAAAATCAGCAAACCCAGCATCACCGATTTGGTCGCTGCCGCGCCGACGTAGCCGAGCAATACTTCGATCCAGGACACCGGCGCCGACAGCAATTCGTAAATCGTACCCGCCCATTTAGGCATGAAAATACCGAATGAAGCGTTGGAAATGCTCTCGTTCAGCAAATTCAGCATCACCAGACCCGGAATGATGAAGGCAGCGTAACTGACGCTGTCGATGTCGCCCATCCGCGACGCGATCGCCTTGCCGAACACGATGAAGTACAGCGACGTGGTGAGCACCGGCGCGGCGACGCTCTGGGCCAGTGTGCGAAACGTGCGCGCCATTTCAAAACGGTAAATCGCGCGAATGCCGTAAACGTTCATGCGCTAGCCTCCTTGGGCTGGTGAACCAGACTGACGAAGATATCTTCCAGCGAGCTTTCGCTGGAGCGCAGATCCCTGAATTCGATGCCGTGCTCGGCCAACGCGTTGAGCAGTTCGGCAATCCCGGTCTCCTCGGTCTGACTATCGAAGCTGTAAACCAAAGCCAGGCCGCTGTCGGCGATTTCCAGCGGCCAGTGACTCAAGCCGGCGGGAAGCTCGTCTATCGGCAAGCGTAGCGTTAACGTCAATTGTTTTTTGCCGAGCTTGCGCATCAACACGGCTTTATCCTCGACCACGATCAGTTCGCCCTTGCTGATAACACCAATGCGGTCGGCCATGTCTTCGGCCTCTTCGATGTAATGGGTGGTCAAAATGATGGTGGTGCCGCGCTCGCGCAATGCGCGCACCATGCGCCACATATCGTGCCTGAGCTCGACATCGACACCGGCGCTAGGCTCGTCCAGAAACAGAATCGACGGCTCGTGGGACAACGCCTTGGCGATCAGCACCCGCCGTTTCATGCCGCCGGATAAGGCCATGATTTTTTCGTTACGCTTATCCCACAACGACAGATCACGCAAGATCTTTTCTATGTAACCGGGGTCGGGCGGCTTGCCGAACAAGCCGCGACTGAAGGAGACCGTGGCCCACACCGACTCGAAGGCGTCGGTATGCAGTTCTTGCGGCACCAGGCCAATACTGGCCCGCGCCGCCCGATAATCGCGGGCGATATCGTGACCGTCGGCGACGACGCTGCCGGCCGAGGCTTTAACGATACCGCAAATGATGCCGATCAGCGTGGTTTTGCCGGCCCCGTTCGGACCGAGCAACGCGAATATTTCGCCGCGGCGGATATCCAGATCGACATTCTTTAAGGCTTGAAAACCCCCGGCATAGACTTTATTGACGCCGCGCACGGCCACGATAACGTTGGGGGACAGGGCTTCCGGCGGCGGGATGTTGGGCAAGGTCCGTGGCATGGATCGGTTCGATGGAAAGTGGTTGGGAAGGCAATCGACCAGTGATTCCGCTTCCGGGTTCCGGCAATTTAGCGAAGCGGCGGTCAACCGATCAGATCGAAGGAAGAGGTTGCAGCGAATTCAACACCTTAGGCTGCCTGACGATTCGCACCGCAACCGGCGCGTCTTGGGAAGAAAACAGACCGCAACTCATCGAGAGACAAGCGGAACGATGATGTTGGCCGTCGAGCGGCGCTCGACGGCCAACGTTACGAATCAGAGTTTTTTGTCGATCAAGACTTGGTCGTCGATAATCAGCTTGGAAACGCCGCCCAGCGACAAGTGCAAGGTGCAGGACGCGGTTTTAAAATTGGAGTCTTTCTCGCCGACCCATTCCATCGTCACGTAAGTAGCCTTATCCGTGGAGGTCTTGGACGGAAAGAACACTTGCGTGCCGGTTTTGTTCTCGATCAGTTTCGGGCATTTTTGGTTGGCCATTTCCTGCATCGCCACCAGGGCGCGGATTTGCGCCGCCGCCTCTTTTTCTTCGTTGGATTGATCCTTGCTGACGCCGACCAATATGAAGCCGACCACGAATACGCCTACCATAGCGATCATCAATTTCTGTGTCTCACCCATTGTAGCTCTCCTCTCTCTATTGTAATTATTTTCGGCGAATCCGAAGTATTGCCCTTCGGATTCTATGCTAAATGGCTGGCAGCGGCAATCGAAGTCGACCGCCGTTATTGCGGGTCGACCTGTTCTATCCAATTGCCCAGGTTATAGTAGTTGGTGATACGGGCGACCTTACCGTCGCGAATGTCGAAAAATGCGCCGGCCGGCAAGCGATAGGTCTGGCCGTTGGCTTCCGGCAGACCTTCGTCGGTGTTCAGGTATTCGCCCAAAACGACGAACTCGGCCGCGCCGCGGGTACCCGTTTCATTGGCCATCACCACCATGTCCACCAGTTGCTCTTTGTAGTGGTGATTCATTTTTTGCATGAACTGACCGAAGGCTTCCTTACCGGTTTCGCGATCGCCTTGGTTGATGTCGTGCACGACATCGTCGGTCAGCAGGCTCAGAAAGCGGTCCATGTCGCCATTGTTGAACGCTTGGTAGTAGTTCTGAATCAATTCGATCGCTTGCTTTTGCATGGCATTACCCGTCGGGAAAGGTGTTGAAAAGCCGGCGATTCTGCCAGAAAACCGCTTTTTTTTCAGCTTAAAATTCGACGCCCTGCTCGGCTTTGATGCCGGTTTCGTAAGCATGCTTGATCCGGGTCATTTCAGTGACGGTATCGGCGACCGCAATCACTTCCGGGGCCGCGTTGCGGCCGGTCAACACCAAATGCAGCCAAGCCGGTTTTTGGTTTTTTATGAAATCGGCGATTTCCGGGCCGCCGATCCAGCCGTAGCCGCAGCAATAATTAATTTCGTCGAGAATGACCAAATCGAACTCTTCCGAAAGGATTTTTTGCTTGGCGAATTCCCAAATGTCGCGGCTAGTCTTGATGTCCTGCTCGGGATTTTTGGTATCCCAGGTGAAGCCGTCGCCCAACGCGTGCCACTCGATATTGTCGAAACGTTCGGCCGCGCGTTGCTCGCCGGTCTGCCATTGCCCCTTGATGAATTGAATCACGCAAACCTTCATGCCCCAACCGGCCGCGCGGAACACCATCCCGAACGCGCTGGAGGATTTGCCCTTGCCCTCGCCGGTGTGAACCAACACCACACCCTGTCTTCTATCTCTGGTTTTCATGGTCTCTGCTTCGTGATCTCCCGGCGACGCCAGGGTTCACGTGCATTGTAACAATTAAACGGCGCGGGACGGACTGAGCTACCGGCTAACGCTTGAGCTGCTCACGAATGGAAACCGAACAAAACCAACGCCAAACATCCAGCAGAGAAACCCATCTAGCAAGCGACCGCCGGATCTCTAAAGTGCCTGGGTGGCTCGTCGTTTGTCGCTGACCAAGGTTCCGAATAGAGCCAATCCGCCGGCAAACAGCCAAGCCGCGGCCGGTAGCGGCACCGGCGCATAACCGTATCCGCTGTCGGTCAGCAACTGATAACGATTGTCGGCAATCCCCAAATACACCAATCCGGTGCTCCCGAAATTGGCGGACGATTGGGTCGCCGTGGGTTTGAAGTAGCTGCTGGCGCTCGCGCCCACTTCCAGGAAGGCATCCAGCGAAATCAAGGTATTCACCGGCACCGAAAACGTAGCGACGCCGGTGCAAGACGGCGTCCAAGAGCAGTTGAAACTGCGCGGCGTGTATCCATTCTCGGAGAACGAGATGCTATCGCCGGTACCGAGTTGGACGCTGCCGCGAGCGGTCGCGGAGCCGGACAATCCCCCGGATACCAGATAAGTTAAGGTCAAATCGATATTGCGGCCGCTCGGTCCCGCCACGCTAAAATGATCGGAAAACGACACCTTGCTGCTGCCGCTGGCGACATTGGCGGCATAAGCGGTCGCGCTGGCGCTGGCGGTGGCTTTCAAGATACCGGCGCTGACGAAGCCGCTGGCGGACGAGCGATAAGTTTCAAGGTTCGCGCCCGGACCGCTCCTCGGATCGGGTACTTGATACAGCGCATCGACCGCGTACGCGGAGGGGCCGTTAACGTTGTCTATCGCCTTGAAATCGGAATCGTAGGACGGGCTGCCATAGGCGGCATTGGCGCTAGCCGTCACGGTTAACGAGGTGTTGTAGGCATTGGCGGCCGGCGCGTAAAGCAATGGGGCGCACAACGGCAACAAGAGAACTAAGCGATTCATAAAAGACCTCGATATTGATGGTTAGTAATTGGAGATGGGATGACCGACAGGGCTTATGCGAGCAACGATTTCGGGAGCATCAAATCCGCACGGATGTAGAACGCTGCCGGAGACGAAGCCAGCCCGGCGCCAATAGTGCCGATCCGAACAGCCAGGCCGAGGCCGGTAGCGGCACTTGAGAAACGCCCGAGACGTTCGCATAGGCGTGGCTAGTCACCTTAAAGGAGATGCGGCCGATACTCGTGGTCGGTAGGGTGACCGATAAGGTCCCCGACGCCTGGGTCGGCACGTGTCCGACCAGATTGGCGTTCAGGAATAGATCCTTACGGCTGGACATAGCCTGGTTGGGGTCGCCGAAATCGTTGACCACCAGCAACACCCAAGCCGCCGCGACATCATTCATCCCGCTGCCCGGCACCAAGCCGATACTCATGCTGTAATCGACCGAAAAGGTGGTCGCCCCCGTTCCCGAACCGGTGAAACTGCCGGTGCGATAGCTCTCGGTCGTCACCGCGTCGCCATAGGCCGGATCGCTGTCCTGGGAATAGGCATGCAGCAAGTCCGGATCGACATCGGCTTTCGAGATCAGGGAACGAATCCCGCTCCCTGTTTGCAGGCTGGTTAACGGCGTCACCCAATCGGATGAATAGGTGCCATCGCCGTAAGGGGTGTCCAGGCGAGTATCGACGCGTGACGACCTGTCGTACCAAGCGATTCCGGCGTTGACATCGGTGCCGGACGTCACGCGAAAACTACGCCAGTCCACGCTGACCTCCGCGGTCGAGCTGGCGCTGCCGGCCGCGGCGCCGTGATTGAAGGCCATCAAACTCAGGATGGAAATTGCGAGTACGGTCTGTTTGAGTCTCATCGTATTGCCCTTGGTATAACCGTTAACGGTTGAATGGAAGCGAAAAGCCACCGCGCGATTAAGCGCTACGAATTTGGCATATCGTCGCGACTTTATCACTCAATTTGGTATCTATTTTAGATACCATAGAAATACCAGTTACAAATTTCGGTGTCAATCGTGGATTATTGATTTCGATCCGGTAATATTTCATGGATTCTTTTGCTGCTGGGGAGTAAGCGTGTCCATCCTGGTGTTAGGCAGTTACGTCCATGCCCATTGCCTGAACGTCGAACATTTGCCGGCGCCCGGCCAATCCCTGGCGGCCGAGAGCTTGCTTTCCGAACACGGCGGCAAGGGTTTGAACGTCGGCGTCGGCTTACATAGACTCGGCGCCGAAGTAAGTCTGCTACTGCCGCTAGGGCGCGACGCAGCAGCGGACAGCGCGTCGCGATGCTTGATCGCCGAAGGCATGAATGTGGACTGGCTATTGCGGATTGGCGACCAATCCGGATTTGGCGTGGGCTTTATCGGCCCGAGCGGCGAGAATTTTCTAGCGGTCTATCCCGGCGCCAACGCGCTGTTGGACGCCGGCCATGTCCGGCAAGCCATCGTCGCCCTGCCCGGTTTGGCGTTGATGTATGCCCAATTCGAAATTCAGGACGCGCCGATCCGCGCGGGATTCGAAATCGCCCGCCAACGCGGCATGGCAACGATGTTGAATCCGTCACCGTGGCGAGCGCTGGATCCTGAAATATTGGCGTTGACCGACATTCTGGTGCTGAACCAAACCGAAGCCGCCCATTTGTTTAATCTCAACAATGACGGGATAGAGCCGGCGCAATGCCTACTTGAATTGGCGACCAGGGCAAAACGAATCGGCTGGTCCGGCAAGTTGCTGATCGTGACCTTGGGCGACCAGGGTTGCGTGGCTTTGAGTGACGGCCGCATCTACCGGCAAGCGGCCTGGCCTATCGTTGCAGTGGATACCACCGGAGCCGGCGACGCCTTCAATGCCGGATTGGCGATCGGTTGGTTGGAAACGCATCGGGCGGAGGACGCGCTGTTCAAGGCTAGCGCGTGCGGCGCTTGGGTCGCGGCCCGCCCAGGCGTCCTGAAGAGTTTGCCGACCGGCGCTCAGATCGAGCGCTTTATCGCGACCAATCCGATACCAATAAACTAATTAGTCCGGCCGAATTTTTAGATTGACCCGATAGGTGTAGGCGTCGCCGCGAAAAGTGCCTTCGACATATTCAACGATCTGGCCGTTGTCGGCGTGGGTTTTCCGTTTCAACAGCAAACAGGGTGCCGGCTCGGCGAACCCGAACACCGCCGCTTCGACATCGTCGCAAAGCACCGCCTCAATGGTTTGCTCGGCGTGCACCAAACCCAAATCGCAAGCGGACTCCAAATACTGGTAGGCTGAACCTTCGCCATCCCAATCGGCCAACGCCGGCGCCACGGTTAAATCGTACCAGGCCACTTCGCGCGACAGCGGCATGCCGTCACCGAGGCGCACCCGTACCAAACGTAGAAACCGCGCCGATGCCGGCCGATTGAATAGCGAGGCGATGGTCCGATCGACAACGACCCGGTGTTCCAGGATTTGGGTGGACGGCGTGATGCCGAGCTCGCGCATTTCCTCGGTAAAGCCTTTCAACTTCCCCATCTCCGGATTGATACGCGCCGGCGCCTTGACTTTGGCGCCGGAACGGCCGTGACTGGCGATGCGATCCTGCGCCCGCAATTCTTCATAGCAGCGTCTGACCGTGGTCCGACTCAGCGCCAAGGCTTCGGCCAACGCGCGTTCGGACGGCAAACTGAAGCCGTCCGCCAATTCGCCGGACTGAATCATGTCGGCGATGCGTTTTTGCAATTGCTTGTATACCGGCTCCGATACGCCGGCATTCGGACGAATTTTCTCGATGAAGGCCGCACTGTCGTTGGCGGCCAAAGAACCGGTGCTGATGTCGCTGGACGCGATTGCCGCCATTCAGGCCTCCCGATACTTAGCGCTTGCCCGCCAGGTTTTGCAATTTGACCAACAATATCGACGCCGCCAAGACTAAGGTCACCGCATTGGCGGCAATAATCGCCACATTGCGCAAGTACACACCATAAATCAACCACATCAATACGCCCAGCGTGAACATGCTGTACATCCCCAACGATAGCGAGCCTGTATCGCGGGTTTTAATCGTCATGATCGCTTGCGGTAAAAACGACAGCGTGGTTAGCATCGCGGCCAGATAGCCGATGAATTCGTAGGAAAATGCCATGGAAACTTACGGTTTAAAACTTAGTGGAGTGTTGGTTGGAAAACGCGGCTTGAATCCTTCGACGGACAGACAAACTCGGGCGTGAATTTAAAGCTCGAACGCCGCCGCCACGATCTTGAATTTAAATGGGCGGCGGGAAAACGAACTGAAAACCTGTCGTGCGAAATATTACAGATATTCCCGGAGATAATAAGCACCGGCCAGCAGCACCAGCAGCGAAAACGCCACCAACCAGAAATAGCCGAAAAACATCATGACTTTAACCGGGGTTTCGACGGATTTGCGCCGGACAATCAACCAGCCCGCCAAACCGGCAAAGCCGGCCACGCCCAGAAAGCCGGCGATGGCGGGACTCATCGCGGCGGCGGCGCCAGCACTTCGCGGCTACCGTTGGTTTCCGGCGGCGTCACCACGCCGGCGTTCTCCATCTCCTCAATAATCCGCGCCGCCCGGTTGTAACCGATTTTGAAGCGGCGTTGCACGCTGGAAATCGACGCCTTGCGCGAATCGGTAACAAAAGCCACCGCTTCATCGTACAGCGGATCGGTTTCGCCGCCCTCGCCGTCCACGCCGGCGATTTCGCCGCTGTCGGTGCGTTCCTGGGTGATTTCGTCCAGATAATTGGTCGGCCCGGTTTTCTTCAAAAACTCGACGACGGCATGGACTTCGTGGTCGTCGACGAAGGCGCCGTGCGCCCGCAGCGGAATGCTGGTACCCGACGGCAGGAACAGCATGTCGCCGTTACCCAGCAAGGCTTCGGCGCCGCCTTGGTCGATGATGGTCCGCGAATCGATCCGCGACGACACCTGGAACGAGATCCGGGTCGGCACGTTGGCCTTGATCAAGCCGGTCAACACGTCCACCGACGGCCTTTGAGTCGCCAGAATCAAATGAATACCGGCGGCCCGAGCTTTTTGCGCCAGCCGGGCGATCAATTCCTCGACCTTTTTACCGACCACCATCATCATATCGGCCAGCTCGTCGATGACGATGACGATGCTGGGCAAGGTGGTCAACAACGGATAGTCGTCGGCTGGAATCGGCGTTTGCGGGTAAAACAGCGGATCGCGCAGCGGTTGGCCGGCGGCGTCGGCTTCCCGAACCGCATGATTGTAGCCGGCCAGATTGCGCACGCCGACCTTGGACATCAATTTGTAACGGCGCTCCATCTCGGCGACAGCCCAACGCAAGGCGTTTTGCGCGTCCTTCATATCGGTGACGACCGGCGTCAGCAAATGCGGAATGCCTTCGTAAACCGATAATTCCAGCATTTTCGGGTCGATCATAATCAAGCGCACATCTTCCGGCTTGGCTTTGTAGACCAGGCTCAAAATCATCGTATTGATCGCCACCGACTTACCGGAACCGGTGGTACCGGCCACCAGCGCATGCGGCATTTTGCCCAAATCGGCGACCACCGGCGTGCCGGAAATGTCCTTACCCATCGCCAGCGTCAATTTGGATTTGGCGCGGTCGAATTCGTCGGACACCAGCAAATCGCGCAAGGACACCATCTCGCGTTCCTGATTCGGAATCTCCAAGCCGATCACCGACTTGCCCTCGATCACTTCGACGATACGCACGCTGGTCACCGACAGGCCACGCGCCAAGTCCTTGGCCAGACTGCTGATCCGGCTGACCTTAACGCCGGCCGCCAAACGCAGTTCGAAACGGGTAATCACCGGGCCGGGCAACACGGCCTCGACCTCGGCGGCGATGCCGTAATCCTGCAATACATCCTCGACCTGGCGGGAAATTTCTTCCAACTCGACTTTGGAATAGCGCTTAACCTTGATGTCGCGTTTTTCCAGCAAGGATAGCGGCGGTAAGGCATTCAAAAATTCGCCGGGTTCGTAATTCTCCAGCGGCTTGGCGTCCTTGCGGCGAACCGGTTTAGTGGTCGCGGGCGCCGGAAGCGGGGTTTCGACCACCTGAATCTGCGGTTTGCGGGCGGTACGTTCTTCGGCTTTGCCGACGTCGGCGGGTTTGGCTTTGCGCTGAATTTCCGGACGATCCGGACGCTCGGTCGCCGGCCGTCCGCCACGATAGCGGCCGGGCGCGGCCACCGCCTGACGGCCCACCACCGAACAAGCGGCCATCGCACCCTTGCCGATCAAGGTCATCATCATCAGCCAGGACAAGCCGGTGAACAGGGTCACGCCGGTCATGAAGATCGCCAGCAGCAACAAGGTCGAACCGGAATTGCCTAGCAGATGCACCAGCGCGTCGCCGATTTCCCTGCCCAGAATACCGCCGGGACTTTCCGGCAGATCGACCTTGGTGCGCAGGAAATGCAGATGCAAGAATAAAATCGCGGAACCGGACAGCATCGTCGCCAGAAACCCGCTCCACCGCATCGCAATCAGCCACTGGCCGCCCGGCTGCTGTTTGCCGCCATGAAACAGGATGAAGCCGTACCAAAAAATCATCACCGGAATCAGGTAGGCCATCAAGCCGAGAAAACTCAACACGAAATCGGCCAACCACGCGCCGAACAGGCCGCAGGCATTGGCGATTTGTTGATAAGACGTGCTATGGCTCCAGCCGGGATCGTTGGAACTAAACGTCAATAGTGCAATCAGGAAAAACAACGCGCAACTGGTGCAGCCCAGCAAGGCGATTTCGCGATAACCTCGCGCGGCTTTTTCTTCAACAACGGCAACCATGACTAAAAGCTCTCAATAAAAGCGTCCCAAAACAGGATTATAGATGATAAACGTCGAGACCACATTAGATTGCCGGCAACCGCCCCAAGCAACCGGCCCCGAAACGGACTAACCACGCGGAAGTCTCTCCGAGCGATTTCAGTATACGCCGAGTTTCGCGAAAACCTAACGGCCGATAGCCGCCGCTGACCCCGCGTCGGTTCCGCCCGCTACAAACCCAGCAAAACCGCGGTTTCGCCACCTGCCAATAACCCTTATAATCCAATCATCCCCCACCCGACTCAATGGAGACCGTTAACATGGCCGAAGCCAAACATTGCAAATTGTTAATCCTGGGCTCAGGCCCCGCCGGCTACACCGCCGCCGTCTACGCCGCCCGCGCCAACCTGAATCCGGTGATGATCACCGGCATGCAACAAGGCGGCCAGCTAACCACGACCACCGAGGTCGACAACTGGCCCGGCGACGTAGACGGCGTGCAAGGACCGGAATTGATGGATCGGATGCTGCGCCATGCCGAACGCTTTAATACCGAAGTGATCTTCGACCACATCCACACCGCCGACCTGTCGAAAAAACCGTACACGCTGACCGGCGACTCCGGCGTTTACACCTGCGACGCACTGATCGTAGCTACCGGCGCCTCTGCAAAATATCTGGGCCTGCCGTCCGAGGAAGACTTCAAGGGCCGCGGCGTCTCGGCCTGCGCGACCTGCGACGGTTTCTTCTACCGCAACAAACCGGTCGCGGTGATCGGCGGCGGCAATACCGCGGTCGAGGAAGCCTTGTATCTGGCCAACATCGCCTCGGAGGTGATCGTGGTTCACCGCCGCGACAAGTTCCGCTCCGAGAAAATTCTGTCGGACAAACTGATCGAGAAATCCAAATCCGGCAACGTCAAAATCGAATGGAATTACCAGCTCGACGAAGTCCTGGGCGACGACATGGGCGTGACCGGCATTCGCATCAAAAGCACGGCCGACGGCAGCACCAAAGATATCGACGTACACGGCGTATTCATCGCGATCGGCCATACGCCGAATACCGACATCTTTACCGGTCAACTGGAGATGGACCACGGCTACATCGTCGTCAAGAGCGGCATACACGGCAACGCCACCGCGACCAACGTACCGGGCGTATTCGCGGCCGGCGACGTGATGGATTCGCACTACAAACAGGCGATCACCTCGGCCGGTGCCGGCTGCATGGCCGCGCTGGATGCCGAAAAGTACCTGGACGAACTAACCGGCTAAAGCCACTTCCGATCGCCCCGCTTTGAAAAGCACACCGTTCCGGCAGGGATAGCCGGAACTTGGCCTCCGACTTAGGCGCCCGAAGACCACTCACCCTGGCATTATTGGCGACTGGTATCATGGGGGACAGGCCGAAAATGGCAACGTAACTACTGGCTGTCGCACATTTTGGGATTACCGCTGGCAGCAGCAAATCATTCGCTGAAAATCTTGGAAACGGAGCGAAGGCGAAGTGAAGATTTTTAGTTCTCAATAGGCATAGCATCAGGCGGGTTTTCGCAATGAAGCGGAGAAAAGCCTCGCGAAACGCCGTCAAGTCATGCGAGAACCTATGTTTCGACCCCTTGTCGGGTCGAAACGACGCGACGAACGAATCGAGGCCGTAGCAGGCATAAGCGGTCGCGTCATTTTTACCTGATTTTTCGACCCAGGATACCCGAAAAATCTTTCGCAAAAATAGCGACTCCCCGGCAACAGAGGTTCGTCAGAAAAACCATCCATCCGAAATTGTCCAATTTTACCTTCAGTATAAAATCGCCGGCATCAATGCGATTACATTCAGTCGCGGTAACTGACGTTGTTGGCGATGTTAACCAGTAAAGGAGTAACGGCGTGTCCGGTGTAAACGGCGTCGGTTTCATCACGTTGGCGGTCGTGCAGCCAAAACCGTTGAGCGATCAAGCACCCTGCTCATTCGAAAGTATCCTTTCTGAGATTGCGGTAGGCCGCGACGGCATAGCCAGCCTCCAATGCGGCCGCCGCGGGGCTATCGGCGCTGACGCCGCCGGCGCCGGGCACCGGCGTAATCCGGCCGGCGTTCAGCCGATACACCATCGCCACCGAGATGCCATGATCCGGCGCGATCAGGCTGTAGCAGGTGTTCAGCCAATGCGGCTCGGTTGGCGGGCGGCCGTTCAGCAAATCGACCACGGCGCGCGCACAGACCTTGGCTTCGGAATTAGCGGCGAAGGCCGACTTAGGTATCGGTGCGTAGTCGGCGGCATCGCCGATTACGTGAATGAATTCGTTGAAGCGCGACCGGTTGGTCCAGGGATCGACCGGGCACCAGCCGCCGCCGTCGGTCAAGCCGGCTTGGGCGGCGATGCGGCCGGCGCGTTGCGGCGGGATGATGTTCAGCACGTCGCCGGTATAACGGTCGCCGAAATCGGTGACCACCGCTCGGCCGGCGGCCTCCAAGCGCACCACCGGATTGTTGGCGATCGACAGCCACTCGATGCTGGCGGCCGGCGTGCCGTAGCCGAAATGCCGGCGCCAGCCGGACTCGAACAATTTTTGTTTGGAGAAGCCGGTTTTGGGATCGAGTATCACCACCTTGGCGCGCGGCTTGTGTTGCTTCAGCCAGAACGCGATCAGGCTGGCCCGCTCGTAGGGGCCGGGCGGACAGCGGTAGGGATCGGGCGGCGCGCAAATCAGCACCCGGCCGCCGTCGGGCAGCGCCTGGATTTGGCGAATCAACAATTCGGTCTGCAGGCCGGCTTGCCAGGCGTGCGGAAAACGCTCGGCCATTTCGGCATCGTAACCAGCGATGGCTTGCCAGTCGAAATCGATGCCGGGCGCCAACACTAACCGGTCGTAGCGCAAGCTATCGCCATCGGCCAGCACCAGTTCACGCCGGTCGGCGTCGATCGCGGCCACTCGGTCACCGATCAGGCGAACTTGGTAATGATCGACCAAGGCCCGATAATCGACTTGCAACTGCGCCGGTTTCAACAGTCCGGCCAAAGTCCAGTTACTGGCCGGACAGGTGATATAAGCAGATTTGGGTTCGATTAACGTGACGTCGATCGTCGGGTCGTAGCAACGAATGAATTTGGCGGCGGTGGCGCCGGCAAAGCCGCCGCCCACGACCACGACATGCGCCCTTGCCGCGCCGCCGATCGTCCATGTTTGACAGGCGCTCAGCGAGCCGGCCGTCGCGACGGCACCAGTTCGCAGAAATCGTCGGCGCGACCAGTCCGCCATCTAGCGTTTTCCCAGGTAATCGGCCACCACCGCTAATTCGGTGTCGCTGTAGCCTTTGGCGATCCGATTCATCAAAGTCGCGGTTTTGCGGTCGTATTTGAAATCCAGCAAAGACTGACGAAGTTTTTCAGCCGACTGGTCCGCCAGCGCGGGCATGCCGGCGTCGCCGTCCTCTCGCGGATGGCAGATCGTGCAATTGGCGGCGATCGCCTCGGCGGCGAAATCGGCGCGCGCGGCGGTGGTCAACACTAGCAGCAGTAAGCCGACAGCCGCCCGCATTCGCTTAGTTCGCGGCTTTTTGCCGGAAAACCTCGTACAGCAACACGCCGGTCGCGACCGATACATTCAGGCTTTCCACTTGGCCCACCATCGGTATCTTTACCAGAAAGTCGCAATGCTGGCGGGTCAGATGGCGCAAACCGCTGCCTTCCGCGCCCATCACCAAAGCCAGCGGCATATCCAGTTTCATCTGGTAGACGGTTTGCTCGGCTTCGCCGGCCGCACCCATGATCCAAACATTTTGGTCCTTGAACCAGCGCAGCACCCGAGCCAGATTGGTAACCTGATAGACCGGCACCGTCTCGGCCGCGCCGCTGGCTACCTTGCACACGGTCGGCGTGATGCCGGCGGCATTGTCTTTGGTAACTACAACGCCATGCACGCCCACCGCGTCGGCGGTACGCAAGCACGCTCCGAGATTATGCGGGTCCTGAACTTGATCCAGAATCAAATAAAACGGCGTTTCGGTCAGCGCGTCGAAATCCTGTTTTAGCTGATCTTCGCTGCGCATCGCCGGCAATTCGACCGCGACCACGATGCCTTGGTGATTTTTGCCGTCGGCCATCCGCTCCAGCTTTTTGCGCTCGGTTTTCTCGGGATTGACACCCAACTCCGCCAACGCGTCGAGCAGCGGTTTCAAGCGGGCATCCTGGCGTTGGCCGTCGATCCAGGCGCGGCGGATTTTGTCTGGAGAATGTTCCAAGGCGGCCTGCACGGCGTGCACGCCGAAAAGCTGAGTCAAACTCATGATTTACGGCGCCGTCTGGATCGGGTGGATTTTTTGGCGGGCTCGGACTTGGCGGACTTGCCTTTGCCCTCGGTCGTTTTGGCTTTGCTGGATTTGGCCTTTTTGGGTTTGGCGTTCTCGGCCTTCTTGCCGGCCTGAATCAATTCGAAGTCGATCTTTTTGTCGTCCAAATTGACCCGTACCACACGGATGCGCACCGCGTCGCCCAGCCGATAGCGCACGCCGGTTCGTTCGCCGTAAAGCTGATGCTTGCCGGAATCGAACTGGAAATAGTCGTTGTGCAAGGAGGCGATATGCACCAGGCCTTCGACGTAAACGGTCTGCAATTCGACGAAAAACCCAAAACCGGTGACCGACGAAATCACTCCGGCGAATTCCTCGCCGATCTTGTCCATCATGTACTCGCACTTCAACCAACTAATCACGTCGCGGGTGGCGTCGTCGGCCCGGCGCTCGTTAGCGGAACAATGCTCGCCCAAGGCCATCATGTCGGCGTAATTGTACGCAAAGCTATCCGGCGCCTTGCCGGCCAGTGCGTGGCGTATCGCCCGGTGCACCAGCAAATCCGGATAACGGCGGATCGGCGATGTGAAATGCGCGTAAGCGTCCAGCGCCAAGCCGAAATGACCCTTGGTTTCCGGGCTGTACACCGCTTGCGACATCGAGCGCAGCAAGATGGTCTGAATCAGGTGGGCATCCGTGCGGCCGGCCACCGATTCCAGCAAGTGCATGTAATCCAGCGGGGTCGGTTGAGCGTGGCCGCCGAGATGCAGACCGAGCTCGTTCAAAAAGGTCTTCAGCGCCAGTAATTTCTCTGGGCCTGGGCCGTCGTGTATCCTCAGCAGGCGCGGCAACTTTTTGCGGGTTAGGAATTTGGCCGCCGCGGTGTTGGCGGTAATCATGAATTCTTCGATCAATTTATGCGCGTCGTTGCGGACCAGCGGCACGATCTCGGCGATTTTGCGCTCGGGCCCGAACACGATCTTGGTTTCCTGCGTGTCGAAATCCATCGCCCCGCGCAGTTCCCGTTGCCGGCGCATGGCCTGGTACAGGCTGTACAGCGTTTGCAGATGCGGCACCAAATCCGCGTATTTCTTGGCCAGTTTTTGATCGCCGTCGACCAGTATTTTTGCGACTTCGCTGTAGGTTAGCCGGGCATGGGAACGCATCACGGCCTCGAAAAACCGCGAACGCACCACTAGGCCGTCCTCGCCGATCAGCAACTCGCAAACCATGCATAGCCGATCCACCTTGGGATTCAGCGAACACAAGCCGTTGGACAAAATCTCCGGCAGCATCGGGATGACTTTTTCCGGGAAATACACCGAGGTGCTGCGGTTTTTGGCTTCGTCGTCCAGCGCGGTACCCACCTTGACGTAGTGCGATACGTCGGCGATCGCCACCAATAACTTCCAGCCTTTCTTGGTTTTTTGGGCATACACCGCGTCGTCGAAATCGCGGGCGTCCTCGCCGTCTATCGTCACCAACGGCAGGTGGCGGACGTCTTCCCTGCCCTGCTTGGCCGATTCCGGCACTTCCGCCTGCAAGCCGCCAATCTCGGCCAGCAAAGCCTCCGGCCAATGGTTGGGTAGCTCGTGCGAACGGATCGCCATTTCGATTTCCATGCCGGGTGCCATATGCATGCCCAACACTTCGACAACCCGCCCCAAGGGCTGGTAGTGCGCGCTGGGTTGCTGGACGATTTCGGCGACGACGATCTGGCCGTTTTTGGCGCCACCGACATCCTCCTTGGCGATCAGAACCTCGTGAATGATTTTCTTGTTATCCGGCACCACATAAGCGACGCGGCCCTCGGTGAAGAACCGGCCGACCACTTGGTGGGTATTGCGTTCCAGAATATCAACGACGGCGGCTTCGCGGCGCCCCTTGCGATCGATGCCGGTTACCCTAACCGCGACCCTGTCGTTGTGCATCAGCGGCTTCATTTCCCTGGGCGACAAAAACAAATCGTCGCTGCCGTCTTCCGGTTTCAGAAAGCCGAAACCCTCGGGATGACCGAGTACCCGCCCGTTAATCAAGTTTTGACCGTTGCCGATCATGTATTTTTGCCGGCTGTTGAATACCAACTGGCCGTCGCGTTCCATCGCGCGCAAGCGCCGGCGCAGGGCTTCGAGAGCGTCGGCGGACTCTAACCCGAATTGTTGAGCGATTTGTTGACGCCGCAACGGCTTGCCGGTTTGCTGAACCAGCTGCAGTATCAGTTCGCGGCTGGGAATGGGATGTTCGTATTTTTCGGCTTCGCGCTCGGCGTAAGGATCGACGAACGTTTTGGAATCAGTGGGCTGATCGGAATTGGATGTCATTGAGTAGTCGTTTCGGTGTCGGGTCATGCGGCCGGGGTCGCGCATGGGGCGCCCGGCAAACGGATGTTTCAAATAAAGTCATAGCCTTTCTTCTTGCCGTGGGCCGACGGGATATTTTCAAGTATCTGCCGACATTCGAATTGCCAATAGCCCAAGCCTATATTCTTCCGGCCATTCAAAATAATTGGAAAATTCTCGCTCCCCATGTACATCCGTAACAAGTCGCCATCCTTGAGCATGAAAGAATCCATGATAATAAAGCTTTTTTCGCCTTCTTGGTCCTTTGTACCATAAATCAGGGCTTTTTTGCGTTCGGTGTCGGGTTCGGCATCCAGCGCGTGATAAGCCACCGGAAACGCTTGATGGGCAATCACGACCAACTCGAACACCACTTTGCTGTCTTGCTTGGGCAGCAGAATCTTGCAGACCACGCCCAAGGCCCGCAGATGCGGCAAGCTATCGGTTTTTCTAAAACTGACCAAACTGCCGATCGACAACAAGCCTTCCTGCTGCAATACGCAGGACAACGCCCGCTCGGATTCGCTGTGTGCCGGAATTTCCGGTGTCGCTTCATAGCCGGCGGCAATCCGGCCGGTATCCAGTAAATCGTGCGTCGCGTCCAGGCCAATGACTACGTAACGATCCAGCCGATCGGCGAAATACACGGTCCCTTGCGGTTCCCTGCCCTGCCAGCGCTGTATCAGATACTCGAACAGTTCCGGCGACAATTTGTTATGGCTGCCTGGATCGATGTCCAGCGAACTGAATCTGGCTTCGTCCTTGCCGCAGTATTTATCGGTCAACTTGTAGATCTTAGCCAATTTGGTCAGATCCAAATACAATAGGGCCGCCTCGCCGCGTCGGTCCGCCGTCTTGGCGGCCGGCTGAAAGGCCGGGGCAAGGTCTTCGTCGATCGAAATCAGACATTGCACGGCTTGTCCGGCAACCGGTTTGGCTTCTATGTTTACCAAATCGCTAATCTTATCGATGAACTCGTAAACCAGTTGGAATTCCTTCTGCATCAGGCCGGACGGGTAGGCCAGACTGAGCAGCAAAATCTGCTTGTAACTGTCGGCGACCGAGGAATGCTTGGTAAACAGGCCGCGCTGGTCGGCGACCTTGGTATCGTCTTTGCCCAACTTCACCGCCAGTTTGTACAGCGAATGCAGATCTATCCAAATCCAGTCCGGAATCGGGTAACTCATCATGTACTGGCTGACGACGATGCGGCTCAAGCCCTTGATGGTCCGCTGTATCGCCAAGGCCACGGTCTTGCCCTGCAGCCAGCCGACATCGCGCCGGGTCAGGTCCCTGACCACGCTCCAATAACCGATCGTAAACTGGCGCTCGACGACGCACACCAGCCCGAAAATTTTTTTCTCGATATCGCCTTTCGGAAAGCCGAATTTGATCAGACGCGACCGCAAATAATCGTCGATCAGAAAAAAACTGTCCCTGAGCTGCTCCAACGCTTGCAAGCGCTTGGCAGCCGGCATTTCCACCGAAATCAATTCGGACAGCAATTCCTGAAACAAACGAGCGGCCAGACCCGGATTGGCGGCGGGCAACTCGGCGATCCATTGTTGCAGGGCGGTTTCCGAGAAAGTCGCCAGCAAGCGGGGATCGTTTTTTTGTTCGGGTATGACCAGAAAAAAAGAGTTCTTCACGCAAAGTCCAAATTCAATACAACGGCGCTTCCAACCGTTGTCCGGCGAAACTCCGGCCGCCCGCGGTTGCTGACGGCCGCGCCGGCGGCACCAATCAGTACCATTCCAGGCGGGCCGATCGCGGCGAGCGCGAAGCCGACCGGGCGCGACATGGGTTCATTAGAACAAACCTTCGTCGTCTAGCATTAAGTTCTGTAACGCGCCGATTTCCCTTCTCAGTTGTTTACGGGCCAGCAGCTTCTGTTGCACGGCGTCCGGCAACTCGGTAAATATCACCAATTGTTTGGCCACCAAAACATCCACCAGATCGTCGATAACCCTAACCATATCGACATCGGTTTCGGTCAGCGCGCGCTTGGCCCGCATGCCCGCGTCGCGGTAAAACGCGGCCAGTTCGGGATCGTCATCCGCCAGCCAATCGCCAGCGGCCCCGGTATCGTCGAGGCGCCGGATCGCCCCGGCGGCGT
Organism: Methylomonas sp. LWB; assembly: GCF_001856095.1. NCBI lineage: Bacteria > Pseudomonadati > Pseudomonadota > Gammaproteobacteria > Methylococcales > Methylococcaceae > Methylomonas > Methylomonas sp. LWB. The sequence goes on from NZ_MKMC01000045.1 coordinate 269,073, forward strand.
CTCGGGTGACGAACGGCATGTGCCGGTAAAAACGGCCTAGCGCGGCGAAATCGTCAGCGCGCCCAGCGTGACGCCGATGTCGATGCCTCGCCCCTTGCCGGATAAGGCCAGCGAAATTTCGCCGCGCGTCAAGACTTGCGCGTCCACGGATTTAGTAGCGCCGGCGTGCCCTTCCAAGGCCACGAAGTTGCCGTAGATCTCATTGAGATTTTTGACTTCCGAAAATACCCCGGTGCCTTCGATTTCCGATTTGCCTATCGTGAAGCCGATGCTCTTGGACGCCAAGGCGACTTGGGCGCGCTGGCCGTTGCTGCAACTGATATTGCCGATACCGTCGTATTGTTTGTAGACCAGCGACCAGCCGCTCAATTTGTAGGTCATCGTGCAAGAGGTCAGCGGTCCCGCCGCGGCCGAGGCCGATAGCGCCGCGCATGCGATGCCAAGCACTAGCGGTAAATAGTTGAACGTTCCGATTTTCATTGTTTTCTCCACGTGTTAAACCCCAATTTCCAGCCGGCCAGCCGCCGTCGAGTCAGCCGATTATAGTACAAAGCCGTTTCGCGCTCGGTCAGGGCAAGGCCCCCAACGACAACACCGAGTTCAGGCCGTCGGCGGTTTCCGCTTGACTCAATTCCGGCGCCAAGATGTAAACCCGCCCTCGTTCGACCTTGCCCTGCATGGTGACGTATTGGGCGATGTGATTGGCCCGGTCCACCGCCAACTCGGTCAAGCGCTGCGGATCGGGATGAAAGATACCTTCCAGGCGCTGTTGAGCGACGCTGTAAAAATCTACATTCGGATCGCTTTTCAAGCGTGGCTTGCCGAACAGGCCGCGATCCAATTCCTCGGGAAACACTTCGCCGAAAAACTTGGCCAGCAGACGCCGGTATTCGTCGTCCGACAACTCGAGATACTCATGGCGGATTTTCTGGCCCTGATCGCGCAACTCGCCGGATTTCATTTTTTTCAGAACATCCTTGACCGCATCGTAACGCATCGCCGGCCAATCCTGGGTTTCATAAGCCTTGCCCTTGATTTCCAGCGTCAATTCCGGTTTGGTGGTCAAGGCCTGCCCAAGTTGATCGAGTTTGGCGGACTCCTCGGCCGCCAATTTGGCGCTACCCGGACCGAACTTTACGACACTGTAATCCTTATCCTCGCCGAGCAGTGCCCCAAACATCTTGAACGGCGAAGCCACCGCCTTGGCAATCAGATTGACCAATACGTCGCTAACTAGTGCCCCAAGGCTGAATTTCGGATCTTCCAGACTGCCGGAAATCGGGAAATCCAGATTGATCCGACCGTCGGCGTCTTTCAGTAAAGCAATGGCCAGATGTAAGGGTAGCGACATCGCTTTCGGATTCTCGACGTGGTCGCCCAGCGCCAACTGATCGATGAACAATTTGTTCTGGACCTCCAATTGGCCCTTGCTGATTTTGTACTGCAAATCCAGCGCCATCTGGCCTTTTTCGATTTTATAGCCGGCGAATTCGGCCATGTAAGGCGTAATCAGCGGCAAGGGCATGTGGGTAAACTTCAGGCCGACATCGGTATTGCCGGTTTGGAATTGGTATTTGCCCTTGATATCGACCGACGCCAGATCGTAAACCTTGCCTTGCAAATCCAGTTGCGCGTAGGCGTCTTTCTCGGTCGAAAAACCGCTGACTTCGCCATTCAGGTGTTTCATTTCCGCGACGAAAGGCAAGATCAGCGAATAATCGGCGAAATCGGAGCGACCGTTTTTCATCTCGATTTTGCCGATGACCAATTTCGGTTCCGGGGATTTCACGTCCGGCTTGGTCGGTGCTTCCGCCACTTTTGACCCGTTTTGCTGAGCCGGCGACTTGACGACGCTAAGTTCGTCAACATTGGTCGTACCGTCTTTCTTGATGTTGAAGCGAAAATAGGGCCGTTCGAACACCACCCGGTCGATTTTAAAATCCTGCTGGTTCAGATCGATGTCGATGCCGGCTAGGGTCAGGTCCGACCACTTCAAGAAATCCTTATTCTTGATTTGATCGCGGGTTACCAGATTGTCGATGTTGGCGTTACCGGTAAAGGTAAGTTGAAATTGATCAGTGGTTGTCAGTTGCAGATTGCCATCCAGATTGACGGCGCCATCCACCAGTTCCAGATTCAAATAGGGATCGAGATAAGCCTGAAACGGCTTGATCAGCAAGTTATCGAGCGTTACCTGCCACGCGGCACCGAAGGGCTGCAAAACGGTATCGCCGGCCAGTTTCAAGGACGCCTTTTGGTTAATACGGGTAGCGAAGGTCAACGGTAACTTGCCTGGATTGGCGCTATCGAACCCGCGCACCGCCAAGGCCAGTTCGGTCAACTCCAGCGTCACCGGCTTGGTCAGACTGTAATCGGTGAACTCGATGCGGTGATTGCTTAATGCCACGTCGTCGACCTTAAGTCGCCAAGGTTTGGCGGGCTCCGCGGGCGTCGGCGGAGCGGCGGCCGGATTGGACGCGTTGGCGCTTGATTGGCCGGGCTCGGCAAACAAGGCTTGGTAGTTCACCACGCCATCGGCTTGCAGCCAAACTTGGATCGCCGAATCGTCGGCGGCGACTTTAGCGATGGTCAACTGCCGGTCCTGAAGATCGACGGCCACGCCGCTAAGCGTCAACGACGGCAAGTCCAGTAACGAGCGATGCTGGGCCGGCTCGCTGATCGCCCACTTTTTAAGGTCGATAACTCCGTTGTTTAGCGCCAAATTGACACCGCCGTCGTGCTGGCTCAGATGATAATCGGCGGTGACCGACAACTGGCCGGCGTCGATCGTAACCGGCAGCACGTCCTTCGGCGCCAATTTCAGCAATTTCGGGACGACGATACCCTCCAGCCTTAGGCTGCCGGTCGAGACCAACGGCATCAACGTCAATTGTCCTTGCCAATTCAGCGTACCGCCGGACGCCAAGCCCACCGCCAAACGCCCGCTAGCGCCATTCTTTCCGTTGACGGTACCCAACTCGGCGACTTCCAACTGCAGCGGCATCAGCGTTTCGGCGGCATCCTCGCCCGCCAACGCGTCGCGCCAACGGATTTCGCCGGCATCGATCGCCAGCCGGTGAATCAACAGTGGCGGCGGCGAGTCTTCTTTAGCGGGCTCGGACGAAGGGTCCGGCTCGGCTTCGGCAGGCCGCAGATCGGCCAAATTCAAGCGGCCGTCGGCGCGGCGCTCCAGGTTGATGGTCGGCTTGCCGAATTCGATCGCCGTTACCGCCAAACCGCGCATGCCTAGCGACTCCATCGCCTGAATATCCAGAACCAGACTCTCCAAACCGAGTAAATCCTTGCCGTCGGCACCCGTCAAACGTATCCCTCGCAACTCGGCCCGCCATTCGAAAGGATCGAAGGCCACCGTCTCGATGCCGAACTGAGCGCCGGTGGCCTGGTGAACGATTTCGGGCAAGCGGGTTCTCGCCCAATAGGGCAAAACATAGTATCCGGCCGCCGCATACAAACCGACCAAGCCGACCAGCGTGCCGCCTATCCAATACCCGGTGGAGCGTTTCAGGACCATGGCACCCCCGTGTTAATGCAGTCGATTCAGAAATTCGGCGTCGATGCGACAGCCGCCGAGATCGGGATAATCGGCCAGATTCTGTTCGAAATCGCGAAACGACGGATGCTGAAACGCCAAACGCACGATGCGGCCCTGAGCCAGTTCGAATTCGAGCGCGCCGCCTTTGTCGCGAGGACTGCCCGGCTTGGTGGCGAACAATAGAATGCCGATATGGGCCAGCGGCTGACCTTGTTCCTGGGCCGGCCTAGCGCAACTGTAACTATCGACGTTCAGACCGGCGAACACGCCGGCCAATTGCGCGGCACTAACGACCACGCCTTCGTCGGGAATCGGCGGTAGTTGCAGCAAGGTTTCCAGGCCGAAATTACTCAAATGGTTTTGCAGCAATACGCTACCGTTGCCGGCCTTTTCGGTATTCAATAGCGGATACAGTTGACGGGCCACTTCATCCTTATCCGGGCTTTTCAGGGCCGCCAGCAATTGTCGGCCCGCCGACTGCACCGGATTCAAGATGCCTTCCTTCTTTTGCCTAGAACTGGCCAGCGCATCCCAGTCCTGCTCGGTATTGACCGCCAGACGCATGCTCTTCATGACCCAATAATCTTCCGGCGCCAAACAGCCGGAAAAGTTGGTGGAACGGTATTGCTCCAACAATTTGGGTCGGATTTCATCGGTCATCGCCCGCTGCATCGAGATATTGAAATTCTTCCAATCCGGCGATTTATTCAGAAAGTAGTAGAGCAAGGCGTTGCGGTCGAATTTATTGAACCCCAAGTCCTTCATGACCAGTTTCAGCCGCCGGCACTGAGTCTCGACATCGCTGTAATCCCGCCAATCCGGTTGCAGATTCGGCCGATCGGCGGCATCGATTTGAGCCAGCAATTGCTGGAGACGCTGTTCGCCGTTGGCTGTTTGTATCGGCGCCCGCCACAGTTCTTCCAGAGACAGGTCGTGAGCGTCCGGCGTCGCGTCGCCAACGGTTTTCAGCAGCAGGGACGACACCAATTCCGGATAAATCCGCAATTCGCCCAGCATCTTGGTTTCCGACGACCAAATGTTCCAACCGCCTTCGAGCACTTCGTAAACCGGCAAGCGGGTTTGATTGAGACCTGCGCTGTCGGCGTTAAGTACGACGCCGGCCGGCAGCGTGTGGGTCTCGGAACTGAGCTTGCCGGCCGGCGTCGGCGCTTTCGCGACGACGGGCGGATTGCTTTCCACCCAATTGCCGGCCAACTTCCCCATCACCGCCATGCCGGTACCGACGCCGGTCAACGCGAACAAACCGCTGGCGGTGTTCAGATCCTCGACCAGCTGCGACAGATTAGACTCGTGGCTGTTACTGGTCAGAAAGCGGTATTCAATCTGGGTGTCCTTGGCCGAATCCAAGCGTAACCACGGCGTCAAATTGGCCTTTTTGGTCTCCAGTTTGAAATTGCACCGCCCGGTCGTCGCCTGATAAAGAAATCCGCTGGCTTCGCGCTGCAGCTTCAAGGCGTCGTTATGCACCGCGAACACGACGGCGGCCGACAAATCGCCGTTTTCGTAATGACCGCCCATTTCATTGCAACCGCCTTTCAATGCGCTGTCGCCCTTGAACTCGAACTCAGACAGCCACTGCACGTAGTAATCGTCGCCGGAAACCGTCGTTTGCCCTCGCAACGGCTTGACGGCTACCGATTCGGTTTTCGGATAATCCACCGCCAATTGCCGAGTGGTGGCGCAACCGACCAGCAATCCACTGGCCAGCACCGCTTGCGCGATTATGAAAAAACAGCGTTGCGACATTCAAAAACCTTTTGGAATCTTGCGTGGGTGAAAGCGTACCGGAAAACTAAACGCCGGTTCTTAGGCCGAACTTAACGCCCGGCCGCCGTTTGACAAACACCGGCTTATTCCGGCGCGCGCACAACGCTGGAATAATAAAGTCTTGCGGGAAGTGTGGCTATCGTTTTGTTGAACGCGGTCCGGTCAAGCCGAACTCTCTTTGAAACGATGAATTTGCCGGCGCTGTTTTTTGTTGGGCTTGAAGGGTCGCTCCGAGACGGGGAACGCAGCTTGCTGCTGTTTGTGCAATTCCGCCAGTTGTTGCCGTTTGGCGGCGCTGGCCGCGTCTTCGACATACAATTGGGCCGCCTCTTGGGCCGGACGGCGTTGCCGATTCAAACCGGTGACAAGAATATCCCAAGTATATTGATCCTTGGTGATGCTGATGCGATCGCCAAGCCGAACATCCCGGCTGGGCTTGCAGCGCTGGCCGTTGACATGCACCTTTCCGCCGCTGACCGCGTCGGACGCCAAGCCGCGGGTCTTGAAAAACCGTGCGGCCCATAGCCATTTATCGATACGGAGTTCGTCTTGCTCACTCAACGGGCAAACCGCTCTCCGCCCAAGCCTTGAAACCGCCGGCCATGCTGACCGTCGCCGAATAACCCATCTGCTGCAATACCTGAGTCGCCAACGCCGACCTGCCGCCTCCCTGGCAATACACCACGGTCGGGGCTTGTTGCCGACCTTGGAAAGCGGGATGTCCGCAAATTTGGAATTCAAGTACGCCACGTGGAATATTGACCGCGCCCGGCAAATGGCCGGCGGCAAATTCGTTGGGCTCGCGGACATCCAGAATCAAATTTGTCGTCAAGCGTTCGCGAGCGGCGGCGACGTCGATCTCCGAAATCTGCTGCTTGGCGGCGGCGACTAAATCTTGCGCGTTAATAGCCATACGGTTCCTCGTTGGGCTGATTAAGTTAGGCTTCCATGTGCTTCTTCAATTCCTTGGGAATAGAGAATACCACTTTTTCCTCTATACCTTTATTCTCGCGGACCAGGGTGTCGGCGCCGCCCCAGGCTTTCAATTGATCGATCACTTCCTGTACCAACACTTCCGGCGCCGACGCGCCGGCTGTGACGCCGACGACATCCACGCCCGACAACCATTCCTGTTTCAGGTCGCGATAGGTATCGATCAAGTGCGCGGATTTGCCGAGCTGTTCGGCGATTTCCCGCAAACGGTTGGAATTCGAACTGTTGGGGGAGCCAACTACCAAAATCAGATCGGAAATTTTCGCCAGATCGTGCACCGCATCCTGACGGTTTTGGGTGGCATAGCATATGTCGTCTTTTTTCTGCTCCTTGATCGACGGAAAATGCTCGCGTAGCGCGTCGACCATCACCTTGGTGTCGGTCATCGACAACGTCGTTTGCGTGACATAGGCCAGATTATCCGGATTATTGACTTTGAGGTTTTTAACGTCATCCGGCGTTTCCACCAAATAGATATTGCCGTGCTCGGTGCATTTTTCGTACTGCCCCATCGTGCCTTCCACCTCCGGATGTCCGGCGTGGCCGATCAGAATCACTTCCCGGTCCTGCTTGGCATGCTTGGCGACCTGCATGTGAACTTTGGTCACCAACGGGCAGGTGGCATCGAACACCGTCAATTGTCGCTCGTCGGCTTCGCGCTGCACCTGCTTGGAAACCCCGTGCGCGCTGAACACCAGATAGGAGCCGACCGGCACATCGCTCAAATCCTCGATAAACACCGCGCCTTTTTCCTTTAATCCGTCGACCACGGTCCGGTTGTGCACGACCTCATGACGCACATAAATTGGTGCGCCGAAGGTATCGATGGCTTGATCGACGATTTCAATGGCCCGGTCCACGCCGGCACAGAATCCACGAGGGTTTGCGAGTACGATTTGCATATTCTTGAGTGTTTTACTAGGTTAAGGCATTGGAATTCTAATCCAATTTTGTCTCGGCGACGATAATTCCGTCGCTATCGGCATACAGGTAATGGTCTTTTTTGAAATTGACCCCGGCAAACGTAATCATCACGTCGCGGTCGCCTTGGCCGTGCGTGCTTACGGCTACGCATCGGATGGGTGTTCAGGGCCATTACGCCGATCGGCAGTCGTGCCAACAGTTCCGCGCCGCGCACGCAACCGTAGACGATAATACCGCTCCAGCCGTTTTCGATCGCCAGAGCTGCCAAGGTATCACCGAACAAGGCACAACGCTTGCCGCCACCGCCATCGATCACCAACACCTTCTCGTTGCCATCTTCCTCCAATGCGCTACGCACCAAGGAATTGTCCTCGAAAACCTTCAGCGTGGCGATTCGCCCGCAAAACCGTTGGCGCCCGCCGAAATGGCGCAGCATGGGTTCGGCGACCTGGAAATTCTCCGCATCGCCGAAGCGATCGCATAAATCGGCGGTCAGAAATGCCAAATCGGCCTCCAAGTCCATCAAAAATAACGCGCCAACAAGCCGTAGCGACAGTCTTCGCTAGGCAAGGGAATTCGCACTTCGTAACCGCCGCCCAAGGCCTCTTGCATCGGATTGCCGTATTTATCCAACATCCGATCAACAACGATATCCCGATTGCCGCCCGGCAAAATCATTTCCAACCGATCGCCAACCGCGAATTTGTTTTTGACGCTGACATCGGCCAGACCGGTGTCGGAATCGTAGGCGGTGATTTCGCCGCAAAACTGTTGCTGATGGCTCTTGGAATAACCGGACAGATAATTCTGATGCTCGTGCGTATGATGACGCTGATAAAAACCATCGGTGTAACCCCGACTGGCCAGATTGTCCAGAACACCCAGCAATTGCGGCTGAAACGGCCGGCCGGCCAGCGCGTCGTCGATCGCCTGACGGTAGGTCTGCGCGGTGCGCGCCACGTAAAAATGCGATTTGGTCCGCCCTTCGATTTTCAGGCTATCCACGCCGATCTCCACCAAACGCTGCACGTGTTCGATAGCGCGCAGGTCCTTGGAGTTCATGATGTAAGTGCCGTTCTCGTCCTCCATGACCGGCAACAACTCGCCGGGCCGACCTTCTTCCTCGAGAAAATAAATCTGATCGGCCAGCGGATGACGCTCGGCACCACCGCAGCTCGCGCTACTCAAGCCCTGGCTGAGATCGTTCATCGACAACACCGGCCTGTCCGCCAACACGTAATCGCCTTCGGCGGTTTCGTCGGCCGGCTTGGTGTCGTATTTCCAACGGCAGGAATTGGTACAAGTCCCCTGATTGGGATCTCGATGGTTGAAATAGCCGGACAACAGGCAACGCCCGGAATAGGCGATGCACAACGCACCGTGCACGAACACCTCCAACTCCATGTCGGGACATTGCTGGCGAATCTCGGCGATTTCGTCCAACGACAATTCCCGCGACAGAATGATCCGCTCCACGCCCATGCGTTGCCAAAATTTGACGCTGGCATAGTTCACGGTATTTGCCTGGACCGACAAGTGCACCGGCACGTCAGGCCATTGTTCGCGGGTCATCATGATCAGGCCTGGATCGGCCATGATCAGCGCGTCCGGCCCCATCGCGATAATCGGTTGCATGTCCTTGACGAAAGTCTTCACCTTGGCGTTATGCGGAATGACGTTCGCCGCCAAATAAAATTTCTTGCCGATCGCATGTGCCTCGGCTATCCCCTTCGCCAGATTGTCCGCTAGGAAATCGTTATTGCGCACCCGCAAGCTGTAACGCGGCTGCCCGGCATAAACCGCGTCGGCGCCGAACGCGAACGCATAACGCATGTTCCGAATCGTACCGGCCGGGGAAAGAAGTTCGACGTGTTTCATTGATGGTCAATTGAGAATAAACGGCCCTCATTCTACCAAAATAACCCAGAGAAATATCGATACAACCGGGCACACAAGAGCCGACCGAACTCACTATGCCGCTACTCAAGCAAACCATCACCCATCCAGGGTTAATTCCGGCTAGCGCGGCAAATCTTCTTTATCTAACTTGAAAACCCGCGGGGTGAAATTTAAATGTCGCGTCGCTTCCGAATGATCGAAAACCAAATCCTGTCCCATGCGCTCCACCATTGAAAAAGTCCAATTGCGATACCGCGGCAAAAGTCGTAGCAGGCGCAGCATACCGCGTAACACCGCTGTTGGCACCTTGATGAAGCGCGGCGTACAATCAATAAACCGGAACAAACGCTCCACCATTTGACAGTAGCTCAAAGTCTCGCCACCTGATAGGTTAAAATCCTTATTTGTCGCTTCGAAAGAAGCTAACGCATTACAACATGCAATCGCGACATCCCTGCAATGTATTGGCTGACGCAACCCTTGGGCATCTCCGAACAATGGAAAAAAACGGAAACGACGAATCAGTCGAATAATCTCACAAACATTCTTATCTCTTCCCAAGCCATAAATTAATGTAGGTCGCAAAATTACCCACTCAATATTATTTTGTTCAGCCCAAAATCGAAGCTTTTGCTCTGAATCAATAAAGCTTTGCGCTAACTGACGATCCCCGAGCGACGACGATTCAGCCTTACTGAAACGGCTAGTGGACGACAACACCACAATGCGCCTCACACCACAACCCATTAACGCATCAAAATAACCAGGAAGAACTGCGATAGGCGCGAGACTAACCCAGTAAGGAATGATGCACTCGCGAGCGTCAGAAAGCTGTGAAATATTTTCCCAGCGCACATTACTATCACAAGCATTAGAAACCCGGCGGGAAAAGGCGAACACGGGAAAACCTAGTTCAACTAACTCATATAACAAAGCCTTACCAACGTGACTCGTCGCCCCCAAAACACCGACAGAAACACTGTTTGCCAAAATTGTCACAGCTTATCCAACATTCGCTTGGCTAAATAATACCCTGCTACCAGAAAAAACCTAAACCATACACCGAATGTAACCAACCACATTAAAATCCCAGGATACTGATGCCGGAAGAATTTTCGGTAAAAACGCAGCATACCTTTGTGCTTATGCCATTCGACAAAAAACGGCCGAGAGCGACTACAAGCACCCTGCTGATGGATTATTTTTGCATCAGGAATAAAAAGTATCTTCCAACCTTTCTGACGAAAGCGCATACACCAATCCAGATCTTCACAATGCAGAAAATAACCTTCATCCCAAAGACCGACATCGTCGATTGCCTCCCGCTTAACCAACATACAAGCACCGGAAATCGCCTCCACTGCAACCGGGGCGCCCGGCAGCAGCTCATCGTGCAAGCAAAAATCATAAAACAGGCGAGGCCAACGATTGGCATACCGGTGCAAACCAAATGCCCTGACAAATGAGCGCCATGGAGTGGGAATCGCTCGCCGCCCACCCGCCTGTTCCGTGCCGTCCCCCGGATTAATCAAAACGCCGCCAGCCATGCCAATGGCACTATCAGCACGCATATGCTCTACTATTCGCGACATAGTACCAGGCAAAAATGAGCAGTCGGGATTTAGAAATAACAAATAATCCGCATCGGTTTTCTCAATGCCCATATTACAGGCTGCGGCAAAACCAAAGTTTTTATTATTCTTAATTATTTGCACACCGGGTAAATGCTGAATGGCCCTCAGGCTATCGTCATGGGAAAAGTTATCAACCACGATAACTTTAGAAACCACCGGGCAGACATTCAAAGACGCTATACAAGTCTGCAATAGGTTACCTGCATTGTAATTGACGACAATCGCGTCAATGGATTCTGTCATTAGTTTATCTTTTACTTAAAAGGTAAAATACGCTTATCCAAGACCCGCCAAATATCGGCTAGCGAGGCAATACGCCTGCTTTGAATAATTTGTCTTTTTTGCCACATCTTAGACACACCTTTCAAAGCATCATATTTTGCACGGAGAATCACTCCCCCTTGTCCGACGATTGAAAAATAAACGACGGATATTAAATTAAGCGCAAGATGGACTGGTAACAACAACCAAAACAACAACCCCGGCATATTTTTAACGAATGTCCAAACCAAATTACGGTGGCCATGATATACACAAAAATCACTGCGTTGTCTTCCGGTGGATGCAGCCCCCACATGGCGCACAACAGCATCCCCTACCAACATCGCCTGATGTCCGGCTAAACGCAATCGAAATCCTAAATCCACATCCTCGACATAACAGAAAAAATCTTCATCGAACCCTCCAACATCGATCAAGGCTTGCCGTCTATATAATGCGGCTGCAGCACAAGGACTAAAAACGGGCTTATTCTCTCGATCCATTGGAGAAATCAATCCACCATGATGATCGCGCCAAACCAACCCGCTAACATGATAACTATCTCCTGCACCGTCAATAACCTCCGCATTATCATCGCACATTTGCAGAGAGGCAAATACAGAAACCTCAGGATAGGAATCGGCCGCAGCTAACAGACGTTCCAGCCAATCTGGATTAGGAAACGCATCCGGGTTAAGTAAAGCAATCCACTCCGAGTCAGGACTGATGATGTTGATAGCTAAATTATTCCCACGAGCAAAACCTAGGTTTTCATTTTGCGGTAATAATTTAACCGTCGAAAAATACTGTACAATGTTAAGTGAAGCGTCGGAACTGGCGTTGTCGACCAAGATAATCTCGTGCGGCATAATTGACTGAACCAGCAATGTCGACAAGCAGCGTTCGAGAAAACGGTCTCCGTTCCAATTGACAATGATTACTGAAACTTTATGGCTCATCTTTTATTGAGGATTAAGCAGTATAGCTTCATTCAGCCATCCAATATCTATACGACATACCCTTTTGGCTCACTTTTTAAGGTCTCTTTACTTGATGAATCAAAGAAAACTCCCCATCGTTTAATAGGTATCCTTCATTAACAAGGGATAACATGGGTATATCGCCGCTACTGTCACCATACGCATACGAATACGAAAATTCTTTGTTCGCCAGCCAATCTCTAATGCGATGCACTTTCTTTTCGCCAAAGCAATTACCGCCATTCAATCTTCCAATTATTCGCTCTGCATCATCAATTTCCAAACTGGAAGTAATCCAGTCATCAAAACCAATTTTACTAGCCCAAGGTGTCAAATAAACGTCGAGTGAGGCACTAACCAAAACACATGTGTGACCTTGATCTTGATGCCAACGTAACCGCTCAACACCTGCCAGACGCAACATGTCCGGCAATCGCTCATTCGCAAAATTCGCACCTAAGCGCTGTAGTGATTTTTGCTCCATGCCTTCAAGGAAATAAGAAAGAACCCGTTCTTTAGCCACATCATTTCTTATCAAATTGATTGCGTAAGCTGCTAACACAGGGCTTAATAACGCCATACGTCCGACAAAGCGGGGGGTACCAGCTACCAATCGCAAAAATGGAAGCAAAGAATCGCGCCGAGTAAGAGTCCCATCGAAATCAAAAAAAGCAACCTTAGCCATCACAAACTCATTTTATTAAACATGCGCGATGGAATATGCCGAATTACCAACATAATGAAGCGCCAAAAACCAGGTAAATATACTTCGCCGCTCCCTTTTTCCATGGCAATAACAATGCCGCGAGCAATGATTTCTGGATTCGACCAGAGAACACCATTTTTATCAAACGAAGCCGTCATTGGAGTATCAACGAAGCCAGGTTTTATAGTCACTACACTAACTCCGACTTTGGTTAGCCGATTGCGCAATCCCTCCATAAAAATAGTGAGTGCTCCTTTAGCTGCGCCATAAACATAGTTACTCTGCCTCCCCCTATCCCCCGCCACTGAACTAATCGCCGCTAAAACCCCGGCCTTTTGGGCTTCCATCTTATTAGCGGCCAAGGTCAAAATAGAAATAGCACTCAATGCATTAGTATTGAATTCTCGCACGGTTAAGTCCGGAGAGACCTCGCACGACTTCTGATCTGAGAGACTACCTTGTGCAACAAGCAGCGCATCTAAACCACCTAATGCTTTTTCTGCGGATAACAATAAACTCTCGTGTCTTGTAAGATCATTCAAATCAGCCTCTTCACCTCCAATAACTTGCCCTGATCCGGCCCGCACACGCAGATCCGCGAGCAATGCATCCAACTTAGCAGAATTACGACCGATGCAATAAAGAGCCCCCCCTCTAACAACAAGTTGCCGTGCAACCTCTTGCGCAATAGCTGAGGTTGCACCAAAAATGACTGTGCGTTGCATAGGAATCATGAATTTACTCTTCTCCAAAAGCTGGATGAAAAACCGGGATCAACAAAAGTACTGAATTTTTCCCAAAGCGGGTAACCAGCGCGAAATAAATCAGAAGGCATACGTGCATCTTTAGCTGGATAGAGCGCTCCACCTGCATCTCGTACAACTGCATCAAGTTCCTGAAATAAGCGATGGGTTGCCTCTCCCAAGTTTGGAAAGTCTAACGCTAGCGTCGCCCCTTCGCGAGGAAATGACAACATACCAGCAGAAGGTTTAGAGCCAAATGTCTTCAAAACAGCCAAGAACGATCCTTGCCCGCTCGCTCCAATTCGACGCAGAAGCTTCGATATCCCATCTCTGCTACTTTCTAGTGGAAGCACGCATTGATATTGAAAAAAACCTCTACGTCCATAAACACGATTCCAGTCCAACAATCCATCTAATGGATAGAAATAGGGTACAAAGTGATCTAAAGTTATCCCTGATTTGATAGGCTGATGGTAATAAAAGGCATTGAAGGCACGTAGACTCAACGAATTAACCAAAGACAGCGGAGGAGTTAAAGGCATGTGGCGTGATTTTTCCTTGAAACAAGGTAATTCAGCCTGAGCAGGCGCATGTGCACCACCACTTAAAATTCCTCGCACATTATCCTTAGTACCGGACAAACAATCTATCCATGCTACGGTATAAGGCCAACGCTGTTCAGCTTCTTCATTGATAGCCCAAAACTCACTCAAACTAGAAAAACGACGAGGCTGAACCCACATAAAAGCGTTGGAGATTGGCATCAACTGTAATTCTGCCCATGTTATCAATCCGGTTAGACCAAGCCCTCCAACTGTAGCAGCGAACCATTGCTTATTTTCCTCTTGACCACAAAGCAAACGCTGACCGTCTGATCTAAGTAACTCCAGACTACATACATAATGGCCGAATGTCCCAGCTGAATGATGATTTTTGCCATGCACATCATTGGCAATTGCCCCACCGACCGTAACAAAACGGGTGCCAGGTGTTACTGGAAGAAACCAACCCTGCGGAACTACTAGATCCAGTATTTCTTTGAGCAAAACACCTGACTCACATTGTAAACGCCCAGTTGTCCGGTCGAAAACCATAAAGCGATTAAGCCCGCGAGTCATCAACAAATTACCTGCTTCGTTTAAACAAACATCGCCATAACTTCTACCATTACCATGAGCGAGCAAGCTTCCTTCACAAAATGGCAAGGGAACCGACCTATCATTGACAGAAATGATTTTGCGATGATCAACCCTAGGCCAGCGGTTCCAGGATAATGGAATCATATAACTTTCTCTTCGTGACGGCTCATCACAAGTGCAATTGCACCAAGAATGACGGCAAACCAAAGAGTCGTCAGTCGAATCAAAACGGTAGCGGCCACCGCTTCAGGGAATCCGGCCCCTTTCCAGATCAATAAACCCACCATCACTGTCTCTGTACCACCCAATCCACCTGGCAAAAAACTCAGTGCCCCGGCAAGCATCGCAACTGCGTAGACAAAAATCGCAAAAACTATCGGCACATCAAATCCCAACTGAATTAACATCCAATTAAAAGCTAAAGCTTCCGCCATCCAAGCAACAATACTCAGTAAAGTTGCAGCCATGAGCATTTTCAGTGTATGGCAAGCCCTAGCATCATTCAGCATCCTGGAAAGATGTAAAGCGAATCTCCGAAAATACCCCTCTCCCCTTTTCGCCCAGCATGCTAACCATCTGATAGGTGCAGGCAACAATAAAAAAAGGAATCCAACCATAACCCCGCTAGCTCCAACTACAATAATGCCCTGCATTTGAGGATATAGGCTAAGGCCAAGCAAAGCTAATAATAGGATAGCTACCAGATCAGATAATCGTTCACTTAAAAATGCCGACAAACTGTGGATATAAGGAACTCCCCACCTTTTTAAAAAAACTCCTCGCAATGCCTCACCTGCTTTGCCAGGGGTTGTGGTTAACGCAAAACCGGCGAGATAAATACGCCAACTGACCAGCCAAGGCACTTGGTAACCCAATGAACGCAAATACAACTGCCATCGCAAAAAACGCAAGAAATAGTTAGTGAGAGATAATCCCAACATCAATAATACGCCGACCGCACCAACCTGTAACAATGCAGCCATGACATCATTAAAGCCTGCCCATAAGGAAAACCCCAAATAAGCTAAAGCTGCTATAACAATAGAGATGATAACGGCCCGGTAACGCCAACCAGAAAGTAGTAACTCACTCATATAAGAGCTACAACACAGGTGACAAACCAACCCAAAACGGTAAATAGTAAATGCCGATCCGTTAAAAGATCTTTTGCCGTATCATTGCCTTGTTGGCGATGATGTAACAAAAACAGATAGCGAAAAATACCATAAACCACAAAAGGTACGGTATAAACCAGTTTATCTGAACCGTGTAGGGCTATTGTACTGTCACTTACCGTATACAAGCCATAACTCAAAATCGTACAAGCCGCGCTCACGGCAATATATTGTTCTAGCATGATCGGACTGTAATCATCTAATACGCGCCTGGTAGTCGCTCGACTGTACTCTCCGAAGGATTCTAGCATTAACAACTCCGCTCGCCTCTTAGCAAAGCCTAAAAACAGAGTCAGCATCAAACCGCATAGTAAAAGCCAATGGGACGGAGCAATACCTAATCCCAATGTGCCGCCCAAAATTCGCAACATAAAACCGGTCGAAATAACAAAAACATCCAAGATCACCACATGTTTAAGCCGTAGCGAATAGGCCAAATTTAGAACAAGGTATATGCTTAACATTACCGGCATTAATTTGCCCGCACCAATCCCTAGCAAAATCGACGCTGCGGTCAGTATAGAGAACAGTCCCCATGCGGTTGGCACCGCAATGGTGCCATTGGCAATCGGTCGATAGCGTTTCTTTGGATGCTGACGATCCTCCTCGACATCCAATATATCGTTCAAAACATAAACAGCGCTTGCCATGCAGCAAAAGGCAAAAAAAGCCAGCGCCGCCAAAATCAATGTAGCATTATCCCATTGATGTGAAAATACTACACCGAGCAAGACAAATGAATTCTTGACGTATTGATGAGGTCGCAACAAAAGGATTAGTTGGGTCATCAAATTTAAATTAGCTTTGAGGAGCAAATGCAGCATGATAAATCTTCGACAAGGATGTCCGCAAATACTCCCTTACAGGAACCTCGAAAAATCTCCATATGATAAAAGAAAACATCAAGCACAACAACCAATAAATAAAAACTCTAAATAAATCAGGAACATTATAAAACAACCCAATATTACTCACATAAAATCTAATTAAAACCTGATGGATTAAATAAAGAGAAAATGAAATCTCACCAAAAACCACAAACAACCTATATTTAAGAAAACTAGATATAAGACCCTTTTGCATCGATATTACAGCAATCAAAACGGCGAAAAATATCGCACCAGAACTATGCATCACCCAGGTAACCAGCGGCGTTTCCAGTTTACCACCAAACGCTCCAGCAACACGACTTAAGTATGTCGCCATATATAAAGCCAACAACAAGGCCAACACTTCAAATAAAGTATAAATCACCCATTTATTATTAAATTTGCAAATAATATTTATCCAACGACATTCAATCACAAAACTCGCAGCAGCCATACCTATAATAAATTCCAATATTCTTGTCAATGGACTGATATATATCATGCCATGAGATGTAACATCCAAAAACTTATCAGGCGAAAAAGACGGCAAATCAAACAAGCAAGACACAGACAAAATAATTAAAACAATGCTCATTGATAACAGCAGCTTTCGCAACCATGTACTAGAAAAATTAATAATCAAGTACGGAAACGCAACATAGAAAAAAACCTCTGTTGAAACACTCCAAGACACACCATTGTAAGAAAAATAATATTCTGGTATAGGAATAATTGATTGTAATAAAAAGAGATTTGACATAGTGACAGCAGGAACATTTGCCCCATCCCAAGTCCACTGTTCAGAGGGAATCAACAGTAGAAACAAACATAATGCGAAAATATGCGCAGGCCAAATACGGGCAATTCTAGCAATCCAGAAATCAACCCTAGCAACTGGCTGCAAATCACGATAAACATAAGTTAGAATAAAACCTGAAAGTACGAAAAAAAAAGTAACGCCATAATGCAGCGGCGCTTCTGCGTACAAATTCTTGGTTGTCTCAAAAAATGGTCTTGAATGCAAAAACACGACAGCGGCGGATGCGAAGAACCGCATAGAAGTTAGCGCTTCAAGCCGAACTGGTTTCACAATCATTTTTGCAACCCTTCATTTTTTTCGATCCAATTAGCAAATCGTCTCAAACCATCTGCAAAATTAATGCGAGGGACCCACTCTAACTCGTCTTCCGCACTCTGAATCGACAGAACGCTTTTAGGTACATCAAATGGCCTGCCCGGCAAATAATGGCGATTCGCAGTTCGCCTAGTCACTCGTTCAATTGCATCCAACACTTCATTAAGGCTGTGACCACAACCAGATCCGATATTGAACGTATTTTGACTGGTAGAATGATTCAAAGCCGCCAGCAAAGCATCAATGACGTCGTCAATATGGATGTAATCGCGAATCACCGAACCATCGCCCCAAATTTCCACTGGCTCACCGCGTAAAACTTTACCTAAGAAAACTGCAATTGCACCTTGACTCGCGTGCGTCCGCTGTCGTTCGCCAAATGGGTTGGCGATACGTAATACCGTGTAATCAAGTCCATGCAATTCCTTGAACAATCCAAGATATTTTTCAATCGTCAATTTAGTGATGCCGTAGGAACACATCGGGTTAGTAGAATGCGTTTCCAGAATTGGCAATTGGGTTGGCATCCCATACACCGTGCCACCAGAAGATACAAAAATAATTTTTTTGGTGCCCGACCGAACCAAATGGGATAGTAAGCGTAACGAGCCGACAACATTGCTCTCGACGTCGAATATAGGATCGGCATTGGAAGATTTAGGCAAAGTCGTGGAAATTAGGTGAAAACAAACTTCGCAGCTATCAACAGCTTCGGAGATATCGGCGTCACTGACGAAATCGCCTTCAAACAGTTCAAAATTGGCATCCGAAATCTGTGCTTCTGGAAGAGGTGCTATATGCGGCCTATCGAAACAACGTACAAAGTGACCACGAACCAACAAGGCATCAACCAAATGAGACCCAATAAAACCACGACCACCAAGGACCAGGCAACGCTTAGGATTATTCATGTTATGCCTTAATGAAT
The DNA here is from genome assembly GCF_001856095.1 of Methylomonas sp. LWB. NCBI lineage: Bacteria > Pseudomonadati > Pseudomonadota > Gammaproteobacteria > Methylococcales > Methylococcaceae > Methylomonas > Methylomonas sp. LWB. The sequence continues at coordinate 287,800 of NZ_MKMC01000045.1, forward strand.
TGAAAGCAACAGCCAATCGGTATCGGCTCCACCGTTATTATCTACGGCGAACAACAAAAATTGGCCCTCAGCGATTGGAAAATTACGCTGAATCGGTTCACCCACTTTAATAATGTCGTCAACTAGAGGTTTTTCATTCTGCAGGATACGAATATGAACATTACCAGCCCCCCTCTTTATTGCGGCCTCTGGGATATTAGGTGCAATACCGGCACGAATATAAAGCTCTTTTTTCTCGACATCCCTCAAGTAACCACTTGCGTCGAATTGAAAACTTGTTGCTGTCACAGCCCCAGGATGCACAAATAATGTCTCAAGGCCTTGTGGCTTTAAAATACCGAACTGGTCACCGAGTTGAATATTACTCACAAATGGCATCAAATCGCGTGGTGGATCGATATTGCGAACCTTGCCCAAAACATCCTCACGCACGAGCACAACAAAAAAATAATCCATCCCAGCCGAATAAGTCTTATCAAATACCTTTACAACTCTATAATTTTCCCCTTTGGTCGCGGCAAATACTGGATTCATCGGTGTACTGCCGGGATTATTTTGCAATATAAGCACTTCCGGATGATATTTTTTTATTAAATCAGCATCCTCAAACTTTCTATTGAGAAAAGAGCCATCCAATACTTTTCGCTTCGAATAATAAGCTGGATTACCCCACATCGTATATACAACAAAAGTATCCGGTGTATTTTCCGCAACCCAACGCCCAGCCTCAGCTCGATCAAATTCATGATGTGAGGCAAACATCTTGATATTTGTAGTCCCAAATATTTCAGAACGAATAGTTGCGAAAAAGATTAAAATCAAAAACGACACGGCGATGATTTTTGCCCCCCAGGCTCTACCCAAAAAGTAATAACCCCCTATTTTTACTGGCAATCCCAATCCAATTGATGCAGCAACCAAAAGCGTAAAAAGTGCAGGCATCGCATACCAATTATATGGCTCAAAAGGATATTTGATGGTATAGGCTACCAAATGCACAATCAATATACCTCCCAAAAAAACCATAAGTGGCAGTAACTCACGACTTTTACGCCACAGAGTAAACACGGATAACCCTGTCAACCACTTATGAATTCCAACCCAAAACACGAAACCTGCAAACCAAGTCCAGTCGATAATTTTAGGTTGGTTATCTTGATGCAACGACTTAGTTAAAAATGAGTTGGGTACCGGCGCACCAAAATACCACCAGGCAAAGCCATACCAAGCCAGAGCGATAGCGGCAGCAATTATGACAGCGACTTTAGGAAATCTTTTGTCTTGCAGCCAATGAGACAATAACAGCAAGCCGCCAACAGGTACCAAGTCCAGTTTATTGACCATCAATAGGCCTGCAGCCAGCCCAACACCCCAAGCAGGTGATTCGTATAACAAAGTCCACAATGCAAACGTCAGTAAAGCCAAAGTAAGCGGAGTTTCCAAGCCGGCACCGGAAAAATACATTATTCCGGTATCCAGTGCGGAAAAAAGCAAGAAAGCCAAACCGACGATGACTCCAAATCGGTGACCCAACATCAACACTGTCGCCGCAAGGCTAACAGATGCGCAGGCTAACCCGGAGGCAACAATAGCCGCCTCCGGTGGCAGCCCTAGCGCCATCGGGATTGCAACAATCAACGGGTACAGAGGGGCAGAGGCGCCCCACACCGGCGCTTCGCCAGAGTTCCATACCCAAAACTGGCCTTTTAGCATGTTTTCTGCGTAACGCAGGAAGAAAGCACCATCATCGGCCACTTCCAATCCTAACCGACTATGCATGGCAAAAAGAAACACCAAAACAATGCCGGAAAACAAGGCGAGTATTTGCAGCGAGGATATACGATTAGTTTGTAAATTCATGATAAAAGGTCATTCTATGATATTCCGTATTAAGTATTCTTGATCCAACCCAAGCCATAACTGGCTTTCAAGAAAAACAGATTGCCCAATCTGGAGCGATTCATAGGGAACGCAATACGTGTTACCATCCATGGCCTCAATCTGTAAGAAAGTTAAATCGCCATCTACTGTTTGAGTAAGGTTAATAATGAACCCCAAATTAATCGCGTCAATCTTCACACCAGAATTTCTTAATCCATCTCGAACGTCAGGCCTAGGCAAAAATTGTGTTGTCTTACCTATTTCTTGATTATTACTGATCAAACCAATTCGCTTTGGTGCATTTGCACCGATGCTTGCCCAACCAACGACATAACCTCCCTGGTTAGCTGGTATATAGGCGTCAAGCTCTTGTTGTCCCACCAGTGGAAATTTAGGCGCATGCTGCTTCTTCTCGTACAGATCAAGCAGTTCATCGACGTAAGTAGCGATGGATTTCGGAGATTGACAATTATCGCTCAAGCTAATCAGCAACGTAGGCTCTTGATACAACCGTTTAAAACAGTCGGCAAGCGCTATACTGTTACTCGGCTCGAATAACAGACCATTCCATCCATCTCTCACCACTTCTGACATTCCCGGAAAATCAGAGGCAATCACCGGACATTTAGCCGCCAAAGCTGAATAGACAACCAGCGGAGTATTCTCGTACCAAACAGACGGCACAACCAAAATATCAATACCCGACAAAACATCAGCTATTTGATTATTCGGAAAAGTTCCACAAAACTCAATAGAATCATTACCCTTTGCAGTTGAATATAAGCCAGCCACATATTCAGGAAACTCCTTGGGGTTGCCATAAATTTTTAAAGACATTCCACAACGTTCTAGCCTTGTGAATGCATCAATCAGAATATGACATCCCTTATGAGGAGCGAGAGTGCCAATATATCCAATTGTGACAGAGCGATCGACAGAATACGAACGATTGAAATCTTCGAATCCTGTAATATTGATACCATAAGCTGATTGCGTAATCAGTTCCGGCTTCACCCCATTGCTTGTCAAAACATCAGCCATTAGTTTTGTTGGAGCAACGATACCTTGAAGAGCATTAAGCCGTTCGATATTAAAGTGTTTTCTGCCACTAAGTGCTGCAATCTCACGACTGAAAGGGAAATTTATATTAAGACCTGATTTTGCAAGGACAGCGATCTTATCTATCATGCCATCGGGCAAATAATGAACAATAGAGGAATAGTGTCTCCAATGTGTAATCATAGCCACATGCTTGATACAATTACCGCCTTGAGATGTGGGGCCTAAGCATGTTTGACCATCTGCAAGTAACAATTGACTGGTGGGACACACCGCCCAAAAATCGGTTGGTGTGTAATAAGCGGAGATGTCTAACTGCCTAATTACATCAACCAACGCTGCACCAAGCCTTGAAAAATGAAAGAAATGGACAATATCTGGCGCTAATTCATTGAGTAGACCTTTAAAATAAGACGCCGCCAATTGATTATTATATTCAATTTCTGACACAACCTGCTGCTGCCCCATTGGCACAAATCCATGATAAAAACGGTATACCTGTATGCCATTAATTTCGTATTTATCAAAACGTCGCGCATCAGTCATCAATTCCCGCGCTGGATAGCCCGTAAATACTGATACTTCGTGACCACGAGCCAATAATTCCCGCGCGACACTATAGGTCAGCACTTCTGTACCGGAAAAATATTCGGGATAAAATTGATGGACCGTAAGAAGAAATTTCAAAATTTAAACTCCATTAATTTTACGAACTTTACTAGCCATTTCATCCTTTGCAGCATAATACTGGGCTAGAACACTTAACAAACTTAATATGGGAATTTTTATCAATACCCGAAGCTTCTTTGGCAATTCATCTTCCTGAGATTCTATATATTTTGCATCTTGCCAAATATGATTTGGCCATGATCTCATGGCTATCCACAAATTAGGAACGAGTTGCAATCCAAATAGTTGAAATAACTTTCGATGACATACATATGTTCGCTTGAACTCATATGCAATAGATCTTTCATGAGAATGCACAACCACTGCTTTAGGTTCATAAACAATTTTTTTACCGGACTTTAGTATTCTTTCAGCCCAATCAATATCTTCCCCAAAGCTTATATTGCCAAACTTATGCTCTTTCCATACCGATTTTCGGATGGAAGAGCAGACATTATCAAAATTGCAGAAAAAGTATTTTTCAATCGGTTCCAACGATTCATACCATTCAAGACTTTTCATCTTACGAACTTCTGCAGTTGTTCGCCCAGTAAGCCAACAATTTAAGTTACGTTTAGTGAGTGAATCGGCATTCAGTTGAGGTAACTGGCGAGCATAAACTCCGGCAACCTCTGAATCGCCAAATGGTGCCAACATTGCATTTATCAATTCATTATCATATGGAACGGCATCCTGAACCAGAAGAATGACATGCTCGCTTGTGGCAAGCGATATTCCAAAATCGCGTGTCGCACCATGATTAAACTCCTCGGCTGAAATTTCAAATACTCTTGCGCCCGACGCACGGGCGATATCAACAGTATCATCCGTCGACCCAGAGTCGATGACAATTAATTCAACTTGCGACCAAAGTTTTTGAGTGGCTAATTTCTGAATGACACTCTTAAAAAGAGCGCCGCCATTTTTTGTGGGTATAACGATAGAGCAAAGTAAAGAATTACCATCAGAATGAATCATCTTGCTTTTCCTTCAAATTTTCCAGTAACTCTTGCTAATACAAGCCCAATCAATTGATTCCATAAAAAATAGATGCTGGATAATTCATGCAGACGCTCTGAAGTGATACGAAGGAGTTCACTAGCCTGTTGTGCGACTTGCGACTGAGCCTTTTTCAATTCATTTTCCTGATATGCAATGTGCGACTGGGCCTTTTCCATTTCATTTTGTAGCGCCGTTATTTGACGGGAAAACTCGGCAGCCTGTTCGCCATATTCTTGCAGTTCACTTTGTAGTTCGATTTTTTCAATAGCCTGATATTCAATATGGGACTGAGCCTTTTCCAATTTATTTTGTAACGAGGCAACCTGTCGGCTAAATTCTGCTGCCTGCGAGCGATAGTTATATAATTCAGAAGACAGCTTAACTGATGTCTGATAGACTAAAGACCGTGAAGCATTTATCACATTCTCCTTACTTGTGAATTCACGAATGTAATCAGTATCTTCAAAAGTTACGAATGAGCAAATATCTGGCAGACATGCATTCGAACAAATAGCTAAAAACGCTAATGGCTTAACCCCATTGTTACTTGAATCATGCCAATCATTAGCTATGTTTTTATATGATATAATAGCCTCTTGCTCTTCGAATGATATACCTAAGAGAACCTTTTGATTTATGACTTTAATGTATAAAAAATGCTCCGCAAGTATTTCAACAAACTCAAGCTCATTCATTTCTCTGAGATGATAAGGATTTTCACCATATAATTGCGTTACTTCAGGATTAGGTGTCGATATTATTAAAATACCGTCGCTTTGAAGCAATCTAGAAATGCTTTTGATTGTGGCAGTTTGCGTAATCTGATCTACATGCTCAATCATTTCAAAACAAGTTATCAGATCGAAGGAGCCTGATTTCAACCCCTCACCTAAATCGTCACACAAATGAAATTTCAAATTAGAATTATAATGCGTATTGCATGCCCATTTATTGGCATTAATATCTATATCTAAACCTATTACTTTTTCAGCCACTTCCGAAAGCATTGCGGCACCATATCCAGTACCACAACCAAAATCTAAAACGTTTTTCCCTTGTGCAAATAAACATGCAAACTTATAACGAGGAATGTGCTCGTATTGGGCCACTTTTGACCAAGTTCCTGGCACATATCGTTCACGCATAAACTCTGTAAAATTACTGCCAAGCGCTTGCGCTTCTAATCCAGCAAATGAAAGAAAATCATCATCATTTTTCGAGCCATCAATTGGATGACTACCTTTTACCAAAATATTAGTAAACTGTAGCCTTTCTAGCACAAACCGAAGTGAATTTGCAGTATAAAAAACCAAGTGTGAAGGCGGATGTCTATATTCCCATTGCACTGGATTGTCACAAGCTAACTTTGAGCCCGCATTGGGAGTGGTAATTATAACCCGAGTTTTTGGAACAATTGCTCCCATAGAAAATAGATCATAAAACAATTCGTATGGGGAACACACATGCTCGATAACATCAAACATCAGTATTAAATCAAACTCATGTGGAATTAGTTCAGAAAGCGAACTGACAATCATCGCGGCGCCTTCAAGCCGTGATGACGCCACTTGACGTGCATGTGTGCTTGGCTCAACTCCAAAGCATTTCCAACCAAAACGAGCAGCCAGAGCCAAGTGATTGCCATAGCCACAACCAATATCAAGCACAGACAAACCTGTTCGCCCTGCATATTCTTCTAGCAATGATCGGAAGGTAATAAGACTACCTTCAGTTTGGCTATCATAGTTATCGTAACCACCATGCTCCCCTCCTTCAAACCACTCAGGTCGGTTGTAATAAGCAGTTAGCTCTTCGGACGTTGGCGGGTTATCAACGAAATCAGTATTACAATTTTCGCAAGTAAGTATCTGAAAATTATCCACCAGACAAAGTTGAATGATAGAATCTCGATGCATACAGATGGGGCAAGCGTGAACTTTACGGTCATTCAAAGGCTTTGTGATCATTATTTACTTAGAAAAATATAATTCAGGCAAGAGAGCTTGAGGTTTTTATGCCAGGACTTTACCGGCCGCCCAATATTCTTCGATGTATTACTTGAAATATAGGACTTGGTCAGCAGCTATTTATCTCTCATGTATGAGGTTTGATTAATATCTCATGAATATGAAGAAATATTTCAATTACACAACCGTCCATGTACAGGGATGGATAAGCTTCCCCCATGAAGGTAGATTGGAACGCACTGAAAATCGAAGATAAGCGTCCGTCAATGCCAAGCATAAACTATAATCAGGCGAATAAGCACCTAAAGCCAGATAATAGTCGCCAGGCGCTAAGCATAAAGGTGACAAGTCAATTTCTCCACAAGACTCCTCACCAGTAGCTAAGGCGGGCCAAAGCATACCTTTATCGAGACTAGTTAGTCCAATTAACCAATCACCATCGGCACGATAAACACTAAGTCCAAACACTTGCATCGGCAAATCTTCTATTGCTTGCAGGCGGAACCGAATAGTAAAATTTCCTCCAGGGCAATAATTTCCGGCATTTTGACTAGCTGACAGACTGATTTCGGTAAAATAAGCTTTACCGGTTTTTTGCTGCTGAATCTGCGAAATAGCTGCCGGTGCCGCATTACCTAGAAGTTGGACATAATATTCTTGAGCAATCTGCACTGAATCACCCTGAGCAATGAGATGCCCTTTGTCTAGCCAAAAAACATGCGAACATATCATCTGCAAAGTACTCAGATCATGCGAGACAAAAAGGATCGTAACCCCTCTACTCGTCAAAAATTTGAGACGCTCTATACATTTATTTTGGAACGCGATATCACCTACCGACAGCGCCTCATCAACAATGAGAATTTCCGGCTCCCCATTGATAGCGACTGAAAACGCCAACCTGACCATCATGCCACTGGAATAGGTTTTTACGGGTTGCTCGATAAATTCGCCAATATCGGCAAAGGCAATAATGTCATCAAAGCGAGCATCGATTTCTTCTTTGCTCAATCCAAGCACAGCGGCATTCATATAAACGTTCTCCCGCCCAGTAAATTCCGGATTGAACCCGGAACCCAGTTCGAGTAACGCGGCTATGCGCCCTTGCGTTTGAATATTGCCGCTCGTCGGATTAAGCGTGCCGCAGATCATTTGTAGCAATGTTGATTTACCACTACCATTACGACCGATGATGCCAACCGTTTCCCCTTTCTTGATTTCAAAAGACACATCCTTCAGCGCCCAAAACTCGCGAAAGTATTGTCTAGGTTGTTGTCCGATTAATCGTTGCAGGCGCGGGTAGATCGATTGTTTTAACCGATCATGGGGTTGATTATATATCTGATAACACTTACTGAGATTTTCAACTTTAATGGCGATATCAGACATACTCAAATAGCGAATTATTAAACACAGTATTCAGTGATATAAATTTTGAGGATTGATGTTGGCATGTGTTGTTCAATGTGATTATTAATCATAATAAAGAGCAAACTGCAATATTATTCGAGCCCAGTCAGTTCTTAAAGCACGTCGGCAAACCCTTTCCTAGTTTTCTGAAACCAGGCAAAGCCAAGCCAGGCGACAAGCAAGGAAATAAAAAAATCCATGATAAACAATTGCCAGTCGGGCAAGGTGCCCCAAACCAGCAGGGCGCGTCCTTGTTCAATTACTGGTGTTAACGGATTGAGTAGTAACAAGGGTTGATAATCCAACGGTAATGCAGACACTGGATAAAAAATTGGCGAGAGGAACATTAGCGAGGTGGTTACCAAGCCGATGATTTGAGCAATGTCCCGCAGGTAAACACCCAAGGCGGCGAGAAACCAGGACAGACCCATGGTCAGTAGTAACAAAGGAGAAACCAAAATTGGGAATAATGCTGCTTCGGGATGCGGCACGCCAAACAGGATTGCATAAAAAATTAGCCAAACCAACAAGCTGATCATACCGTGAAACAAGGCCGAGCCCATGCTGACCCAGGGCAAGATTTCCAGCGGAAACACCACTTTTTTTACATAGTTCACATTAGCCAAGACCAAGCTTGGTGCCCGATTGAAGCATTCGGCAAATAAATTAAAAATCGTCAATCCGGCAAACAATATCAAGGCAAACTCGGTTTTTGAGTCACCACCGCCGCTCCAGCGGGCCTTGAAAACCACGCTAAAGACGAAGGTGTATATCAGCAGCATGAATACCGGGTTGAAAAACGACCACAAGATACCCAGCATCGAGCCGCGATAACGGCCTATGACTTCGCGCTTGATCAATACTTTGGTCAATTGGCGATTACGCCATAAACTGACCACCATTTCACGGGGGGATATGCTGAAATTTTGCATCAATCAAAAAATCTCGGCACCTATGAATGCTTGACCTTGCAGGTCTTTGCCAGACAGCGCTGGAGTAGCCGTAATCTGCCATTGGATTGCTAAATCTGCGTCATTCCAGGCTATGCACCGCTCATATTCGGGTGCATAGTAATCCGTGGTTTTATAGAGGAATTCAGCACTATCGGACAGCGTTAAAAATCCGTGCGCAAAACCTTCAGGTATCCACAGCTGCTGTTTGTTATCCGCCGATAGAATCTGACCGACCCATTGACCGAATGTCGGCGAGCTTTTGCGAATATCGACGGCGACATCAAACACTTCGCCCTGAACAACTCGAACCAGTTTACCTTGGCTTTTTGGAGGTAATTGGTAGTGCAACCCACGCAATACGCCTTTTTGAGATTTGGAGTGGTTATCCTGGACAAAATTAACGGTTAGGCCGGTCAATTCCTTAAATACTTTTTCATTGAAGCTTTCAAAGAAAAAACCGCGCTCGTCACCAAATACTTTTGGAGTAAATAAAATTATATCGGGTATTGCTAATCGCTTGGCTTCCATAAGTTTTTTGTTAAGAATATAAATTAAATCCCGGCAATGTTCTTAAAGTCATCGGTAAAGTCATTGCCGCTGGGCTGAATTGAAAGCGCTTGTCGACAATATTCCATAAAGCGCCCAGCAACCTGATAAAGAACAGGGGCTAGTTCATGTAACGTACTAAAATGTTCGGTAATTTCCGCGTAATCGATTTCGTAATCATGAGCCATCAAATTGCGTGCGGCCCGACACAAATGCCAAACTTCCACCGATTTTTTCATAGAAACTCAGTACCTTAAGAAAACGGTCGTTCGATTCTCCCAATAGCAAACTGGCATAGCGCATGGCTGCGGCAAGCGTATCCTGTAGCTTGGCAAACCTCTAATTGATTGCCGCCAGAGCTTCAAACAACGCCACGTTCTTTTTCTCCAATTGCAACGTGTCTGCAAGTAGCGGCCAATCAATTTTCCGGCTGGGGGCATTCAGAAAATACGCACAGCGCTGTATGGCCTCCAATAAATCAGCCAGACGTTGTTGCTCTGCTAACAGTGCGGCTTGGCTCATTGCCGAGCTTCCAATTTTACCGATTTGGCTTTAGCTATCACTTCAAATGGTTTGGCTTCGGCGTTTCTGGATTTGCAAACCAGATCGACGGGCAATCACAATGCGCGCTCCAACTGCATTTTTATTTGCGCACGCCGAAGCGAAGACGGCAACAAATTGGACTCCAAGAACAGATCTAATCGCCGCCTTTGGGCCTATCATCAAGCCTGGAACAGAACAAATAAACGTCTGTGTCCTCTCCGGCAATTTGCCAAATAGTTCGCAAGATCAAATATTTCTGCTGCTCGTTCAAACTCATGGCCTGGCATTTTATTTTCGAATATCAACCCGTTTGTTAAAACACCTGCTTATCGAGCAGTCCAAGCAGGTATTTTCCATAGCCGTTTTTTGCAAGTGGCTTCGCCAGTTCTTCGATTTTTTCATCGCCAATCCAACCATTGCGCCAAGCGATTTCCTCGGGGCAGGAGATTTTCAGGCCTTGCCGGGATTCTATGGTCTCGATGAAATTGCTGGCTTCAATAAGGCTGGCATGGGTACCGGTATCCAGCCAAGCGTAACCCCGTCCCATGATTTCGACGCTCAACTGCTGCTCGGCCAAATAGATTTTATTAACGTCGGTGATTTCCAATTCGCCGCGCGGCGACGGCTTTAATTCCGCGGCGATATCGACAACCCGATTGTCGTAGAAATACAGACCGGTAACGGCGTAATTACTTTGCGGCTTGATCGGCTTTTCTTCCAACGATGTGGCCTTGCCGGCGGCATCGAAGGCAACGACGCCATAGCGTTCCGGATCGTTGACGTGGTAGGCGAACACCGTGGCTCCGTTAGCCTGTTCCGTGGCGCCTCTTAGCTGAACGTGCAAATCGTGACCGTAAAAAATATTGTCGCCCAACACCAATGCACTCGGACTGGTCCCGATGAATTCTCGACCGATAATGAAGGCTTGCGCCAAGCCATCCGGACTGGGTTGCACCGCGTATTGCAGGTTGATACCCCAATCGCTGCCGTCGCCCAGCAATTGCCGAAACAGCGGCGTGTCCTGGGGCGTGGAAATCACCAGAATATCGCGTATGCCGGCCAGCATCAGCGTACTGAGCGGGTAGTAAATCATCGGCTTATCGTAAATCGGCAACAACTGTTTCGAGACGGCCTTGGTGACCGGATACAGCCGCGTACCTGAGCCGCCGGCGAGAATAATGCCTTTGCGATTTGCCATGACTAATTTCCTAAAATTTCCGCCAACATCCGCTCCACACCCATTTGCCAGTCGGGCATTTGGAGATTGAACGTGGTTTGCAGTTTTTGGGTGTTCAAACGCGAGTTGAGCGGACGTTGGGCCGCCGTTGGATATTCGCTAGTCGCAATCGCCTTGACGTCGGCTTCGGCGGCTTTCAGGATTTCGCCGTGTTGGCGGGCAACACTAAACACGTGTTGGGCATAGGCATGCCAACTAGTGGCACCAGCGCTGGCCAAATGATAAACCCCGGAGACATCGGGTTTGCAGACGGTAGCTCTTAGCGCATGGGCAGTCACGTCGGCGATCAATTCCGCGCCGGTCGGCGCGCCGATCTGGTCAGCTATCACCGCCAATTGCTCGCGTTCCCGCGCCAAACGCAACATGGTTTTCGCAAAATTGTTACCGCGCGCGGCGTACACCCAACTGGTTCGGAATATCAGATGTTTGGCGCCGGACGCTTGAATCGCCTGTTCGCCGGCCAACTTGCTGCGGCCGTAGATGCCGAGCGGATTGACCGCATCGTCCTCTAGCCAAGGACGTTCGCCGCTGCCGTCGAAGACGTAATCGGTCGAGTAGTGCACTAGCCAGGCGCCGCATAAACGGGCCTGTTCGGCGATGACTTGCGGGGCTGAGGCGTTAATCGACTGGGCCGTTTCGGCGTCGCTCTCGGCTTTATCGACGGCGGTATAGGCAGCGGCGTTGACGATCGCGTCCGGAGCGAGCCGGCGAATCGTGTCGGCGATGCCCGCCGCATCGGCCAAATCGCCGCAGTAGTCGCGGCTGTGTCTGTCCAAGGCCACCAGCTCGCCAAGCGGTGCCAGGCTACGCTGTAGTTCCCAGCCGACTTGGCCGTTTTTACCAAACAGCAGAATCTTCATAGTATTAGGCTTGGCGCTCCGCGTAGTTTTTGTCGAGCCAGGATTGGTATTCGCCGGACATCACGTTTTGCACCCAATCCTGATTCGCCAAATACCATTCCACCGTCTTGCGGATGCCGGTTTCGAAAGATTCGGCCGGCTTCCAGCCCAGTTCGCGTTCCAGCTTGCCGGCGTCGATCGCGTAGCGGCGGTCGTGACCGGGGCGATCGGTGACGTAGGTAATTTGCTCGGCATAGGACTTGCCATCGGCTCGCGCCTGCAGTTCGTCGAGTATCGCGCACAGCACGTTGACCACGTCGAGATTGGCCTTTTCGTTCCAACCACCCACGTTATACACCTCGCCAACCTTGCCGGCTGCCAGCACTCGGCGAATCGCGCTGCAATGATCCTTGACGTACAACCAATCGCGAATTTGCTGGCCGTCGCCATAGATCGGCAAAGGCTTGCCGGCCAATGCATTCTGGATGCACAGCGGAATCAACTTTTCCGGAAAATGATACGGGCCGTAATTGTTGGAACAATTGGTGGTCAGCACCGGCAGGCCATAGGTATGGTGATAAGCGCGCACTAAATGGTCGCTGGCGGCCTTGCTAGCCGAATAGGGACTGTTAGGTTGATACTGGTTGGTCTCGGCAAACGGCTGATCGATTTTTTCCAGCGATCCGTAGACCTCGTCGGTGGACACGTGCAATAAGCGAAACCCGCTTTTGCCGGCTTCATCCAGACCGCCCCAGTAGGCCCTGATTGCTTCGAGCAGGCGGAAACTGCCGAGCACGTTGGTTTGAATGAAATCTTCCGGACCGTGTATCGAACGATCGACGTGCGATTCGGCGGCGAAATTGACGACGGCCCGGATTTGATACTGCTTCAACAAATCCAACACCAAGCCGTAATCGCCGATGTCGCCCCTGACGAAGACGTGCCGGCCGTCGCCTTGCAACGTCGCCAAATTTTCCAGGTTACCGGCATAGGTCAGCTTGTCCAGATTCACGACGGCTTCGTCGTGTTGCGCCAACCAATCCAAAACGAAATTGCTACCGATAAATCCGGCGCCGCCGGTCACTAATAAAGTCATGAGTTGCAAATCAGCAAGTTATTAAAGACGTCAACCTATCCGAACCCGCCGGCTCCCCAAGCTACAACAAACTGACCAACCAAACCGGAAAGTTCACTTTGCATTGCCTGCCGCCATGCAAAATCCACCGACGCTCCTAACGAGGATACAATATTGTTCGCTTTGCTACATCCCTACATCAGTAGGGTGTCCTTAACGGATAAGAAAACTGTTTTGTCGGTATTGTACCTTAGAACTACTGTTAGCTGTCCAGCTGCTGACAATTTCCGGACTAAGGCAAAAACAAACAAAACCGCGCTCCGCCCAGCCGACTGCGGTTATCGACGCGGACATAGCCACTCTGCTCGCCGTTTTTATGTAAAGCGGCAATCACCGACACAAAAAACAAACCCAGACCGGTATTGCCGCCGATCCAATCCAAATCAACGCTGCCGCTCAGATCGGCGTCGAGTATCTCGGATGGATACCCCTTGCCGTCATCCTCGATCGCCAACCGCAAATAGCCATCCTGCTCGACGGCGCTGACCAATATCTTCTCCCGCGTATAACGTAGCGCGTTGTTCAAAATCGTCGCCAACGCATTGGTTATCTGTGGGTAATCGCAAAAACACAGCAGATCGTCCGGACATTCGATAACCACCTCGACATGGTTCAAGCGCGACAAACGGCTTTGTTGGTCTCTGGCCTCATTCAGAATATCGATGACTGGATAGGCGTCGATCATCAGGCAAAACTTATCGGCATCGATTTTATACAGTACCAACAACTGCATCAGCGTGTGATTGATATGGGTCGCCTCGAACTCCAACTGGTTGATGTCCTCGGCCCGATCCTGATACTTCACGGCCAATTGCCGGGTCAGTTCCAACAAAATGCCCAACGAATTCTTAATATCGTGGACGGTGGACGCCAGCACCGCCGGAAACATCCCGGCCTGATCCGCCCGCGCCGTCATCGATTAGATCCGTTCCGAATGGGCGTGCAGCAACTTGGCGTACTCGATCTGCAAAATGCCCAATTTATGCGGGTCCACTCCGACCTGTTTGGCTTTCTTGAATAAGGCCTTGGTGCGGCGATTTTTCTCCTCGTCGAAATCGTTGGCTTTCAGATCGTGGATCATGATTTTCAGCATATTCAAGATGATGGTTTTATTGTCCGGCAAGTTGACGATGGCCTGCTCGAACAAATCCAGGGCCTCCTTGAACTTGCCCTGCTTGTACAAGGCCACGCCGCGGTTATTGGCGGCAATCAACGCCTGTTTGGTTTTTTGAATCAGGATTTCCGAATGATTGTGCAGACCAATGTCGCTCTGCATCTTGCGGACGGCGTTGAGAAACGCGTCGTCGTCGATGTGGTATTTGATCAAATCGTACAAAATTTCCTCGGCCTTGCCGTGCTGGTCGTTCTGGAAACAGGCCTTGACCACCTCCAACTGCAATTCCCTGGGCGCCTTGTTGCCGAGCAAGCCCGCCAGCTGGACGGTGCGTTGCAATGCCTTGTCCGCCGCCTCCTCGTTACCCAGTGCCTTGAACACCTCGATTTCCAGCGCGCTAGCCCGCAAATCGGCCTCGGGCTGGTTTGCGTATTCCTTACGCATTTCTTCCAGGACTTGCAGGGCCTGAGTACCCGCATTGCTTCGCGCATAAAGCCTTGCCAACCCGGCATAATCGGCGCTGGAACGATGCACCGAATGCTTCCCCAATTTAACAACGTTTTTATAGGCTTTTTCGGCGGTTTCCAGATTGCCGTTTTTGTCGGCGGTTTCGGCCAATTTTTTCTGCCGCAGTATCGATTGCGGCGACAACTCCAAGGCTTGATGCATCACGTTCTCGACGTCGCCGTACTGGTCCAGCGCCTCGTAGGCCTTGCCCAACCAATCGTAACATTCCATCAGCATCGGATTTTCGGCCATCAAGCTACGGAATCCGGCAATCGCCTGTTCGATGTTATTGTTCTGAAAATCGATGACGCCCAAGCCTATCCTGGCCCAGGACAGCTCGCGCTGGTGCAGCACTTCCTGATAAATCGCCCTGGCCTTGTCGAAATCGCCGACGGAAATCGCCAATTCGGCGCGCAATTTCAGCAAATTCAGATGCATCTTCTTATCGTTCTGGGCCAGCAAGTGGTCGCACTGCTGTATCGCCAGCGGCAGATTGCCCTTGTCGATGGCTCGCTCGACCGGCGCCAAAAAATCCTTGCGGGCGAAATTGCGACTTAGCCGGCTGATCAATTGCTGCGCGTTGAACGGCTTGGTTAGGTATTCGTCGGGCTTGCCTTCCATCGCGCCCAAGACCGCGGCGGTGGATTGTTCGGCGCTGATCATCACGAACACGCAGCGATAGTCGATCAAGCGGCGGAAGCGCGCCTCCTCCAACACCTGCTGGCCATTCTTGCCGGGTCCAAGGTTGTAATCGCACAAGACGACGTCGAAACGGGTTTTAGTCATTGCCACGATCGCAGCCTGACCACTGTCGGCCTCGCTGACCTGATCGGCATCCAGCGCGTACAACATCTCCCTGATCGCCTTACGCATCACCGGATTGTCGTCGACGAGCAAGGTCGCCTTGCCTAATAAACTAAATTTCATTGCCGGTTAAACATCAACAAACGGTTCAATCGCACGCTCCGTCAAACTTTATCGTTAGGGTCTTGAAAAAATTCGTCGGCATCCCCAAGTCGCCCCAGTCCGTTTCACAACCTAATTGAGTATAGACATGAGCACTGTTGAAGCCAATAAACAAACCCTGGGTTTCCAAACCGAAGTCAAACACCTGCTGCATTTGATGATTCACTCCTTGTACAGCAACAAGGAAATCTTTTTGCGCGAGCTGATCTCCAACGGCTCCGACGCCGCCGACAAATTACGCTTCGAGGCGCTGGCCAACGACGGCCTGTACGAAGGCGACGCCGAATTGAAAATCCGCGTCGATTTCGACGAAAAAGCCAAGACCATCACCGTCACCGATAACGGCATCGGCATGACCCGCGAGGAAGTCCAAGACCATATCGGCACGATCGCCAAGTCCGGCACCAAAGCCTTCTTCGAAAAACTCACCGGCGACCAAGCCAAGGACAGCGAACTGATCGGCCAATTCGGCGTCGGCTTTTATTCCTCGTTCATCGTCGCCGACAAAGTCACGCTGACCACCCGCAAGGCCGGCGCGCCGCACGACCAAGGCGTGCGCTGGGAATCCGACGGCCTGGGCGAATACACCATCGCCTCGGTCGAAAAAGCCGATCGCGGCACCGAAATCGTGCTGCACCTGAAAGACGGCGAAGACGAATTCTTGAGCGAATGGAAACTGCGCTCCATCATCAAAAAATACTCGGATCACATCAACCTGCCCATCATCATGAGCAAGGAAGTCCCGGCCGAGAAAGACGACGACGGCAACGAAACCGCGCCGGCCCGCGTCGAGGACGACACCGTCAACAGCGCATCGGCCTTGTGGACCAAGTCCAAGGACGACATCAGCGAAGAACAATACAACGAATTCTATAAACACGTCGCCCACGATTTCCAAGACCCGCTGGTCCACGTCCACAGCAAGGTCGAAGGCACCAACGAATACAGCCTACTGTTGTTCGTGCCAGGCCGCGCGCCGTTCGACTTGTGGGACCGCGACGCCAAGCACGGCGTCAAACTGTACATCAAGAAAGTCTTCATCACCGACGACCCGGAACAACTGATGCCGCGCTATCTGCGCTTCGTTCGCGGCGTGATCGACGCCGACAGCCTGCCGCTGAACGTTTCGCGGGAAATCCTGCAACAAAGCAAGCAAATCAGCAATATCAAAGCCGGCGCTGTGAAAAAAGTATTGGGTCTGCTGGAAGACCTGGCCGAAAACGACGCCGAAAAATACCAAAACTTTTGGGAAATGTTCGGCAACGTCATCAAGGAAGGCCCGATCGAAGACCACAAAAACAAGGACCGCGTCGCCGGTCTGCTGCGCTTCTCGTCCACCCACACCAACGACAAAACCCAAAACGTGTCGCTGGCCGATTATGTCAGCCGGATGAAGGAAGGCCAGGAAAAAATCTACTACATCACCGCCGACAGCTTCGCCGCCGCCAAAAGCAGCCCGCATCTGGAAGTATTCCGCAAGAAAGGCATCGAAGTCTTATTGCTGACCGACCGCATCGACGAATGGCTGGTATCCAGCCTGACCGAATTCGACGGCAAGCATATGCAATCGATTGCCAAGGGTGAGCTGGACCTGGACAAATTCGACAGCGAAGAAGAGAAAAAACACCAGGAAGAAGTCAGCAAGGACTTCGAAGCGGTGGTCAAGCAAATCCAGGAAGTGCTGGACGACAAAGTCAGCGAAGTCAAGATCAGCCACCGCCTGACCGACTCCCCGGCCTGCCTGGTCACCGGCGCCTACGACATGAGTTTGCACATGGAGCGGATCATGAAGGAAGCCGGCCAATCCGGCGGGATGTTCGGCATGGGCGGCAACAGCAAGCCGATCTTCGAAATCAACCCGGACCACGCCATCGTTCAGGCCCTGAAAAACGAGCAGGACGATGCCCGCTTTGCCGACATCAGCCATATTTTGTTCGACCAAGCCATCCTCAGCGAAGGCGGCCAATTGGACGATCCGGCGGCGTTCGTGCATAAGTTGAATGGGTTGTTGCAAAACCTATTGAAGTAGGTTGGGTTTACCCGTAGGGCATAAAAGGCGCCAGCCGTAACCCAACACGTTGGCTTTCGATAGGGTTTGTTGATCAAACGAGCCATAAGCTTGGAAAAGGCCGGGAAACCGGCCTTTTTTAGTAGACCCGATTGTCAAGCGTCCACAATGAGGTTTTAGTCTAAACTACAACAGTCCTTGGCATGGCGGATTTATTATTTTCGTTAGGACAGCCTAAATTTTTATAGAATCATTTGTGTTTTTTCAATTAAAACCGATTTTTAACACCTTATAACGCAA
Organism: Methylomonas sp. LWB; assembly: GCF_001856095.1. Lineage (NCBI taxonomy): Bacteria > Pseudomonadati > Pseudomonadota > Gammaproteobacteria > Methylococcales > Methylococcaceae > Methylomonas > Methylomonas sp. LWB. The sequence goes on from NZ_MKMC01000045.1 coordinate 305,936, forward strand.
TGTTTTTCGTCATTTAAGATGGCTAATTCTAGTTATACATCATAAGGCATCAGCAATGGCTGAAAAGATAAAAAGACTTACTCCAAAACCGGATGTGCTAAGGGAGCTTTTTCTAAAATCAGGAAATGTTTGTGCTTTCCCTGGATGTCTTCACCCAATTGTCGATACAAATGGTGTATATGTAGCTCAACTTTGTCATATTGAAGCAGCCAATGAAGGTGGCCAGAGATTTAACCCCGAACAAACGAACGAGGAGAGAAGGCAGTTTGAAAATCTCCTACTTATGTGTCATAGGCATCACAAAGAAACGGATGATGTTTCTCGATTTCCTGTCGAGAAACTCAAACAGATCAAGAAGCAACATGAAGCGAAATTCGAGAAAGTTCTTGATTCACTAGCGAATGATGTTTACGACGTTGCGCTGGCGTATGAACCCACGCCACCAGAGTCAGCTGAAGTGTTTGTTAAAGAGGGATGGATTGTCGAAGAAGAAAAACCAATTTTCATGGAAGAAATGAATGAGCTTATTCGTCTGCTTAACCAACTTTCACCAACAACTAGAAAAATATTTTTGTTAGTGGTTAATCGCGTTGACTTAACCTCGAGAGAATTTTCTATCAACGAATTTCAGTATGTCGTTAGCATGGAAACTCGAGAAGCTTATAACCATATAGCCATCTTAGAACGATACGGACTTCTCTTTGATAACGAGGACACAGATTTTTACGAAAGGAAGATCACAGTATCTTCTCTTACCAAAGAGTCTCCGCATCCTGTTGTTCTTTTGCTGAGGGAGTTTTGTGAGAAACATTCAGCAGATCTTTCGTCAATGCTCGTGGATCTAAATTTTGAGGCATTAAAAAGCAATGTATAACAGTGCAAATGCAATCGGACTGCCAAAAGCTGCGAGAGTCCCGTAGGGTACGCACCGCGTACCTTCTGGCTTTTATCGCCGGGAACGGCCCTCGTTCGGTACGTGATGCGTACCCTACCTTGAATTGCCGATTGGTTTAAATCGGTCCAAAATTCGCAACGTACATTTGAGCAAACGGGGTTTGCGATGGCGAATTATCGGCGCTGTTATATACCGGGCGGTTCCTACTTTTTTACCGTGGTCACGGAACGGCGGGCGCCGATTTTGGCAAACGATGCGGCTCGAGATTTACTGCGCTCGGCCATTCGCGCTTGCCAACAACAATGGCCATTTGCGGTGGATGCATTGGTGTTGTTGCCGGACCACCTACACGCGATTTGGACACTGCCGCCTGGCGATGCCGATTATTCCAAACGCTGGGGCTTTATCAAAAAATATTTCACTCAACACTGGTTGGCGGTGAACGGCAATGAGCAACCGATCACGCTATCGAAACAACGCCAACGGCGGCGGGGCGTTTGGCAACGTCGTTTCTGGGAACATGCGATACGCGACGAACGCGACTACGCCCGACATTTGGATTACCTGCATTACAATCCGGTTAAACACGGTCTGGTGGCCTCGGTGACCGATTGGCCTTACTCCTCGTTTCATCGTTTCGTAACCGAGGGGCTTTATCCCGCGCAATGGGGTTCGGATATAGCCAATCAGTTTGATACGTTCGACGGCGGTGAATAAGTCAGAAGCAAGCCTCGATGAAATCGAGGATTCGAAGGCCAACTCCCTATAATTTGCCGACATTTCCGCGATGATCTGATGGCGGATTTCCCCAATTTCCAGCGTGGGCTTGATAACCGAAGGTCGTCGCCCTCGATTCCGCTAACGCTCCATCGAGGCTACACTGGGTTGATCTCAAATCGATTCAGGAATGGTCATGGTGGCGTATCGGCGCAATTTAGCCCGGTTATTTCCGCGTGGTGCCGAACGCCGCCATAATGAACCATGACTAACGTACCCGCGCGCCCTACCCGCCTTGGCATCCTCTCCGACACCCACGGCCTGCTGCGGCCGCAAGCGCTGGCCGCGCTTCGCGGCTGCGAGCGGATTTTGCATGCTGGTGACGTCGGCAAGCCGGAGGTGTTGCATGCGCTGAACGCGTTGGCACCGGTAACGGCGGTACGAGGCAATAACGATAAAGGTGTCTGGGCCGACGAATTGCCAGTCTGCGCGCGCGTCGAGGCGGGGCAAATCGGAATCCACCTGATCCACGATCTAGCCGAACTTGACTTCGATCCCGCGGCAGCCGGAATTCGCGTCGTCATTTCCGGCCATTCGCACCAGCCGTCGATTTCGGAACGGAACGGCGTGTGGTATGTAAACCCCGGCAGCGCCGGTCCACGTCGGTTTAAGTTGCCGATCGCCGTCGCCGAATTGATTGTCGACGCTTCGGTGGTAAAGGCCGAAATCATCGCACTACAGATTTGAAGCACGTTGTTTTAACGATTGCTGCGTAAAACACAGCACACTTGCCACGCCATATTGCTTGCAAGCTAACCTATTCGTCTCGACTAACCGCTATAAAACCAACGCCCATGAGTTTTGACTTCAACGCTTACCTTAACCGCATCGGCATCGCTAAACCGGAAACCACCCTCGCCGGCCTGAGCGAACTACAACAGGCGCAGCTCAGTGCTATTCCGTTCGAAAACATCAATCCGCTGTTGGGCCTACTCCCGGATTTAGAAACCGTTGCATTGATGGACAAAATTATCGCCAAACGGCGCGGCGGTTATTGCTTCGAATTGAACAGTCTGTTCGGGCACGCGCTGGATGAACTGAGATTCGCCTATCGCCCCATCCTGGCGCGGGTGCGGATGGGTCGTAGCGAAGGCGGACCGCGTCTACATCTGGCGTTTATCGTCGAAGCCGAAGGCGAACCCTGGTTGGTGGATGTCGGCTTCGGCGGTCCCAGCCACTATCGGCCGCTGCGGTTGAACACCGAACAGGAACAAATACAGGACCATAACCGCTTCCGCTTGCGCCGGGAAGCGGATTCCGGAGAAACCGTGCTGGAGCGGCTACAAGACGACGGCTGGTTTGCGTTGTACAGTTTCGATCTGTCCAGAGTCCAACGTTGCGACTTGGAAGCGGCCAATCTGGTATGTACGACTTGGGACCAATCGCTACTGTCGCAAAATCTGTTGGTTTGCCGCAATACCTGCGCAGGTTGGGTGCAGTTGTTCAATACCCGGTTTTCCCAATTCATCGGCGGCGAGCAAATCAGTACTGCGGTGGAAGGCGCCTCGCACTTACAAGCCTTGCTAAACGAGCAATTCGACATCGAAATCGACGATAACCAATTGGTCCTTCTCGCCAACCGCTTAGCGTTGGCTGGCCACTAACCGCCTCGTAGCGATAATTAGCCGACGTGACGATATTCAACTCGAGCCGAAAAACAAAAAGCCCCGTCGAGTGTCCCCGACGGGGCCTGGACCGAGACGAATCGTTTATTGAATAACCGGTACGGTGGTCGTGGTGGAGCGGTAGTTGGCGACCAATGGCGCGGTGTAATTCGTCGTTCTGGTTTGGTCGGACGAATTGGTATCGCCTTCCGCGAAACCGCAAGCGCTGCCGGCGCATTGCGTGCTCAAATTTGGCGTCGCGAACAACATCACGGACGGACCGTAGTAGCTCATCACGGTACCGAATTTGCCGCTGATACCCCATGCATAGGAATATGAAAATTTACCTTGGAAACTGCTGTAAGTACGATCGTGAACATTACCTAAGGTGTGGCCGATTTCATGAGTGAAGGTATTGGCTCCGCAATAGTAATTGGTCATCGAGTCTTTGGAGTAGCCGTCGCCAATAGTTCCGAAACCGAATTTGGCGTTCGCCGCGCCGCCGTTGGCAAAGCCGACGTAGGTGGTGCCGCAGCTGCCGGCGGTTTTCGCGTAGAGCGGTCTAAATAGCATCACCAAATCGGCGCCGTACTTGTTACGGAGCGCGGCAGTGCCGGCAAACGCGCCTTTGTCGTACGCCAAATCGGACAGGGCTTGCGAGTTGGAATTACTCTCCACATAGGTGGTTGGTCTCGCGTGTACCAATCTCAAGCTCATATTAATTCCCGAATCTTTGTAAGATTGGTTGGATACGTCGACCAAATAGGCAATCCGTTGTTTCGCGTACGTTGCGGTTTGGTTGACGGTGGTGTAAAGCACCATCAAATCGACCACCGCATTGCTGGAACTTGTCGTGGTACTGACCGTAGCGTTAGCCGTCGTTTGCACGCTAGCCGCCGCATACGTGGCTTCGGCGGTTTTCGCCTTGGTTTCCGCCGCGACCGCGAGCGCATATTTTTTATCGTAAGACGACTTCAATTGTGTCGTATTGCTTTGGGTGGACTTATAAGCTGAATTCGCTTGGCGCAGTTGACCGTTCAGGTTGTTGACATTGGCTTGCGCCGAATTCACCGCCGCTTTTAAAGCCGAATTTTTTTTGTCCTTGTTCAACGCGGTTTTCGCATTTGCCAAAGCGGTTTTGGCGGCATTTAATGCGTTGCTTAGCGAAGCGACGGTTTGCGCTCCGGCGTCTGCTTGAGATTTTGCAACCAGATATTGTTGATACAGCGCGTTGGCTTCGGCGGTTAAGGCATTCGCCGTTGCCCTGGCAGTTTCGGCCGCAGTCCGCAGTGCGTCCAAATTGCTGGAGTTTCCAACAGCGTCGTTCATCGTCACCGATTCGTCGGCCGTGGCTTCCTGTTGATCGCCCTCGAAACCGGCGGTTTGCAAGCCGGATTTATCCAAATCAACCACGACCGTTTTACCGTCGACCGTTTCGATATTGTAGGCGCCATCCGGTGTGAATACATTGCCGATTACACCGGCATCGCCTTGGGAGAGATAAACGCGATAACCTTTACCTTCGTCGTCCAAATAACCGATCCAGGTTGAACTGCCATCCGCATGCTCTACGGCATTATCGTGAACTACGTTGTATTGGCCTATCGGTAAATCCAGCGTAAAGGTTTTTCCGATCGGTACCTCAGCTAATTGATCCATCGGCAAATTAACATTCATGACCGAGCCTGGTTTAAAATTTTTATATCGCTCCGGAAGATTATTCGCATAATCCGGTGCGACTACGATCATTTCGGCACCCAGTGAATTGTCCGCGGATTTATTTAAACCACTACCGTTGCGTCCGGTAATGACTACGGTTTTAATAATTCCACTTTCGGCGATTATGCTGTGATTATAGCCGGCGAGTAATTGATGCAATCCCATATTCCAATCGTCGCCAACAATTTTATGCGTAATGGCGTCATTCTCGAGATCGGCATTGATTTTAAAGGTTATACCGGTACGGTTGGCCAATTGATCGGCGGCATCCCGTAAGGTTTTGTTTTGAATAACGTGATAGACGTTGTGGGGCAATTCTTTAATCAATGGCGCTTGGCTGGCCATTGCATTGGCGGACACCACGGCCAAAATCGCGGTCGCAAGTGTTCTTATCTTTTTATATTCTGTCGCTTTCATTTCGGTCACCTTTTAAATTATCATCAGCAGGCACACCAACCGAGCCAACTCTGCTGAATCCGAGAGTTTCCGCTATATTCGGAAATCTCCCAACCAATAAGTATCATCTTTTAAGATGGACACTCCCTTTATTTGAAACACGAAGTTATTGTAGGAATTCACCGAACCGAATTTGTGAAACCGGTCCGGTTTAGCGGGATACACGGAAAAATCGGCCGATTAATCCGCGGGTCTTAGAGACGGCTCACAATTGGCGGAATGCCATTGTTCGCGATAGACATCGTAGGCATATTGCTGGCGAATTTGCAGGCTACCGGCCGACAATGAATGGACATCCGGCAAGTTATAGCCGTTAAAACGATTGGCCTTGATCAGACTGTAGGCGCCGAGCTCGGCGAACACCAATTTTTCGCCCACCTCCGGCACACGCCGAAAACGGTAAGTACCGAATACGTCACCGGCCAAACAGGTAGACCCGGCCACTATCGCCGAATGCAAGCCGTATTCATCGCTATCCAACAATCGGGGTTGGCGTTGGTACTCGAAGACTTCCGGATGATGGTTGATCGACGTATCCACGATCAGCACGGTTTTGCCGTCGCTGTCGAAGCGATCCAGCACTGTAGTCACCAAATAACCGGCATCGCCGACCAAGGCCTTGCCCGGTTCCAAAAACACCGACAATCCAAAGCTTTCGCGCAAGCGTCGCAAGACCTGAACCAACTGGCCGGGTGCGTCGCGGTAACGATAGCCGCCACCCAGATTCAGCCAGTGTAAGGTTGGCGCCTTCATCAGCAACGGCTGGATCACGGCCAGGGTTTTCATCAGCGGGGTAAAATCCGCGCTGTCGAATACGTTATGAAAGTGCAAACCCTTAACGCCCGGCGGCAAGCCGCCGCTCAATTCGGCGACATCCACGCCCAGCTTGGAATGCGGCCGACACGGGTCGAAGCGCGGGTCGTCGATAAACGAAAGTTTCGGGTTGATCCGCAATCCCTTGGAGGCATACAAGGAGTTATCGGCCAGGCGCTGATACTGGCTCAAGGAGTTGAAGCTGATATGGGTGCAAATTTTGCGCAATTCGGCGATTTCGGCCGGGCGTAGACCCGGTGAAGTCAAATGCACGGTGCCGGACCCGCCCAGAATTTCGTAAGCCCATCGCGCCTCGAACAAGGAACTGACCGAAAAACCGTCGATCCGCCCGCGCAACGATTCCATTAAAAAGCCCAAGGGCAAGGCCTTGATCGAATACAGCACGTGACAGCCGGCCATATCCCGCAAGGCCAACAACGGTCGCAAATTTTCGGCGACTTTGTCCATGTCCAACACAAAAGCCGGCGTCGTCTCGACGCTCTCCAAACACGCTCTAAACATCGTCACCCCTCTCTCCCCCTGCCACGGTAAAGCGCGGCTTCGGTTATCACATAATCCATAAACACATCGTGCGGCTCGGTCACGACGGCGGACACCAATTGCGACTCGTAGCAAATGCCGACCAATAAACAATCGGCTCGAACCTGACTCAACAAACGATCGTAGTACCCGGCGCCGTTGCCCAAACGCCCGCCGCGCTTATCGAAAGCCACGCCTGGCACCAGTACCAAATCCAGATCGGTGACCGCCACTTTCCGCTCGGGTTGGTAGCGTCTTTCTANGGTTCCGGAATCCGCCAGGTACCGGGCCGCAACTCGGTTAAATCGTTTAAGCGCCACAAACCCAAGCAGCGCACGCCGCCGGCGTCCTCGGTGCAATAAGGCACGACCACCGACTTTTCCAGCGCCAAGGTGTCGTTAATCGCCGTATGGGTCTGGACTTCGGAACGACAACCGACATACCACAGCACCGTAACGGCGGTCTGAAACCAGATCTGATTCATTAAGCGACATTGGATTGCCGCGCTATGCAAAGCCGGCTCGCGTTGCGCCGCTCTGGCTCGATACGCTTGCCGGCGCTGATCGGCTTTAGTCATGTTCAACCGCCGCCAGCGCTTGCGCCAATAAATCCGGTGTCTCGCTCAACAAATGCAGCACGTCCTGTTCCTTACGCAGCCAAGTGAATTGGCGCTTGGCAAGTTGACGGGTGGCAACGATGGCTTTCTCCCGAAAGGTCGCGAAGTCGTATTCGCCGTCCAGATAGCTCCAGGCCTGGCGATAGCCGACACAACGCACCGACGGCATCGCCGTATCCAGGTCGCCGCGCGCGCGCAACGCCCGTACTTCGTCGATAAACCCGCCGGCCAGCATTGCGTCGAAACGCCGTGCGATCTTGTCGTGCAAGGTAGCTCGGTGTTCGGGCGCCACGATCAATTTGACGTAGCGGTAAGGCGTTTCGACCTCGCCGGCCGCACCGAAAAAACTGCTCAGCGGCCGGCCGCTGAGTTGGTAAACCTCCAGCGCCCGCTGTACCCGTTGCGGATCGTTGGCGTGGATGCGCGCCGCCGCTTGCGGATCGATTTGCGCTAGGCGGGCGTGCATCGCCGCCTTGCCGAATTCAGCCAACTCGCTGTCCAGCCGGCGCCGCAGGTCGGCATCGGCGGCCGGCAATCGAGCCAAACCTTGGGTTAACGCGCTGAAATACAGCATCGTGCCGCCGACCAGAATCGGCAACCGACCGCGTTGCAGGATGTCGTCGATCGCGGCCAGGGCTCGATCGCGGAATTGGCCGGTCGAAAAGCTATCGCGAGGATCGAGGATGTCGATCAAATGATGCGGGATTCCGCCGCGTTCGGCCGGCGTCGGTTTAGCGGTGCCTATGTCCATGTCGCGATACACCAGCGCCGAATCGACGCTGACGATTTCGCCCTTCATCGCTTGCGCCATGGCCACCGCCAACGCCGACTTGCCGGATGCGGTCGGCCCCATCAACAAGACCACCTTGGCTTTGCTCGGCTGCTCCATCATTGACCGCGCATGAAAAAGCGGTCCAGATCCTGGTGGCTCAAGCGTACCCAAGTCGGTCTGCCGTGATTGCATTGACCAATACGCTCGGTTTGCTCCATGTCGCGCAGCAAGGCATTCATTTCGTCGATACTGAGCTTGCGGCGGGCTCTGACCGAACCGTGGCAAGCCATCGTCGCCAATACCGCATTGATTTTCTCCTCGACTTGGCGACTGAAGCCGTCGTTGAGCAAATCGGCCAACAAGTCGCGCACCAACCGATCGACATCGGTCTTCGCCAGCAAGGCCGGGGTCGCCCGCAGCACCACGGTTTCCGGTCCGGAGCGGGTCAATTCGAAGCCCAAGTCGTGAAAAAACGCGTGCTCGCGTTCGGCAAGATCGGCCTCGGCGGCCGTCACCTGCAACTTGATCGGCAGCAACAATGGCTGGGAGACGATGGCGGACTGATGGTAATGCTGCTTCAAGCGCTCGTAAGTCACTCGCTCGTGGGCGGCATGCGCATCGACCAGAATTATGCCGTCGGCCGTTTCGGCCAGAATGTAGATATTGTGGAGATGCGCCACCGCGAAACCCAGCGGCGGCATCGCCGAGGACGGCGCGGTGGCGGGCGGCGTATCGTCGCTCGGATAGAGCTTGGCATAGGCCAGGATTTGCTCCGGCACGTTAACCGCCGGCCGCGCCGTTGGTCGGTAAGCGCTTGGCGCCGGCTGTCCGGTCCGCGCCGGCGGCTCGGCCAAATCCAACGGCAACGAGGCTTGCAACGGCGCGGGCGCGACAGCCGGCTTCGGAACTTGCACTTGGGCATCCGGCAAGGATTGATGGTCTATCGCGATGTTCCCCTCGCCGCCGGGGCGCTGAGCCGCGAGACTGCGATGCAAGGCCTGAAACAAAAAGTCGTGGACCAACCGGCCTTCCCGAAACCTCACCTCCAGTTTGGTCGGATGGGCATTGACGTCCACCAACGCCGGGTCCAGCGTTAAATACAACACGAACACCGGGTGGCGACCGTGATACAGGACGTCCTGATAGGCTTGCTTGACCGCGTGCGCGACCAACCTGTCCTTGATCAAGCGGCCGTTGACGTAAAAAAACTGTTGATCCTGCTGGCCGCGCGAGAAAGTCGGCAAGCCGACCCAGCCATGCAGTTGCAGACCGGACGCGGCGTAATCGATCTTCACCGACTGCTCGATAAACGCCGAGCCGCAGATCGCGGCGATGCGTTTTTCCTGCTCGGTCAGGCTGGTGGCCGGCTTCAGATGCAGAATCTCGCGCTGATTGTGGTTCAACACGAAACCGACATCGAAACGGGCCAAGGCGAGTTTTTGGATCAGGCTTTCGATATGAGCAAACTCGGTTTTCTCGGCTTTTAGAAATTTGCGGCGGGCCGGGGTGTTGTAGAACAAATCGCGGACATCCACTGTGGTCCCGGCTGGATGCGGATCGGGTTGCGGATCGAAGTTTTTTTCGGTGCCGTCCGCACTGACCAGCCAGGCGCATTCGGCCTCCGGGGTGCGGGAAATCAAGGTCAACCGCGCCACCGAACTGATGCTGGGCAAGGCCTCGCCGCGAAACCCCATGGTCCCGACCTGCTCCAGATCGTCCAAGGATGCGATTTTGCTGGTGGCGTGGCGAGATAACGCCAGCGCCAGATCGTCCTTGACGATGCCGCAGCCGTTGTCGCGAATCCGAATTTGGCGGATACCGCCCTGCTCGATGTCTATCGTGACTTGGTTGGCGCCAGCGTCGAAGCAGTTCTCGACCAATTCCTTAACCACCGACGCCGGACGCTCGACGACCTCGCCGGCGGCGATCTGGTTGACCAGTTGAGGAGGTAAAGCGTGTATCCGCATGGCAAGCGCCCAAAAAGCGCGTATTTTAACGGATAGCGACTCGAACGGGGATTTGGAGCCTTGTCCAATGACACATAAGCCTAGACGAGGGGATGTATGTCCAGTGCGAGATGCGCCTGATGCTGCAAAAGTTGGGATGTGGAGACATGATCGTGACTATACATACTCAAGCACTCAACACGCAGGCTCAAGTGCAAGGCTTCGTTTCCAACAACGAAGCCATCTGGTCTCCGCTGACGGATCGGGCAGCGGCTTACGGCTGGATGACCGATACGCTCAAGCTGTTTCGTTTTTCATAAAAAATATCAAAGACTTGTCAGCATAAATCAATTCAAAAATCCACCCGCATCACCGTCACGGCGTGGCCTCGGTAAAATTCCTCGGCCACGCTCCGCCAACCTAGACGGCGGTAAAAACTCGCGCGATCCGGCGTGAACAAATATAAAGCGCCGACGCCGGCCGCCTCGACTTGCGCCATCGCATGGCGCACTAGTGCCGAACCGACGCCGCGATCGCGAAATTCCGGCGCCACGTAGACGCTGGCCAACCACGGACTCAGTTCCGGCCGGGTATCCATGTCGGATTCGATGATAGCGGCGGAGCCAGCCAGCCTACCCTGCCACTTGCCGACAAAAGTACTCGGCACCAAGTCCGCGCCTAGATAAGCCTGCATTCGAGCGACCCGCTCACTCAGAACGAAGCCGGGGTTTAAGTCGGCCCACTGCTGATGGTGCCAAGCAGCCAAGGTTGGCAGATGCTCGGGCTCGGCCGCTAAATCGATAATGTGCATCGCTGGTCTGTGGCGTTTTTACAAATACCCGAGTGCGCTCGATGACGCGGAAGGCGGCAATTTTAAAACAAAATCGGCTCGGCGAGGTTCGCGGCCGAAACGGTTCCGGTAACGCGCCCGGAAACGCGCTTCGACGCCATTCGGTGCATGCCCGATCCTCGGCGGCCCTCTCTGTCTGGCGCCCCGCTAACTCAGCACCCGTTGCTGTTTGATCTTGGCGTCGAAATGATCGATGTCGCCGATCAATTCGCACCGGGACAAATCCGCCAGGGCGTGTGAGGCGATGTAATCCGCACCGCTGCCGCCCAACCAAAGCTTGCTGTCGAGACTGGCGCCGAGTATCTGTTTTAGTTCCAAGAGCGTCGCTGTTTCCGGCGGCGTCTTCACCAGCCCCATGACCAGCGCGTCCGGACGTAAATGCGCGGCGGCGGCGACAATATCGGCCGCCGGCAAATCGGCGCCGAGGTAATAACATTGGTATTGCTGGGCCGAAGCCACCAGGCAACACAACAGGATTCCGAATTCATGCGGCTCGCCGCTCGGGGTCGCGAACATGATGGACGGGTTGTTAGGCGAGGGTCGGTGCAAATTGTTGACCATCGTCAGCACGATACGCTGCACGCAACTCGAAAACATATGTTCCTGGGCAATGTTCAATCGGCCCTGCTCCCACAAATAACCGACTTTATGCAACGCCGGCAACAAAACGTCTCTGGCGTAGTCCAACGGCTCGCTTGCCAACAGCGCCCGTTTCAACAGTTGCTCGCAACGCTCGATCCGATACTCGGCTAATGCATCGACGATTTGCTCGATCAGCGGCAAAGTGCGCGGCTCGGCCACCGTCGGCGCAGCTTGTTCCTGGAACGCCCGTAATTGCGGGCAATCCATGCCGGCGATCTTACTGATCGGATGGCCGTTGCGAGTCAGATTGACCAGCAAGGTCAGTTTTTCCAGGTCTTGCTGGGAATAATAGCGCCGACCGGTACCGGTGCGGGACGGCGTGATACACGAATAGCGTCTCTCCCAGGCCCTAAGGGTCTCGGGGGTCAAGCCGGTCAACGAGGTAATGGCCTTGATTGAGTACATTGTTCACGTTTTGTACATTATTTTCTTTGACAAATATTCTACAAGGTAGTAACGTTATTGCCAACTTAAAAATAAAAAAAGAAACGCTATGTCAGAGCTCACCGCTTCCAATGCATTCGAAGAGATTCAACCGACGCAAGAATCGGAAACCTCTCGGCTGGCCGGCAAACTGGAACATGCCCGGCAACATCTGTCCGTCCTGATTCGGAACGACCGGAGCGCCGCACAAGCCCTGGCCGAACAATTGATCAGGCAACTGCAAAAAGGCAGCGATTGTTCCGAGCTGGTGGCCTCCAGAAGTCAGCAAGACTACAAAGCCTTGTTGGACACGCTCGCCATCGGTTTGAACGTCGATTGCAGCCACTGCCCCGATCAAATCGACCAGATTGTCGATGACGAACTTGTACAAGAAGATTACTTTGTACAACTTTTCGAACCGCAAAGGCTCAATCAATGCGACGCCATCCGAACTCTGTTACCGCTATTGGACAAACTGCACTTCATGCCCGTATTTTTATTGGCCGTCGCCGCCAGCGCCGAAGCCTTGATCGAGGATACGGCGTACAAGGCGCGATTGACGGCGGCCAGAAAGGAATTGAAAACCGCCCGTCAACAAATGATCAGCGCCAACACCGGCCTGGTGGCCTTCGTCGCCCACAAATACAAAACCAGCAATCTGAGTTTCGACGATTTGATGCAGGAGGGGCTGGTGGGACTCATCAAGGCGGTCGACCGTTTCGATCCGGATCGGGGTATCTGCTTTTCCACGTATGCGATTTACTGGATCAAACAAGCGATTTCCCGCTTGATCGTCAAGCAGGAGCGCATCGTTCGCCTGCCGGTCGCGCTGGCCGAAAAAGCCAACACGGTGTTCGACGCGATGCGTACCTGTTATTTAAAGAACGAACGTTGGCCGACGCTTGAAGAACTGAAAGCGGGTTGTGATCTGTCGGAACAGGAGATCAAGACCATCAGCAGCTACTACCAAGCGACTCATTCGCTGGACGCGGCGGTCAACGACGACGAAGACGGCCTGGATCTGATGGCGAAAATGCAACAGCACCAATTCAGTTTACCGCTGGATGAACTAATAGAAAGGGATTTGGCTCAATACGTCGACAAAGCGGTGGCATCCTTGCCGGAGAAGCAAGCGGCCATTCTGACGATGCGTTTCGGATTGCGCGATCATACCGAAATGACCTTACAGGCCGTCGCGGACCAACTGCATGTCACCCGGGAAAGAGTTCGGCAAATTCAGAACGATGCCTTAAAAAAACTGAAACAACAGTTTGGTTTTGACCTTATGCTATTTCTCGAGCCCAGGGATGGCTAACTATAACAAGTAACGACGCAGGTCAGGCTAACACTTAACAAGAGGAGTGATTATGTCATCAGAAAAACAAAATACCGGTAAACACGAGCCGCAGCCGGACTGGAAGCTGGAGGTGGATAAGCAATGGCGACAGTTTTCGGGCAAGGCCAACGATTTTTATAACGATCACAAACACCTGTTTTCCATGTCCAAGGTGGCTTCGATGCTCGGCGGCACACTGGTCGTCGCTTGGCTGGGCAGCGGCTTTTACATCGTTGGAGAAGGCAATCGCGGCGTGGTTGCCCGTTTCGGCGCCTATGCCGACACGACGCTACCGGGCCCGCATTGGCACTTTCCGCTGCCGATCGAAGAGGTCACCATCGTCAACGTCGAGCAACAACGCTTCATCGAAATCGGCTACCGCGATTCCAGCCGATTGAGCAAATCGTCGTTGATTCCGGCGGAATCCTTAATGTTGACCGCGGACGAAAACATCATCAATGTCCGTCTGGCGGTGCAATATCAGGTCAACAACGCCAAAAACTACTTGTACAGCGTCAAGGATAACGAAAACACGTTGAAGCAAGTCACCGAGAGCGTCGAACGCGCGGTGATCGGCCGTAACAACATGGACTTCGTACTGACCGAGGGCCGCAGCCAAATCGTCGCCGAACTAAAGGAACAGATTCAACAAGCGATGGACGACTACCGCACCGGCATCACGATCGCCAGCGTCAACTTGCAAGACGCTCAACCGCCAGAAGAAGTTCAAGGCGCGTTCGAGGACGCGATTCGGGCTCGGGAGGACAAGCAACGCTTGATCAACGAAGCCGAAGCCTATTCCAACGAGATTATCCCCAAGGCCCGCGGTGCCGCGTCTCGAATCATCCAGGAGGCCGAGGCTTACGAGGCTGAGAAACTCGCCAAAGCCAAGGGCGAAACCGAACGTTTCGATCAGTTATTGGTGGAATACGAGAAAAACCCGGCGATTACCCGCAAGCGTCTCTATCTGGAAGCCAAGGAAAAACTGTACAGCAGTACCAATAAAATCATGTTGGGCGCCGACGGCGCCAACCCGATGCTGTACATGCCGCTACCGCAAACCGCCGGCCATCCGGCCAGTTCGGCGACCACCGGCGGAGTAGAAGCCGAGCATAACATCGAACCGTCCGCAAAAGATAAAAATGCCGCCCGCAAAAGCAGCGGCGGCGATTTACGCCCAAGCAGGAGCAAACCATGAGCAGCCGAATCCAAGTCCTGATTCCCAGCAGTCTGTTGTTACTGATTTTGGCCTACATGTCCGTGTTTTACGTCCGCGAACATGAAAAAGCCATCCTGTTCCGTCTCGGTGAAATGGTTAGCGCCGATTACAAGCCGGGACTCCATTTTAAGACCCCCATCATCAATAACGTCAGCACGTTTGATGCGCGCGTGCTGACCTTGGACGCCAAGTCCGAGCGTTTTCTTACCTCCGAAAAGAAGAACGTTATAGTCGACTCGTTCGCCAAGTGGCGAATCGGTGATGTGGGTCTTTTTTACACCACGGTCGGCGGCGACGAGTTTCAAGCGAACCTGCGCCTGGACCAAATCATGAAGGACGCGATGCGTAGCGAGTTCGGCGTCAGGACCATCAAACAACTGATCTCCGAAGACCGCAGCGAGTTGCGCAACACTTTGCTGCAAAAACTGGCGCCGACCGCGGCCAAGTTCGGTATCGAGCTGATCGACATCCGCGTCAAACGCATCGATTTGCCACCGGAAGTCAGTAGCTCGGTTTATCAAAGGATGCGCGCCGAACGGGAACGGGTCGCCCGCGAATTCCGTTCGCAAGGCGCCGAAAGCGCCGAACAAATCAGCGCCGAGGCCGACAAGCAGCGGCAAGTCATCGTCGCCAACGCCCAGCGGGATGCCGAAAACATTCGCGGCCGCGGCGACGCCGGCTCCGCCGAAATCTATGCGAAAAGTTTCGGCCGCAATCCGGAGTTCTACGCCTTTTACCGCTCGCTGCAGGCGTACCAAACCTCGTTCGAGAAAACTCAGGATACCCTGGTGTTGAAACCGGATTCGGACTTTTTCAAATACTTCTCCAGCGAAAAATAAACGGGGAACCGCGCCATGAAAAAATTCTTAATCTTCATTACGATCATCGCGGCGATCGGTATCGTGGTATCGGCGGTGCTCAACCGCAGCCTGCCCGATTACGATCCGCATTACGAAATCTCTTATTCGGATTTCATCGAGGATGTCCGCAACAAAGTCGTTACCGAAGTCGTGATTAGCGGTTACGACGTCGAGGGCCGCCGTCAGAACGGCACCCGCTTCGTCACCTATAACCCGAATGACGCCCGGATGATCGACGAATTGTTGGAATACGGCGTCAAGATCAAAGTCGAAAAACCGCAACCGCCGTCAACCTTATTTCAAATACTGATGTCGTGGGCGCCAACCTTGCTATTGATCGCGGTGCTGGTTTATTTCATGCGCCGTCAGCAAGGCGCGGGTCCCGGCGGCCAAATGGGCTTCGGCAAGAGCCGCGCCAAATTGATGGCCGAGGATCAAGTCAAGGTTCGCTTCGGCGACGTGGCCGGCGTCGAGGAAGCCAAGGAAGACGTCAAGGAGATGGTCGACTTCCTGAAAGACCCCAGCAAATACGAAGCCCTGGGCGGTAAAATCCCACGTGGCGTGCTGATGGTCGGCCCTCCCGGAACCGGTAAAACTCTGCTGGCCAGAGCCATCGCCGGCGAAGCGGGCGTACCATTCTTCTCGATCTCCGGTTCGGACTTCGTCGAAATGTTCGTCGGGGTCGGCGCGGCCAGGGTCCGCGACATGTTCGAGCAAGCCAAAAAGCGCGCGCCTTGCATCATCTTCATCGACGAGATCGACGCGGTCGGCCGTCAGCGCGGCAGCGGCAATCTGGGCAACGACGAACGCGAGCAAACCCTGAACCAATTACTGGTGGAAATGGACGGTTTCAGCGGCAACGAAGGCATCATCGTCATCGCCGCCACCAACCGCGCCGACGTGCTGGATAAGGCGCTGCTGCGTCCCGGCCGGTTCGACCGTCAAGTGCAAGTCGGCTTGCCGGACATCAAGGGCCGCGAGCAAATCCTCAAGGTCCACGGCGCACGGGTACCGCTGGCCGAGGACGTCAACATCAACGATCTGGCCCGCGGCACGCCGGGATTTTCCGGCGCCGAACTGGCCAACCTGATTAACGAGGGCGCCCTGTTCGCCGCTCGCAACAACAAGAAAGTGGTGTCGATGGCCGAACTCGACAAAGCCCGCGACAAAATGATCATGGGCGCCGAGAAACGCACGATGGTGATGAGCCGTGACGATTTGCTGATGACCGCCTACCACGAAGCCGGCCACGCGATTGTCGGCCGCTTGGTGCCCGAGCACGACCCGGTTTACAAGGTCAGCATTATGCCGCGCGGCGGCGCGTTGGGCATCACGATGTTCCTACCCGAGCGCGATCAGTACAGCGCCAGTAAGGACAAATTGGAGAGCCAAATCTCCAGTCTGTTCGGCGGCCGGGTCGCCGAAGCGTTGATCTACGGTAAGAACAAGGTCACCACCGGCGCTTCGAACGACATCATGCGCGCCACTCAACTGGCCCGGAATATGGTGACCAAATGGGGCTTGTCGGAACGACTGGGGCCAATGGACTACGGCGACAGCGAAGGCGGTTACATGGGTCCGCAATCCAAGCCGATGTCGGAAAAAATGGCGCAAGTGATCGACGACGAGATTCGTGCGGTGGTCGATACGAATTACAACCGCGCGGAGACCATTTTGAAGGAAAACATCGAAATCCTGCACAACATGGCGCACGCCCTGCTGGACTGGGAAACCCTGGATAAATTTCAAATCGACCAACTGATGCGCGGCCACCAAATCGCACCGCCGGAACCTGAGCCGGAACCGGTGGTTGCCGAGGACGCGGATGCGGAGCCCGCCGACGCAAACCCAATAGACGGAAGCCTGGAACCGGGACCGGCCCTGGCGTCTTAACCTTCCTCCTCTATATACCCTCCAAACCTGCAACACTCTTGGAGGGTATCTTTTTCGAGGTGTCGCGATGCAGACCAAAACCCTAGCGGGCAAAACCCTCGACATCGTGGAATTGCTGCTGCAAGTCAACTTTAACGCCGCGGTGTTGCTGGTTCTGATCAGCTCGGCGTTGTCGATGTTCGGCGGTGCCATCTATTTCGAGGATAACAGCGACCTTTACGGTCCGCTCGCCAACAATCTGCGCTTGATGATGTTTTACTTGAGTCTGGTGCAGATTGCCGTCTACAGCTTTTATTTATACGGCAACAGCCCGGCCGCGGTCGCCGGTCTGGGCGTGTTTCTATTATTGTTGACCGCGTCGTTGGGGTTTTACGCTTCGATCAACCAGATCGAAATCGACGAGAAATACGCCGAGCTATTCCTGTACGCCGGCGCATCTCACCTGGTGTACGGCGGTCTAGCGGCATTCCGCCAAGATCGACACGGCGGATCTTCCGCTTCGAGAGGACATTAATTGATGACTACGCAAAGTTAATCGACCAACGGCCGGCACCACAATAACGACAAACCGGCCGACTTCACCAAGCTTGCATTCAGAGAGGGGGACTCCATGCCTATCAAGCTACCGTTCGACGCCACCAGACCGGTCGCCGGCCAAGCCAGTGTCGAGATCGAAAAACCGATCACTGAAGTGTTCGATTTCGTCGGCACCCGCTTTTTCGACAATTACCCGAAATGGGCCGAAGAGTTATTGGCGTTTCAAGCCCTGGACGGCGAGGAGGTCTTCGTCGGCGCCAAAGCTCGACAATGCATACTCGAAAACGGCGAGCCCATCGAATCGGTGTTCGAAATCACCGAATACCAACCCGAAGACACCCTGATTTTTCGCGGCTTGACGTCACCGTATCGGCATAGTTATTTACTCCAAGGTCTCAACGACCGCAGCCCGACTCGCCTGACCTTTCGCTTCGAGTTGCTCAATCTCGACGTGTTCATGCGGCCCTTCGAGAAACTGATCCGAGCCGCGATAGAAGACGGCGCCGAAAATACCGTGGAAAACATTCGCAACCTGATCGTCGCCGAGTCGCCTTAGTCTGGCGTCAAGTTCGACCATAAAAATAAAACGCTTACCGGGAGTAACTAACATGCCTTTCGTAGTCAAAAAAGACAGCGGCATCATTCCGCAAATTCTATCGGCGATACTCGACGAATGCGTCAACGGCGTGACGTTGGCCGATCCCGATCTCGACGATGCCCCCATCGTTTACGCCAACAAGGCCTTCGAGCGCCTGACCGGATACGGTAGCGATGAAATCGTCGGCCACAATTGCCGGTTTTTGCAAGGTGAAGACCGCGATCAGCCGGCCCGCCGCCAAATTGCGGAAGCGATGCGTAAGCATGAATCGGTCGAAGTCGAACTGCGGAATTACAAGAAAGACGGCACCCTGTTTCACAATCGGCTACGCATTATCCCGCTGTTCGATAACAAACAACGGGTGATGTACTACCTCGGCGTGCAATACGACATTACCCAGCAAGTCAACGCCGACCACGAAATCCAGGCCCTCTCCGCCCTGCTGGGCAGCACGCCCGGCCAAACCGGTTAATCCGACGGAGGTGTCCAATGAACGCCGCAATCGATACCCAACCCGCCGCCGCGATCGCTTTTAACCAAGCCTTGTTCGGGCTCGCCATTCTGGCCTTCGTGGCTTTACTGGTTTTGGAAAAACGTCAGCCCCATTTGCCGTTTTCGACCAAAATCTACAAAGAGTCGCTGGTGACCAACACCGCCGCCTTTTTAATCAACAATCTGATATTGACGGTATTGCGCGCCTCGTCGCTATTTCTGGTCGCGCAACAATTCGCCGATTTCGGTCTACTTGGCAAGTTGGACAACGGTCCGGTGAAATGGCTGTTGGCCTTCGCCTTTTTCGATTTGGCGATTTACGCTTGGCACTATGCCAGTCATCGCTTCGAATGGCTGTGGCGGTTCCACAAAATCCACCATAGCGACAAGTGTTTCAACGTCTCGACCGGCTTTCGCTTCCACGTCTTCGACCTGTTGCTGGAAATCCTTTACAAATGCGTGTTCGTGGTATTGATTGGGGTGGATGCCTATCTAGTGCTATCGATTGAAATCATCGAACTGTTTTTCATCTTTTTTCACCACGCCAACCTGCGCGTGCCGCACGAGCAGACCCTGTCGCAACTGATTATCACCCCGTCGCTGCACCGCACCCACCACTCTAAATTGCGTAGCGAACACGACAGTAACTACGGCATCGTGCTGGCAATATGGGACCGGCTGTTCGGCACCCGGCTGGAATTGGCGCCGGCCCAGATCGGACTGGATTTGATCGAAGCGGAAAATTTCATTCAATTGTTTTCGCTGGCCTTCATTACCGAACGCCAGTTTCGCAAGTTGCTGCGTTGGATACCCAACAGCAAAAAGCCGTGAGGTCCCGGCCATGTTGATTAAAACCCGCCCGGCCTTTCGCGATCACGACGTGACCGACCCAGCCACATTCCAAGCCCGCCGCGTTCTGCTGAAAGCCATGGGGCTGGCCGCCGCCGCGCCGTGGACCTTGGCCGCCGCGACCCAAACCCGGCAATCGATAGCCGACGCCAACGCCGTTACCCCAGCCAGGCTGGTCGAGCAATACAACAATTACTACGAGCTAGCTTTCGACAAGGAAAGCGTCGCGCAATTGGCTAGACATATCGCCGTCGAGCCTTGGCAAATCGAAATCGCCGGCGAAGTCGAAAAGCCCGGCGTCTACCGCCTCGAGGACATACTGCGCGACCATCCCCTCCAGGAACGCATCTACCGCTTACGCTGCGTGGAAGGTTGGTCGGCGGTAATTCCTTGGCAAGGCTTTCCGTTGGCGGACTTGCTGAAACGCGCTCAACCGCTGTCCGCCGCCCGTTTCGTCAAGTTCACCTCGGCCGCGCAACCCGAGGCCATGCCCAAATTGCGGGCCGGCGCGATGTTGGACTGGCCTTATGTCGAAGGACTACGCCTGGACGAAGCGATGCATCCGTTAACGATTTTGGCCAGCGGCATGTACGGACGGGATCTACCCAAGCAAAATGGCGCGCCGCTGCGCTTGGTCGTACCCTGGAAATATGGCTTCAAAAGCATCAAAGCCATCGTCAAAATCGAATTGACCCGGCGAGCGCCGTTGACGTCCTGGAGCCGCTACGCGCCGAACGAATACGGCTTTTACGCCAACGTCAACCCGGCGGTGGCTCATCCGCGCTGGACCCAAACCAGCGAGCGCGTGCTCGGCTCGGATTTTTTCACGCCGCGCCGCAAAACCGAATTGTTCAACGGCTATGCCGACCAAGTCGGCCAACTTTATAGCCAGATGGACTTAAAGCATTTTTTCTAATGTCCGCGTTCATCCTCCGCCATTTAAAGTCGATCACACTCGCGGTCTGCTTGCTGCCGCTGTTGTGGCTGATCGCCGATATCGAACTGGATCGTTTGGGCGCCAATCCAATTCAGGCCGTGCACATTCGGCTCGGCGATTGGGCCATGCGGTTTTTATGGATCACGTTGACGATTACCCCCGTACAAAGCATATCCAAATGGCGCGGCATGGCCGATTACCGGCAGATTTTCGGACTGTACAGTTTCCTTTACGCCAGCCTGCATTTATTGGCCTATTTGTGGGTCGATCACGCGCTGGCCTGGGACGCCATCGTGCCGGATGTCCTGCAAAGCAACTATTTGTGGATGGGACTGATCGCGTACAGCCTGATCCTGTTGATGGCAATCACCTCGTCGAAATGGGCGATGAAACGGATGGGCAAACAGTGGAAGCGGCTGCACCGCTACATCTATCTGGCCTCGGTATTGGTGATTCTGCACTACTATTGGCAACTCAAGGGCAATCTGGCCGAACCCGGTTTTTATCTGGTCATCCTCGGTTTGCTGCTGGGCTTTAGACTGGTTGGCTGGTTGAAGAGCCTGCGGCAAGCCTTGGTGCTTGGCGCCGGCCAGCGCGACTGACGATCCGACGACGAGGCGACGAAGATGGCAAATCCAGCGATATTAATCACCGGCGGAACCGGCTTTTTGGGCAGCGCCTTAACCGAGGTCCTGCTCAAGCAAGGCTATTCGGTCCACATCTTCAGCCGCGACGCCGAAAAAGTCCGCGCCCGCTTCGGCGATCGGGTCGCGCCCGTGGTTGCGCTAACAGACTTGCCGGATGCCGGCGAATTCCGCGCCATCGTCAATCTGGCCGGTGCCGGCATTCTGGATCGGCGCTGGAGCCAGGACCGCAAGCGGGAATTGCGCGACAGCCGGATCGGCCCCACCCGGCAACTGGCCGACTGGATTAATGCCTCCAAGCAGCCGCCCGGCGTCCTGATTAGTGGTTCGGCGATCGGCATATACGGCGACCAGGGCGAGCGTCGATTGGAAGAGACCAGCCCACCCAAGCCCGACTTCGCGCAGCAGCTATGCGCCGATTGGGAGGCGGCGGCCATTGTCGCCGGATCGTCCGGTTGCCGGGTCTGTTTGCTGCGTACCGGCTTGGTATTGGGCAACGGCGGCGGCCTGCTGCAACGCCTGTTGCCGGTTTATCGCCTGGGGCTGGGCGGCACGATCGGCGACGGCAGGCAATGGATGTCCTGGATACATTTGGCGGATTGGCTGGCGATCGTCGAAACCTTAATGAACGATAGCAACCTGGTCGGACCGTATAATGCCACCGCGCCGACGCCTGTCGACAATCGTCAATTCAGCCAAGCGCTGGCCAGAACTCTGGGTCGGCCGATGCTGTTGCCGCTGCCGGCGTGGCTGCTACGGCCATTAATGGGCGAAATGGCCGAACTGTTGCTGGGCGGCCAACGCGTGTTGCCAACCCGCTTATCGAATCACGGCTTCGGTTTTCGCTATCCGCGTTTGGACGACGCTTTAAACCAACTTTTACTCCGCCACTGACCATCCCGACCGTCTATGCTCTTCAACAGTCTGGCTTTATTACTGGAATTCACCACCTTCATTGCTTGGTGGGAGGCACTCGCCGTCGGCGTTGCGCTGACCATCCTGCTGTACTCGCTGACGCCGCCGCCACCCGCTTACTGGGAAGTCAAGCTGCCGAATACGTTATACCTCTACCTACAATGGAGTTGGCTGGGCTATACCAGGCTAAGTAGCGCGTTCTGGCCGTTCTTCCTGATTTACAATCCGATCCTGTTCGGCGTCGATTATCGACTTCAGGAAGGTTCGTTCACGGCCGCCAGCTGGATCACGATCCACATTATTTGTTTGATGCCGTTGATTTACTGGACTGGCGCGGTCTGGCGCTGCTCGGCGCATTGCACGGCAAGACATTGGGCGGTACTGGCCCGGCTGGCGACGGTCGCGGCGTTTGCCGATTTGGCGTTGCGCTGGGTGATTTATCAGTACTATCCCAACATTTTGTTCAATTGCCAGCAGATGATTGCGCAGTTCGGCGACTGCTAAGCCATGGCCGACAAGCCCTATCGCAACGCGCTGTTCCTGTTTCGGCGAGACCTGCGTCTGGACGACAATACCGCGCTGAATGCCGCGCGGCGCGGCGCGGACCGAGTGATAACGGCCTTCGCGTTCGATCCGCGGCAAATCGAAGCCCATCCCTATCAAAGCCAGCCCGGCCTGCAATACATGCTGGAGGCCGTCGCCGGTCTGCAACGCGATTTAGTTAACCGCGGCGGCAAGCTGTACTGCTTCGCAACCCTGCCCCACGATTTGATTGCCCGGCTCCGCGAAACGCTCGGCCTCGATGCGGTCTACATCAACCGCGATTACACGCCGTTCAGTCTGCGTCGCGATGCCGAAATCCGCGAATGCTGCAATGCGTTGGGCGTGGCCTTGCACATCACCAACGACCTGCTGCTGACCGAGCCGGAACAAATCGCCAGTGCTAAAGGTAATCCCATTCAGGTATTCACCCCGTTTTACCGGCGAGCCCGGCAAATACCGGTCGCTGCGCCGGCCGCGCTGGCCGACGGGGGTTGGTATACCGACACTCTGGCCGGCGACGATGCCGATTTACCGGAACGCTACCGGCGTCCGCATCGCAACCCGATTGCCGGCGGCCGCGCCAGCGCGTTGCAAAGTCTGCAAGCCGTGTCGAGCTGTCGCGACTACGCGCAAAACCGCGATTTCCCGGCACTGGCCCAAACCAGCCGGTTGTCGGTACACCTAAAATTCGGCACCTGCTCGGTCCGCGAGGCATACGCCGCGATTCAGCATCAATTAGGGCCGGAACATCCGTTGCTGCGACAATTGTATTGGCGCGATTTTTTCAGCCACATCGCCTATCGCTTTCCGCACGTGTTCGGGCAGGCTTTCGACCGCCGCTACGACGCCGTGCCCTGGCGCAATAATCTTGACGACTTCACGGCCTGGACCAAGGGCTTGACCGGCTTCCCGATCGTCGACGCGGCGATGCGCGAATTGAAGCAAACCGGCTGGATGCACAACCGCTTACGGATGGTGGTCTCGTCCTTTCTGGTCAAGGATTTACATATTTCCTGGCGCTGGGGCGAACGCTATTTCGCCCAACATCTGCTGGATTACGATCCCTGCGTCAACAACGGCAATTGGCAGTGGGCGGCGTCCACCGGATGCGACGCCCAACCCTATTTCCGGATCTTCAACCCCTGGCTGCAACAGCAAAAATTCGATCCGCAATGCGACTACATCAAAACCTGGTTGCCGGAATTGCGGGCTTATTCGGCGAAGGTGATACACCAATGGGCCAGCCAACCGCTGGCCGGCGCTTATCCGCCACCGATCGTCGAGCACGGCACCCAAAGCCGGTTAATCAAAGCCCAATTCAAGGCGCTGACCACGCTGCCGATCCAAGAGAACTCCGATGCGTAAAACCTGTTTACTGTTACTGACTCTGGCCGGCTGCACCGGCATCCCGGACGGCGTCGTCGCGGTCGAGGATTTCGAATTGTCCCGATACCTCGGCACCTGGTACGAAATCGCCCGGCTGGACCACCGCTTCGAACGCGGCCTGAGCGACATTCGCGCCGACTACAGTCTGAATTCCGACGGTAGCGTCAAGGTGTTGAACAGCGGTTATTCGGCGGAAGCCGGAGAGCGGGAGAGCGCCGAAGGCCGGGCCGAATTCGTCGAGACGCCCACTGTCGGCCGCTTGCAAGTGTCGTTTTTCGGGCCGTTTTACGGCGCCTACAACATCATCGCCTTGGATAAACCGGGCTATCGTTACGCGATGATCGCCGGCCCGGACCGAGACTATTTGTGGATACTGGCCCGCGATCCGCAATTACCCGCCGCGACGTTAAAAGCCTTGGTGGACCAAGCTCGAACCCTGGGCTTTGCCACCGATCAACTGATTTACGACCGGCACCCACCATCCGAGCAAATCCCATGACGAAAATTCCAGTCGGTATCAGCAGCTGTCTATTGGGCCACGAAGTCCGTTACGACGGCGCTCACAAATACCACAGCTACATTGAACGCACGCTGGGCCAGTACTTCGAATTCCGCGCCTTCTGCCCGGAAGTGGAAGCCGGCCTGGGCATCCCTCGCCCTTGCGTGCAACTGCGAGAAACCGCGCCCGGCGTGATACGTTGCGTCGGCGTCAAGGATCACGGATTCGACGTCACCGAGCGTTTGGAACAAGCCTCGGCAAAGCAGGCCGACTGGTTGGCCGAACTATGCGGCTATATATTGAAGAAGGATTCGCCGAGTTGCGGCATGGAGCGGGTCAAGGTCTACAAAAACGACATACCGGCGCGTTGCGGTACCGGCATTTTCGCCGGATTTATCCAACGCCGGTTTCCCTATTTGCCGATCGAAGAGGAAGGCCGGCTCGGCGACCCGGCCTTGCGCGAGAACTTTATCCAGCGCGTATTCGTGTTGCGGCGTTGGCGGGAGCTGACAGAGGCCGGCCTCAATGTTCACGGCCTGATGAGCTTCCACAGCCGGCATAAACTGATCGCGATGAGCCACGACCAAAATCAGGCCCGCGCACTGGGCCGGCTGGTCGCCGACGCCAATGCCGCGAATCTGACCGAAATCGCCGACGCCTACCTGGCGGCCTTGATGGCCTGTTTGAAGGTCGTCGCTACCCGAGGCAACCACGTCAACGTATTGCAACATATCCAGGGCTATTTGAAGCTGAAACTGGACAGCGACGCCAAGCAGGAGTTGGTCGAAACTATCGAAGCTTATCGAACCGGCCTGCTCCCGCTGATCGTGCCGCTAACGCTGCTGAAACACCACTTCCGCCGCGAACCCGACCCGTTCATCGACCAATCGTTTTACCTGTCGCCGCACCCGGCGGAATTGGCGCTGTTGAACGCGATATAGCGGGTCTCCACAGCCAAGCCCACGCGCTGTCGGTAACCAGGAAACGCTGTGCCTACCCGATGGTCGACCGGTCGTCGACGCCCGATGGGCCACCCCTCCTCGTTGTCCGCGCTAAAATTCCACCTTGATCGAACCCAAAAATGCCCTGGGCGTGCCTATGGTGCGGCTACTGCTGGCCCCGCTGATATAAGCATCGGTGAAATAGCTTTTATCAAGCAAATTGTAAACATTGAGCTGCGCGGTCAATTTGGATTTATCGACCTTCCAGGAATAAGCGGCCAGCAAGTCCACGGTCGCGTAGCCGGCGGTCTGGTAGTTGTCGCCGGTGCCGTCGGTGGAGCCGTCGCGCATGGTCACCCCGCCACCGACTTTCACGCCTCGCAATTCGCCATCCAGAACGTCGTAAGTTGACCATAAACTGCCGACATTGCGCGGCACCGCGTATAGGCGGTTGCCCTGCAAACCGTTGTTGTCCTTGGTCACACGAGTATCGAAGTTGGAATAGGTGGCGATCAGGTTCCAACCAGGCAGCAATTCGCCGCGGATGTCCACTTCCGGCCCGCGACTACGCACTTCGCCGGCGGCGATACTGAAGTTGCTGTTGAACGGAGAATTCGGGTCGCGGGTTACGACGTTTTGTTTGGTGATGTCGTAATACGCCAATGTGGCGCTGAATTTACCGTCGAAAAATTCGAACTTACTGCCGATCTCCCACTGCTGGGCACTCTCTGGCGGTAACGGTTTGCCGCTGGCCGAGATGGCCCACTGATTGGACACCCCGAAGTTTTCGATGTAGTTACCGTAAAAACTCAACCAATCTTGCGCTTGCCAAAGCACGCCGACCCTGGGCGTCACATCGTCGTCCACCGGTTGGGCGGTGTGGCTTAAATTATCCCACTGCTTGACGTACTGGTAACGAAATCCGCCCAGCACATGCAGGCCGTGCGGCAGCTTGATCTGATCCTGGGCGTAAATCCCGATGTAATCGGCGCTATTATTGCCGCCCCAGCCAGCGGAAACCCAAGGGCTGACAATATCGGCGTTGTGGACGGGGTGGTAAACGTCGATGTTCGCCAACTCGGCCGAGTACGGGTCGCTAATATGATCGACGCGGTAATAGTCGCCGCCCAACAACAAGGTATGCTCCAACGGACCGGTCGCGAACCGACCGGTCAAGTCCAGGGTCGTAAAGTAGGTGTTGTGAGTGCCGTCTATCAAAGTTTGGCTGCGCGGCAGCAAGTTGCCGGGTAACAACGTATCGGCCGCCGCGCTGGTCCAATGCTGAACGTTATCCAGCAAATCGGCGACAAAGCGCTGCTTGATGCTCCAATCGTCGTTAAATTGGTGCGACCAATTCAGCCCGATCAGTTTTTCCTCGACCCGGACTTTACCCGCTTCCATCAAATTGCGGGAACGCGGCATGTTGATGAAGCCGCCGTTCAAATACGGCCAAGTATTGTTATCGTCAATCAGATTGTCGTGGCGATATTCCATTTCCAGACTGATTTGCGTACGCGGGCTGACGTTCCAGGTCAGCATCGGCGCGATGAAGGTGCGCTCGCTGTCGACCAAATCGCGAAACGAAGCGCTGCTTTCAAACGAACCGTTGAAACGGTACAGCAAGGTGTCGTCGTCGGTCAGCGGGCCGGTAGCGTCCAAGCTCGTGCGGTATAAATCGAAGGATCCGAACTGCTGTTGCAGCGCGTAATACGGTGTCGCCAACGGCTGTTTGGTGACGACGTTGACCATGCCGCCCGGCTCCATCCGCCCGTACATGATCGCGGCCGGACCTTTGATGACCTCCAGGCGTTCGACGTTGGCCATTTGCCGGGTACCGATCGACGCGAATTGGCTATCGATGCGAAAGCCGTTGCGAAAAAAGGTACTGCTGCGAAACCCGCGCAGAAAGATGTCGTCCGACAAGCCGCCGGACCCGTGGCTGACCGTGGCGCCGGCCACGTTCTTCAACGCATCGGTCATCTGGATGATTTGTTGATCGTTCAAGACCGCTTTCGGGATGATCTGGATGTTGACCGGCGTTTCCATCAACGGTGTATCGGTTTTGGTGGCGCTGGCGGCGGTGCGCACGGCGTAGTCCCGATTGTCCGGCGAGTTAAGATCGTAGACCGCTTCGCCGACCACCGAGACCGCCGGCATCGTCGCCGCCGATTGCGGTTCGGCCGACTGCTTGGCCGGCGCGGCTTCCACGGTAAAGGTGTGTTCGGCGGTCTTCCGAGCGCTCAAGCCCGAAGCGTGCAGCAGGATTTGCAACGCCTGTTCCGGCGCATGGCGACCGGTCAGCGGCTGCGAACGCAATTTGGCGACCAACTCGGCCGGATACAGCAAACGCAGATCGGCCTGATCGGCCAGTTGGGTCAACGCGCCGTCCAAGGCTTGCGCCGGAATATCGAATTGCCGAAGCTCGTCGGCCAGCGCCGCCAGGCTGACGCAGCCGGCCATCAGGGCCGAGGCCGTCCTACGGAGCCGGAACGCGCGCTCGGCGGCAGTGAGGGTTTGCGGATGAAGTTTCATGTCGATTCCTTAACGTTAAGGCGGCGCCTATGCCGCGTCTTCGTTAAGACGGACGAGCGGAACGATCTTGTAACGAACACCGAAATTTTTTGCGAGGAGCCGCGTCTGCCTGTTGCAGAAGCGGCAGGCCATACCGCCGATCGCCGGCAACGTAAGCCAGCCAGGTCGTTAACCAAACGCAGCCTCCGCGCGTTGATGCGTTTGGCTAGCGAGCCGATCGATCGTCTGCATCGGACGTTCCGGCTATCGCCCCGGCGTTCACCCAAGCAAAGTCCGCGCTCAGCCGTGCAACACCGCCAACCAAGGCGTCAATCGGCTGACTTTAATCGCCAGGATGTGCTCTATCATCCCCAGCGCGGCGTCGGCATCGTTCAGCGGGAACACGCCGCTGACCCGAAATTGCGCTAGCTTGGCGTCCGCGATCAGGATGGTGCCGGGAAAATAACGGTCCAACTCCGCCACTACTTCAGCCAAGCTCCGGTTTTTGAACACCAGCTTGCCGCGCTGCCAGGCAGACACTTGCCCGGCATCGACGCCCAAATCCGCTTGCAGACCGGTTTGCGCGCGATAAACCGCCTGATTTCCGGCCTCGACGCGGCTATCGGCGCGGTAATCGGCGTCCGCCAAGCCTTTAACCGCGACGGCGTGTTCGCTTACGCTAATCCGAGTAGCGGCGTCCTGTTGCCAGACTTCGAACACGGTACCCAAGGCCTTGACCACCGCCGAGTCGGTCGCCACCTCGAACGGCCTGCCGACATCGGCGGCAACCCGAAACAAGGCTTGGCCGCGCTTCAAGGTCAATTGGCGGCCGCTAGCGGTATAGCGCACATCCAACGCGGTATCGGTGTTCAAAAACACAACGCTGCCGTCGGCCAACCTGACGGTTTGCTGCTCGCCAACGCCGGTGTGGTAATCGCTAAACCAGGCATCGGCCATGCCCAAGAACGGAAGCACGGCGACGAATGCCAATACCGCAGCGACGGCCAAGACCCGCAAAGCCCCGAAAGTACCTGGTTTGACGTCATCCGGCCGCGTCGGCGGGCGCGCCGAGTCTTCCGCCGGTCTCGCGGCCAGACCCATTTCCAACCATAACCTTTCAGCGTCGCGAAATGCACGTAGATGGGCAGCACTCCGATTGCACCACTCGGCGGCCAGCCGTCGCTCGCGGTCACCGGCATTACCGGCATGCAAGCGAATCACCCAATCGATCGCTTGATCGGATAATACGGTGATTTCGGAAACGGACGCTTTAGTCATCGGTGCTGGATCGCGGTTCGAACAGTATTATGACGGGATTGCCTAGCCATCTTGCCGCAAAATTCGAGTTCGGTGGCCGGCAGGCGTCTAATAGCCTTTCAGGCGGTCCCGACAATGTCGCATGGCTCTGGCCAGGTGCTTGGCCACCATGCTTTCCGAGATATTCAGGCGCGCGGCGACTTCCGCATGACCGAGGCCCTCGACGCGATTCCAATAAAACGCCAAGCGGCAATCGTCGGGCAATTCGGCCATTGCTTGCTGCATCGCTTGCAAGCGTTGCTGGTGTTCGTATCTAAGTTCCGGCCCCGGTGCCGGAGCGGCGATAGCGTGCAGATTGACTTCGTCGATATCCTGCATCAAGCGATTTGCACTCAGCCGCTGATAATCGATCACCAAATTGCCGATGACCCGATACACAAAAGCGCGCGGGTTCTCGATGCGTTCCGGCGCGCCGTGCCGGCTTAGGCGCAGATAGGCTTCTTGCAGGATATCCGCCGACATCTCTTCCGATCCCAGCCTGCGCAGGATAAAACGGCTGAGCTGATCGCGATGCTGGTCGAGAAATTCGGCAATCCGCGCGGCTGTCAAGCTGGTTTGATGCGTTAACGTTTTCGATGATTTTGTCGGAACGGAATGGTCTGCCATGGCGGTGTGTGAGTTACCGGTCGTGCTGTCGGCAAGCACAAGTCGCACCTGAAAGCATTACTCGATAGAAATCAACATTCTCTGGTCAATCGCCGCCCCGTGTTTCGGGTAACAAATACGTGATTTGGCCCAATATATGTTAAATAACACAGTTCTATTCAGCGACCCGTCCTTACTCCCACGCCCGTTCCAGACTTCGTTCGTTCATTAACAGTCGTTGTAACTTTATTGCTTTCTGGTAAGCTTTCGGATCAGTCACGAACTGGAAAACGTGTATTACTTCAATAGGAGAATTGCCATGGCGGATTATTTGCTGAAGATTAACGACAGGGCCGAAGACATCATCGATTTCACGCCGGAAGAAATTAGCCAGATCACGCCAGATGAAATTCAACGCATTTTCTATGATCTGCAAATTCATCAGATCGAGCTCAAAATGCAAAATCAGGAATTGCGTACCGCTCAAGAAGAACTTACCCGTTCAAGAAACAATTACCACTACTTGTTCCATCAACTCCCGGTCGGCATTGTGATTGTGAACTCGACCGGCTTTGTGGAACAGGTCAATGACACCCTCCTGGAATGGCTCGGTATTGAAAAAGGGCGACTTGTTAAAAAACACTTGTCATCGGTCATACTCGAAGACGATAAAGTGCTTTTCAATTCGCGCTTCGACAGCTTTTTCAAGAACCCTGACGGCAAGTCGCTGGTGTTGAGCGTGAACGGCAGAAAAAACGTAGCGTTGAAAGTCAAAATGTCGGGCAAAAAAATCGGCGGCGACGATGTGGTCGCGCTAATGAACCAACCCGACCAAACATTGATCATCACCGTCGCGGACGTCAACGATTTATAGCGTCTTGTTCGCGCGGCTTAGTCCATGGCGCCACCGTAGGTATCGTTGCGAATCAACGCTTTCCACCATCGGCGCTCTCGGTTTCGTTTAGACTCCGCGGCCCGAGAACAACCAAAATCGAATTGCCGTGATGATTTACCTCGATGACAGTGTAAAGCCAACCACGATACCTTTCCGCTGGAATTCCGCTTTCCGCCTTGCAAGGCTGGAAAGAAAACGCCGTTTAAGCATCGATAGACTCAGCGCGGCGCGCCTGACAGCCATGACAAGCAATCTGTTCCGACGGAGTCGCCTAATCCCGACCTAAGCCTAATACCGCGCCTTCCGCCCAGCCTTGGAAACTACTCCCGCCACCGATTACTCCGCGCCGTGAACCGATGAAGACACCCAATGACAAGAAGGAGCCGCAATACGTCGTAGGCATCGGCGCCTCCGCCGGCGGTTTGGAAGCCATCGAAAGTTTCTTTAAAAAAATGCCGCCGGATACCGGCATGGCCTTTATCGTCGTCCAACATCTGTCGCCCGACTATAAAAGTTTGATGGTGGAGCTGTTATCGAAGCACACCCTAATGCCGGTGCTGAGAATCGAAGAAGGCATGAAGGTGGAGCCGAATCATGTTTACCTGATTCCACCGCGCAAAAACCTGACGATGTTTCACGGCCATCTGCTGTTGAACAATCAAAACCACACCAACGAACTCAATCTTCCGATCGATATCTTCATGCGCTCGTTGGCCGAGGATGTTTCCGAATTCGCGGTCGGCATCATTCTCTCCGGCACCGGCAGCGACGGCACTCGCGGCATTCGCGCCATCAAGGAACATGGCGGCATGGTCATGGTTCAGGATGAGGAGAGCGCTAAATTCGACGGTATGCCGCGCAACGCCATCGCCACCGGCCTGGTCGACTTTATAATGCCGCCCGAAGACATGCCGAAACAGTTGATGGCATTCGTCAAGCATCCCTATGCCGTTCAAGAAGCCACCATCCACTCGGAAGACAGCGATTTGACGCGGATATTCGCGTTGCTGCGCGACAAGCACAAAGTCGATTTCACGTTTTATAAACCCAACACCATAGTCCGCCGCATTGAACGCCGCATCTCGATCAACCAATGCCGCGACCTCAAGGAATACCGCAATCTATTGGAAGATAATTCGCAAGAAGTGTCCGCGCTATTTCAAGAGTTGCTGATCGGCGTCACCAACTTCTTCCGCGACGACTTTGTATTCGAAGAAATCCGCGGCAAATGGCTGACGCCCTTGGTCAAATCGCTGACCAACAACGAAATTCGGATTTGGATCGCCGGCTGCTCGACTGGCGAGGAAGCCTATTCGCTGGCGATTATGTTGGCGGAGTATCGAGAATATTCCGGGCATTTCTTCCGAATGAAATTATTTGCCACCGATGTCGATGCCAAAGCCGTGGAAAAAGCCAGCACCGGTTTATACCCCGAGAGTATCGCCGCCGATGTGCCTTCGCATTTGCTGGTCAAATATTTTTCGCGCAAGGAAGACAGCTTTCAAATTTCGCAATCGATCCGCGAAATGGTGGTATTTGCCCAACACAACCTGATCAAGGACCCGCCGTTCACGAATATTCATTTGTTGAGTTGCCGAAACTTATTGATTTATCTACAGCCGGTCCTGCAAAAAAAGATACTCGAGCTGTTTAATTTTTCACTGGTCAAAGACGGCCTGTTGATGCTCGGCACCAGCGAATCCATCGGCGAAATGGTCGATTATTTCGACATGATCAGTCCGAAAGGCAAGATATACCGGGCCCGAGGTAAATATCGGACCTTGGGCATTAGCAGCATGGACCCGCCGCCGGCACTGATGACCTCTTTCCGCGCGAATTCGCCACAATCGGGTCGCAACTTCGCCAATCGCTATCAAGACGACAAGATTCTGGAACGCTTTTTCAACGCGCTGACCAAAGACATACTGCCGTTCACGATGATCGTCAACGAAAACATGGAAATATCCCACATCTTTGGCGACGCTCAGCGCTACCTGAGCTATCCCAGCGGCAAGCTAGTCACCGATATTACCAAACTGGTCAGCAAGGATTTGTCGATTCCAATTGCGACCGGTGTGCGGAAAGCGCTGAAAAGCGGCGACAGCATCAACATGTCCAACATCAAATTACGCGAAAAAGACAAAGCTCGGACGCTGAATATTCATATTAGGTTGCTTCCCGGCCGCAAAAGCCAAGAAACCCTGATTGCCATTCTGATCTTCGAGGCTGATCATCATGCCACCCAGGATATAGGCTTCGTCGCCGACAATTTCGATATTAACCAGGATGCCGCCCAGCGTATCAATGATCTGGAGCATGAACTGCAACTGACTCGCGAAAACCTGCAAGCCACCGTTGAAGAGTTGGAAACCTCCAACGAGGAATTGCAGGCGACCAACGAAGAATTGCTGGCCAGTAACGAAGAATTGCAGAGCACCAACGAAGAACTGCAATCCGTTAACGAAGAGTTGTATACGGTCAACGCCGAACATCAGAGCAAAATTACCGAATTGACCATTCTGAACAACGATCTCGACAACTTGTTCAATAGCACCAATATCGGGATCTTGTTTCTGGACGAAAATCTGGATATTCGCCGCTTCACCCACAAGCTGCAAAGCCTGTTCCATATTGTCGAAAACGACATCGGCCGGCCGTTCTTTCACCTGACCCATTCGATTCGCGATATCGACCTCGAGGATTTAATCGGCAAGGTTGTCGAAAAAAAGATTATTTTGGAATCCGAGGTTCAAAATCAACACGGCAATTGGTACTTCATGCGGATTATTCCCTACGCCGTATCCGACCGAATCTATTCCGGCGTCATTCTGACCTTTGTCGATATCGATCTGTTAAAGCAAACTCAACTGAGTCTGCGCCAACAAACCGAATTGGAAACCCAACGTTTGGCCAGTTTTGTCAATGATTCGGCGGACGCGATTACTCTGCTGGACGATACGGGCAAATTTATTACCTGGAATCGCGGCGCGGAAAATTTATACGGCTGGAGCTCGCAGGAAGCGCTGCAAATGCGTTTCGAAAGTCTGGTGCCGTTGGCTGAACGTCCGCGCATGCGCGGCGTCTTCGATAAGCTCCAACAGGGCGAACAAGTTACCCAATTCGATAGCAAACGTCTGAACCGCCACGGAGAAGTCATTGATGTCTCGGTGTCGGCCACCTTGCTTTCATCGCAAAACGATGCCGGCCAAATCTTTGCATTGACCGAACGCGATCTCAGAAGCCATCTTTTAATAGACAAACGCCATTGCATCAGCTGCATTCAAAAATTGGCCACGCTTCTGATGGATGTTGACGAAGCGATCATCGTCATTGATTTCGAGGGGAGTATCGTCGCTTGGAATACCGGTGCGGAATCGCTGTACGGATGGAGCCGATCGGAGGCCATTGGCATGAAGTTTGACAGCTTGGTGCCGGATTATCTCCGCACTGAAGCCCGCGAAATGTTTCAAAGTATCACGTCCGGCAAATCCAACTATCAGGTTACGCAAAGCCAGCGCCTGACACGCAATAAGCAAATACTGGACATTACGATGATTGCGTCGGTACTCGGTTATCAAGACGGCGATACCATCTTGGTCGTTACCACAGAAAAACCGGTTTAGCCTTGCTTAGTCTTTGAGCCCATTGTGCGTGGGAAGCCCGCTTCCAAGTACGGAGTTTTTTCCGATTCGCGGTCATTTCGAGCATATTTCGCCTGAAACCGTCGCGCTCAGTAAATGAAACCTGCGGTCGGCTGGGTTTTTAGTGTAGACTGCAAGCTTTCCACAAATGAAGTAATGCAATGCCTCAAATCAAAACCCCGCCTCCACCCAGAATCAACTGGAACTACCAAACCTATTTTCTAGCGCAATTGAACAAAGCCAAAGAACCGCCAAAAACGGCATTAAGCTGATCTCAATTAGCTGTTTGTAATCGACGACCAACGCTGCTTTCGTGTTCCGCGCTTAATAGCCACGCTGTCAATCGGCGTTTCATCCGCAGCCTAATTGCCAAGTCGTCATCGGCCCCCGTCTAAACAGCATGCGGCAATCGATCCCAACCCCAGAATTGCTCAGGCTCCATAGCGTCGGAAGGTTTAATTTTCCTGGCGTCTTTACGCCCGCCAACTTTAATCGGTTAGCGCTCCGGAACTCGCGGTGATTTTGGCCCCTACATCGCTTGTCGTTGGCCGCGCCGAATGTCGAGGTCTACTGAGCTGGCGAACAGCATGTCGGCCACCGTATTCGTCTCGGCGTACCCCAGCCCGAGTAAGATAGGCTGGCAGAGTGAAAGCAACTGATTTCGAAAACCGGCAAATTCGCCAGAAAACGCCGGACCTTGATGCGCCAGTCAGGCTTAGGCCCGACCGTAGCGACGACCAACGCAACCCGAAGCGGCGGCATTTCGAATCGGCCGAGAACTTTCCATTAGCCCAATTCGACGTCCACTCGCCGAATTTGCCCATCCCGCAGCGCTTGCGCCATACTGGCCGGCAAGCTACCGCCTTCGACGATCCTCGAGCCCCGATTCCCGTCATACAAGCGATAGCGTAGCGGCTGAACGGCGCTGATTCCGAAACTGTCCCGCCGACTTGGATTGATATATACCAGCAGCGTGCTTCCAAACAAGACCATCGCTGCGCTGTCGGCCGGCAGAATCTCGTCGTACCCAAATGGGCTCACGGTTCGCGAATTGGCGGCGAACATCGTCCCGGCCAGTAGCGGCGCCGGCGCGAAACAGAGTTCCCCGTTCCGACACGCAAAGGGCTGGGGACCGAGAAACAAGTGCGTCCACAGATGCAATAATTCGACGGTCGAACCGGACAAGCGGGCCACGCAGCCGCGACCGTGTTGACGTGGATCGACGTCGAAGCCGCTGGAGACCAGGAAGCTGGAGTTTTCGATGGGACTGCGCTGATACTCCGCTGGATCGCGGAAGGCCACCAGCAGTTTTTCGAGGTCGGCATAGAATTCGTCGACCAGCCCGGCCCTGAGCATTTCCAACACAAATTTATAGTGCATGTGCAGAAAAATCGAGCCGTTTTCCAGCCAACCATCATTGAACACGCCGATCCGTCCCAAGGCCAACGCATCGTCGCCCAGCGGTGCATTCAAGCGGTACATGCCCAGTTTGCTATCGAACAGCGCGGAAGCGCGCGCGGCGCGGTACAAGCGGCGCGCCTCGTCCGGCCCGGCGATCCGCAAGGCATGCACGAAGCCTTCCAGGAACAGGGGCAAGGTATGCTGTTCGAAGCCAAGCACTTCGGCCTTGTCGCCTTCCAGCGCTCGGTAATCGCTGGCTTCGTATGAGTAATAAGTGTGTATGCCTTGCGGCATCCGAGCTTTTTCGATCGCGGCGGTCAGATGCCGGCTGGCCTCGGCCAGAAACTCGCGCAATTCGGCCAAGCCTACCGTCCTGAGTTCGCCGGCAAAGCCCATGAATACGCGCGCCCGATAAACTTCCTTTAGATTGCCGCTGTCGCGCCAAAACCACTCGGCGCTGGGTTCCGGCTCCGCCAGCAAGCCTTGTAAGCCGGCGATGAATTCCGCCAGTTCCATCGGCAAATCGCAGCTTCCGTCCAGGCTGTCCAGCGCCAGCCGGGTGAAATCCACCAAGCGCAGCAGTTCTATCGTCTCGTTGACCGCAGAACCGAAAATGCCGGGCAGACCGTTCAACGCGTCGCACCAGCCAGGCCGGTCGGCCTCCATTTCGATGCCGATGCCGGCCGGGTCCAGCGTTGCCAGCTTGTTGGCGACCAAGGTCAAAATCTTGCCCAGCAAGCTGGTATAGACGACCTCACCCAAGCCGTGCCGGTCGCGAACCCGATGCTTATCGGCAGCTCGCGCGGCGATGATCGCTTGCTTGTCGGCGCTGAATCGCACCGCGCCGTATTGGCGAACCCCGTGGGCGGTCAGTACGCTCTTTTGGGTACGCGGCGCGACAAAGTGGCTGGCCTCGAAAAAGCTATAGCCGGTTTCCAGCAACAAGTCGGTCAGCCGCTCCGGAAAGATCGCCCGGTAGGCGATCAACAAATCGACCAGATAAGTCCAATGGTCGGACCAGTAGCCGCGGTCGAATTCGGCATCCTCCACTTCGCGGGCCTCGACCAGGATCGCGGCGATCAAGTCTTCGACATCGGCGCCAGCCTCGCTCAGCACTTGCCAAAGTTCCGCGTATTTGAACTCGGTGGCCAACAGTGCCGCCACGGCCGGCAGACCGGCGAAGCGCTCCGCCAGACGCTCCGGCGCATCGACCACGAAGCGGCTGTTGCGTAACGCGCAAGGGTTGTAACCGTCCGGCTGGATCAGGTTGAAAAAATAGCGAATGTTGCGGGTACCCAGTGCCGGTTCAAAGAACAGATCGACCCGGCGGTTTTGCAGCACGTCGCGAAAATCGCCGTTCC
This sequence comes from Methylomonas sp. LWB, assembly GCF_001856095.1. Lineage (NCBI taxonomy): Bacteria > Pseudomonadati > Pseudomonadota > Gammaproteobacteria > Methylococcales > Methylococcaceae > Methylomonas > Methylomonas sp. LWB. The sequence goes on from NZ_MKMC01000045.1 coordinate 343,349, forward strand.
CCTCGGAATACGGCGAGTCCTGCAATAAAAAGTCGTTGTAATCGCGCTCCAGGTCGCCGTGTTTACGGCCGAACAAATACAGCAACGCCCCGCCCGGCACCGCTGTCGGGAAGCCGCCGCGCAAACCGTTGTCCAGGTAACACTGGCGGACGTGCGCGTCGAACAGAGGCTTAGCGGTGGCCGTAAACGCCTTTTGACCGATTCTATCCAGCAAACGCCGGTTGGCCTCGCGCTTAGCTTCAAAATAGCCGGCCTCGGCGGCCTCGGCGACAAAGGATAGGCAAACCTCGGGCGAAGCGGCATGGCCGTAGACCCCGTAAAACACGTGGCTGGCACCGGGCGGCACCTCTAACCTCAGGGTTTGGAAGGCCGACGGGGTGCGGTTACCGGCCACTTGACGATCCAAATCCAGCGCGGAGTCGGCGAAGAAGCGTTCCGCCTTCGAGAAATCCCCGGCCAAGCCAAACACCCGTTCCGGATCGACGATGACCGGAGTCAACAGGCCGTCCCGGAATCCGGCAAAGAAATTGCCGGCCACGACCGGCTCGACTTGCGGACTGTCGGTCGGCCACACTCGTAGCCGATAAAAGGCTACCCGGCTGGCGACGTCCTCGACGCGCATAAAGGCTTCCGAGGTGCGGCTCATGAATTTGAGTATCCATTGATTCATCGCGTAAGGCAGCACTTGCGGCAAGCCGTCGACGACTTCGATATGCACACTGACCGGCGAGGTGTTGGTGATTTCGACTCGGCGCAGCAACCCGGCCACCGCTGCTTCCGGCAGAGTCGCCATATCGGCGCGGATGCGCAAGCCCAGGCGCGGGTGAGATTCCTCGACACCGACTTCGTGCTCCGACACATATAAACGTTGCCGCACATCGGTGCCGGCGTTGCGCTGGAAAGGCTCGTGGCGAATCGCGGTCGGACCGTCACCTATCTTCAGAAAGGTACGAAAACCGCGCGATGCGGTCAGTTGATAGGCTTTGTCGGCCGGAAAAAACTCCAGAAACGCGCCGTCCTTGTTGCGAACACCGAAACTGGCGATGGCCTGACCTCGATTGACGTAAAACGCCCAGGCCGGACGACCCGAAACGCCGGCGATGCCCGGCAGAAAACTAGCGAACGGCGCTTGGTCGTTGTATTGCTCGACGACGAAAGCGCCGTCCGAGTCGAAGAAATAAGCGGACTGGTTCAAAGGACTGACCTCGGATGTCGCGGTGAAAACGCTGTCCAGCTTAGTACAGACTCCGGGTTTTCACTCGGCGTTTCCGCCTGTACGCACGTTGGCGGGCAACGCTCGATCGCGGCCAACCACTGCTGATTTTTCAGCATGTCGCCAGCAATACCTGCTCGAGTAACAACAGCCCAACACCCTCGGAAACTGGTTTCCGCCTGTCACCGCGCGATTCGAGCAGTTGGCACGATAACTGCCGCCGTGCCTGGCTGTAGGCTTAACAGTGAGCCTGCCGTATTCATTCCAATTGAGAGAACATCACATGAAGAAAACTTGTTTCGTTGCCGGCCTGTGGCTTTTAGGCAGTCAAGCCGCCCTTGCTCAACAAGCGCCGGAAGCTCCCAAACCTCCCTTAGGCTTTTTCGTGACCAGTACCGGACTGGGCAAGGGCGCCGACCTGGGCGGCTTAGCCGGCGCCGATGCTCATTGCCAACAACTGGCCGGCGCGGTCGGTGCCGGCCACCGAACCTGGCATGCATATCTCAGCACTCAGCCCAGCGGCGGCCAGCCCGCCGTCAATGCCCGCGACCGCATCGGTAAAGGCCCTTGGGCCAATGCCGCCGGCGTCATCGTCGCGAACGACGTCGCGCATTTGCACGGCGATACCTTGGAACTGGCGCAACTGGGTAACAATCTGCATAAAAAGACCGCGTACACCGAAAAAGGCGAAGCGCTGAAAGGCGTCGGCGACACGCCGAACGAGCACGATATCCTGACTGGGTCTAAACCGGACGGCACCGCGTATACCGATGCCGCCGACCACACCTGCAAAAATTACACGAGCAGCGGCGAAGGCACGGTCCGCGTCGGCCATTTCGACCGCACCAACGGCGGCCGCACCGGCGGTAACGTGTCGTGGAACTCAACCCACGACAGCCGGGGTTGCAGCCAGGAAAACCTGGTCGCTACCGGCGGGGCCGGCTATTTCTATTGTTTTGCCGCCGACTAGCTCTACTTTGCCGGATTCTCGGTAGTGCTCGTCGTTTCGGTGGGGACTGGCTTTCGCGCGGCTACGGGTAAATGCCCCGGATGGATCGAAGCTTGCCATCCGTGACACTGAATGCCCGCTTCCCAGCGGGCATGACGGCGGTTGCGTTGAAGACCCGGTCGCGTCTTCGGCTTGGTCGTGGAGCGGAGCCGAAGCGCCCGCCGGCTTCGGCTCCGCTCAGCCAGCGCTTCGCTTATTACTTAAGGAAATCGTTGGGCAACGTATGGGCGTACCAATGTCGGAACGCCCTCGATCGCGGCTAAAGCCGCACCCACGCCCATCGTTTTCATTTTCCGGGGCGAAAATCTTTTCAAGAACGCTAGGATGTAACTCCATTCAAACCAAGCGCTACCGCGCGCGACTTGGTAGCAACAAATTCCCCGCCAAGCGTTCGAACCAAGCGGCGATGGTCTCGGGTGGCGTATCGCCAACCAACGCGCTGGAAAACAAACCTTCGGCGATATGCACGCCAAGTTGCCGGTAGGCTTCGAATTGTTCTTCGTCGAAGAATTGGTCCAGCGTGGTTTGGTGCGGGAAATCCGGGTGGTTCAGACGGTAGCGTTCGATCAGCGCCGGCTCGTTGCCGGTGACCGACAGTTTCAAGTACAACAAGAAACCGGTACCGGCCGGCGTGGCATCGATGGCAGGATAGTCAATCACGCAAAAATGGGCGTGGCTCCGGCTGAAACCGCTGGCCGGATTCGGGCGGATGTCGTCCAACACAGGATCGATGCGCACGCCGAAATCGATTTGGGCGTGGCGTACCAAAGTCATCAAACCGCCGAAGCCAAATCCCGGATCGGCCTCGCCGTCCACGCAGACGATGAATTTACAGCGCCGCCGCAACAATTCGTACACCGCCATATTCTCGATATGCCCGCCGTCGGACAGATTCAGCCAAGCCTTGCGTTCCGACATCCCGACACCGAACATTTCCCGAATCAAGCACAAGAAGCCGGGTTCCGAAAACGGCGACCATATCCGTGGATTCTTGATCCAGAATCCCAATCGTAAATTTAGTACCGCCAACAACGCTGTCAGCGTCGGCATCGCGCCCAAACCCATGTGAGCGGAAAGCGCGGCGCCCGAAGTCGCCATCGCGGTGGCCAGATCCACCGGTTTGCCGTTGGCCCGCCAACGCGTTGTTTCGGCGTATCCGACCGAAGGCGCGCCCATCCAGTACTTGGAAAACAAAAAGAAGTCGCAACGTCTATCCTGCAGATTGGGGCGTTCGCTGGACGGCAGGTTTAGCGCGGTGTTCACCAGATGATAAGGCGCCTGGTTTCCGCTATTCAGTTTCGCCAACTCGACGGTCTGATATGGCTGCTCGACCGTGCCGATAAACGTCCGGGACAAGCCGTCCCGGTACAAGCGGTGCGGACCGGTCAAATTAATATTCAGCACCAGAAAGGCGATAGCGCCGGAGGCGACCAGGATAGCCAGCAGCGCCCAGTCGCCGGGTACGCATTCCACTACCGGTACCGCCACGTTGATGGTCCGCAAGTGCCACAGCGCGTAACCCAGCAGCAGGCCCAAGATTGGAATCAACAAGCCGGCCGACCATAACAAGACCTGCAACACGATACGCCGCAGTTTGGGTTCCTTGAAGATAGGCAGAAATCGCATCGCCGCCGGCGTCGCGGTGACCAAGCCGCCGATGACGGCGGGAAAAGTCCAATGCGCTCTCAACCATCCGTAAACATCCAGCGCGACTTTATAGCCGTTGCCGATGGCTTGCGCGGAGTAGCCCAACAAGGTTAAGCCAGCAAATAGACCGAGCAACCAGCCGGCCTTGCTCGCGTAGTCGGGGCGCCAGCGCATCGCCACGCCCCAACCGATCAAGCTGAAACCGGACGCCGCCGCCAAATATTGCAACGCCTCCCCCCAAATGCCGAACAGATAGGGTTGCGCGAGCCGTGTCGCCTCGACCATCGCCGCAATCACAAACAGCGGTGCCGTCCAGTTCAATAACATACCGCCCAACGTGGCGGTGGCCATGCCCCAAGCTTGCTTCAGATTTTGGGCGGACAAAAACTTGGCGCGTTGTCGAACGTAGCGGATAGCCTCGGGGTCCGGGCCGTGCGGCTTACCTAAATCGCACACCGAAACGCCTTCGCTTAAACGGCTGCTGATGAAACTGCCGGTGTAGCCGCCACCGGAAACCGTGGACAGATAATCCACCTGATGCAGCAATAGATGGTCGGCCAGCACCTGCACGACACCCAGGCCAAACGTCGCCGAACGAATGCCGCCGCCGGACAAGGCCAGCCCAACCGCGTCCTCACCCTCCGGCGTTTCGATCAAGTACTGTTTCCGGCGCTGACCGATATCGCCGGCTTCGTCTCGGTTAATCTCCCTGGGGTCGCCGTCCGGCAAGTAGGCATCGGGAATGCCGAAGCGCAAAGCCTCGAACAAGCCCTCGACGTCTTCCTGTGCCAAGGCCCCCGGACAATCCTGGTCCCGCCAACTGGTCCCGTAGGCCATTTGATGGAATTCGTCGGCGAATTCGCGCAGCACCCGCTGTATCCGGTGCAATTCGCCACGAAACGCGTCGGCGCCGTCGCGCGAATCCAATACGCCGGCTTCCTTGGCCCGGTGCCATTTCGAAGTCACCGGCCGTAACTCGACATTAAGCAACTGCGTGACTTTGGCGGCAAACAGTTCGCAGCCGGGATTGTCCTTGATCGCGGTCCGGCCGAAACCGAACAAGTCGAACAGACTTTGCAAGGCGCTGGCTTCGATACCGTATTGATACGGCAGACTTTGAGTCGCGATGCGGGTACGCAGTTCGGTCAGGAATTCGTGGGCGGCCTTTTTATCGGCGGCACTGGGGCGCTCGGCGAGCGACATGGCTTCGGACATGGGCGAAACTCCATTGGATGACGAGCGGCGGCGCCGTATGAGGCGCGGCGGTCCGGACTAACTTAGCCAACTTGGCGCGTTAGAGTCAAGCTCGGCCCGCGAATCATTTCGGACTGAATGCCAAGCCAGGTTTTAGCGGTGATCTCGGTTGACCGGGAATCGCTCGATTCAAGCCAGTTCGGCTGACGCGGAGGACTTGCCGTTTAACAAAGACCGACGGCCCGAGACTGCCGCCGCTGCTTTCAACCGGCTGCTTCGAGGACAGTCCCACGGAAGCGGAAACCATCAAGCCGATACCTTTGTGTTCGGCGCGGGAGCGTCGGCTTGCGCCAAGGCTTGCAGGTCGATCACCCTATCCACCGACGCTATCGTTTCCGGACGGTGAGCGATGATGATGCGGGTTAACTTGAGTTGGCCAATCGCCGCGTTGACCGATTTTTCCCTGGCCACATCCAAATGACTGGTGGCTTCGTCGAGGATCAGAATTTTCGGGCGTTTATACAGCGCGCGGGCCAGCAACACCCGTTGTTTCTGGCCGCCCGACAAGACCGTGCCCATGTCGCCGATCAAGGTGTTATAGGCCATCGGCATCGCGGCAATGTCGTGATGCACCGCCGCCAATTGCGCGCACGTCTCTATCCAGGCCTGGTCGGGCGCGGCATCGAAGAAACAGATATTCTCGGCGATGGAGCCGGCGAACAACTGATCTTCCTGCATCACCGCCGCCACCGTGTCGCGGTAGACGCGGGTATCGATTTGGCTTAAACGGGTGCCGGCTACCCAAATCTCGCCTTGCACCGGTTGCAACAGGCCGAGGATCAGCTTCGCCAACGTGGTTTTGCCGTAACCGGACGGCCCGACGATGGCCACCGATTCGCCGGCGGCGATTTCCAGATTCAGATTTTGCAGGACCGCCGGTTCGCCCGGCGCGTAACGGAATTCCAGATTCTCAATTTTAATCGCCGGCAGCCGGCTGTCCTCGGCGGGCATCGCCGCCAAGCGCTCGGCTTCGGTTTCGTGCAACGCAATATCGGCGACCCGTTCGGTATGTAGCGCCAGCATCTTGAATTCGATGCCTTTTTCGATGAAGCCGCCGACCCGGTCGGTAAACTGGTCCTTGAACGACATAAACGCAAACAGCATCCCCACCGAAAATCCGCCGTCGAGAATGAACAAGGCGCCCAACCAAATCACCGCCACATTCTCAATACCAAACAGCAAGCCGTTGCAGGTCCGATACAACAAACCCAGCTTTTGGACCCGAATGCCGGCATTAAAGTGCTCGACCAACAGGTTTTGATATTGCACCCGGCGCTGCAATTGACGATTGAACAACTTGACGCTTTGCATGCCGCGCACCGTTTCCAACAAATTGCTTTGTTGCTTGGCGCCGCGCAGAATCTGCTCCTCGGTCGCCTCTTTCAGCGGTCTGAACAAAGCCAAGCGCAGCAAGCCGTAACCGACCGCCGCCGCCACCACGACCAAGGCCAACGGTCCGCTGTAAAACCACATCATCACCAACGTGACGGCCGCCATGATGCCGTCGAGAATCGCCTCCAAAAAACTGCCGGTCAGCGTGCGCTGAATCGCGTTCATCGATTCGAAGCGCGACACGATGTCGCCCAGATGGCGTTTCTCGAAATACGTCATCGGTAGCCGCAGCAAATGGCCGAACAGATTGCTCAATAACTGCAAATTGGCCGAGTTGCTCAAGATCAGCACCCACCAGGACCGTAGCGCGGTGACCGCGACCCGAATCAGCATCAATAACGAAAATCCCAATCCCAGCACCGTCAGCAAATGCCGGTCGCCGGCCACTACCGCTTGATCGACCACCAGTTGCAGAAAAAAAGGCGCTACGATGGCAAACACTTCGATGGCCAAGGCCAAGGTCACGATTTGCCAGATAGCGCGAGCGGCACCGTCCAACTGGCCAATGAGGCGGGAAAGTTCGATTTGCCGGCGTTCCTGGCGCGGCACGAATTCGCGGGTCGGCGCCAGTTCCAGCGCGACACCGGTAAAATGTTTGGAGACGTCGGCGTAAGTCACACGGCGCGCGCCCTGGGCCGGATCGAGAATATCCAGCCGGCCGCTATCGACCCGAGTCAGCACCACAAAATGATTGAAATCCCAGTGTAGGATGGCCGGCAAGGTCAAACGGCTCAAGTCCGGTAAATCGATGCGCACCGGCCGGGAGGCCAGCTGCAATTGGTCCGCAATGCCGATCAACTGATTCAAGGTCACGCCCTTCAACGACAGCGCGAAGCGGTGGCGCAGACTAGCCAGATCAACTCGATGGCCGTGATACGAGGCCACCATCGCCAAGCAGGCCAAGCCGCACTCGGCGGCTTCGGTCTGCAAGATCAGCGGCGTGCGCTTGCCGCCGGAGAAATTTAGCCCGATAGGCGCGCTCATTTAGACTCTCCCGGTTAAGCTGTACAGCGGATCGAACACCCAATCGATCAAGCGGCGGGTGTCCAAGCAAATATCGGCATCCAGGCGCATGCCGGATTGCAGCGGCAGCGCTTGTTTGTAAGCCGATACCGCTTGCCGGTCCAAGGCCACCGTCACCCGATACGCCGGCTCTTGCAGCTCGATCGGCAGGTCGGCATCCTTGGGACTAATCAGCGTCTTGGCGATTTCGACAATGCGGCCGCTGTAACTGCCGAAGCGTTGGTAAGGAAAGGCCTGGTAGCGGATCAATACGGTTTGATCGGTCTCGACGAAGCCGATCGCGCTGGACGGCACCATCAATTGCGCCCGCAAGGCCGCGCCGGCCGGCAAGATCGACAACAGCGGATTGGCGGGATTGGCGACTTGACCGCGTTCGGCCAAGATCGCGGTCACCGTGCCGTCCCCCGGCGCGCTGATGACGATGGTGCGGCGCGATTCGGATTCGGTGATTTTTTGGTTCAATTCGGAAATGTTACGTTCGATCGCGGCGCGCTGATTCTGGAACTTCAAGCGACTGCCGGCGATGTCGGTTTGGGTGGATTGCAAATCTCGTTGCGCGGTGAGCCGGTTGCGTTGCAAGGCTTGTAGCTTGCCTTGGTTGTCCAGCCATTCGTCCTGCTTTTGCTGGATTTGTACCGGCGACACGAAATGCTTGCCGGCCAATTGCCGAAACCGGTCGGCGCTAGTGGCCGACCCTTCGACGCGGGCCTGCTGGGTGGCGATCTCGCCGTCCAGTTGTTGCAGTTCGCGCCGCAGGCCTTGCTCGCGATCCAGCAAGGCTTGATATTCGATACGATCGAGTTCGGCCCGCTGGTTTAATTCGGCGGTCAGACTGTCGCGGCGCTGACGCAGTTGTTCGAGCGCGGCGGTCTGCACTTGCGGGGTTTCCTTGGAACCGCTTTCGGTGGACAGTACATACAGCGTATCGCCGGCCTTCACGCTCTGGCCTTCGGCGACCTGCTTTTCGACGATGGTGCCGGACTGCGGCGCGTAAACCTTGATCAAGCCCATGCTGGGCGCCAAATACCCGCTGACGTGCGCCTTGCGGGTATATTCGCCCCAGCAGGCGAAAGCGATCAAGGCCAGCGCCGCCGCCGACGCCAATGCGGTGAGTAAAGGCAGTGCCGGCGACGCGATGCCTATCGCCTCGCCGAGCGGCCGGTCGCGCTTGAACGCCAGGGCCTGACTTCGAAACAATCCGGTTTCGTTCATATCGCCGCCTTCTCTTCGCATAGCCTGATCGAGACCATGGCGCTCAGACGACATCCAGATCCGAAGCCCGCCGCATGTCCTCGCTCGGGTTCAGGTCGTTGGTCACCACTTGCGGGCAGTGCAGGCAGGCGTCCCTGCCCTCCTGCAGCCACCAGCGGCAGTTCGAGCGTATCGAACAAGTCGGTAACTGCTCGACGACCACCGGGGTCCAGCGCACGACCTTTTCGACCAGACCGCACTTCGACTGTTCGGACCGATAGTGACCGCATCCGCTGCAAGCGCACGGCGCCGAAAAGCGAAACACTTCGCCGGGCGTGACCGGTCCGGCCATTTCCAGGATCTCGTCGGTGACCGGCAGCGCTTCCTTCAGATAAGCCAGTTCCGGCTGCTCGGCCGAACCGGTCATCACGCCGATGACCTGACTACCCTCCCAATCCGGTTGGGCGCTGGGACACAACACTAAGGTTTCCGAGGCCATGGCACGATCAACCCTAGAATGCGGCGAATTTATTCAGCGTCAGGCCCGCGTCGAGTTGCGGCGCGACTTGAAGCTGTTGGAGCAAGCGGCCGCCGTTGATAATGCCGTTCCAGTTCAACAGCGCCACCCCGCCGCTCACTTGCGCCAATTGTTCCGGACTCAATTCTTGACCGGCTAATTCCCTGACTTCCAGAGCCCGGTTTAAACCTTGCGATGCGAATTGGGCCAATTCGGATGTTGCGATACGCGATGCTTTTTTTGACATGACTACTTCCTCAATGAATGTGAATACGAATTAACCGATGGTGAATTTGGTGGCGATGTTCTTGATATTGATCGCGCCCGGATTGATCACCGGCCAAAATTTCTTCGGAAATTGGTTCAAGTCGCCGTCGAACGACACCAGTCCGCCGGATACCGCCTCGATTTCTTGGGCACTCAGCGTTCTTAACGTTTCTTGAAAGGGTTGTTTTGTGTTCATTGCGTTTCTCCGTCGTAAAATGGCGCTAGCGCCGATTCCGCGGCAATCTAAACTTACAGTGAGTTTGCCGCGCCGCCCGCCGAAACTCGGCGGGTGCTTGTACTTTACGCAATCGCCGCCGCCGGAGGCTGTGACAAGCTTCACCGGGAATTCGTGACGCTTTTCACAGTAGAAAGCGCTAAAATCATTGGGAATCAACCGGCGGAAACAGCCGGACGGCGAATGTTGACCTAGGAAACACCATGCAAAGCGAAGTCCTTGCCAATCTGGCGAAAATCCCGTTTTTGGCCGGCGCCGAGGAAGAGGCCTTGGCGGCGCTGGCCACCAAGGTGAAAACCGTGAAATTTCCGAAACGGGCCATGATTATTTACGAGGGCGACGACACCAGTTCGTTGTACATCGTATTGTCGGGCGCCGTGCGGGTGTTTTCGACCGACGACAAGGATAAGGAAGTCACGCTGTTGATTCAGGAAGCCGGCAGCTATTTCGGCGAATTGGCCCTACTCAGCAACGAACCGCGCTCGGCGGCGGTCCAAGCCACCGAAAACACCGTATGCGGCATTGTCTCGAAAGGCGATTTCATATTGTGGTTAAAGGCCCATCCGGATGTGGCGATCACCTTGCTCGGCGTTCTGGCCGAAAAAGTCCGCCACTTGACCGAAAAAGTGAAACAGCTGGCGCTGTCCAATGTGTACGAACGAACGATCAAAGTGTTGCAGGACATGGCCGAGAAGGACGGCGACATTCAGGTCATCGCCCACAAGCCCACTCAACAGGAGTTGGCGAACATGGTGGGTTCGTCGCGAGAAATGATCAATAAGATCATGAAGGAACTCACCAAGGGCGGTTACGTGGTGGTTGACGGCAAAGCGCTGAAAATCGTCAATAAACCGCCTGCGGCTTGGTAAATTTGAGCGCCGATTAGAGCCTTGCCGCCACCTGCTCGGCCAAGGCCAGCGCGGTGGTCCATTTGCCGCCGAATACGCTGATGAGTTGGCCGGTGCGATGCACCGCATACTCTCGGGTGGCGCGGGACGGATCGGCGGCACTGGAAATCAGCGGCCGCACGCCGGCGAAACGGCCGGCTATCCTCGCCTCTTGATTCGGAAAGTAGCGCTTATAAGCCGCCAACAAATAATCGCGTTCGGCATCGCTGCAAGCAATCGCATCGTCCAGGCCTTGGCGAACCTCGGTGGTGCCGAGCAAGGTTTGGCCTTTCCAAGGCAACACGAAAAAGATGCGCCGCTCGCCGGGCACTTCCAGCAAATAAGCTTGCCGGCAAGCTTGATTCAATAACAGATGGCTGCCTCTGACCAAGTCCAACCGATAAGGCGAATCGACGCCGCTGAGTTCCAGCAAGCGACCGGCCCACGGGCCGGCGACGTTCAACACCCGGTCGACACGAACGACGCCGGCGGTAGTTTCGATGATGCCGGCCGCATCCAGTCTCAGCACTTCGACGTCCTCGAACATCTCGACACCCTCGGTTTTTGCCTGCTCGGCGACCCAGACGCCCAATGCGTAGTCGTCCATCCGGCCGTCCGAAAACTCGTAGCCGCCCAATAGGCCGTCGCCATCCAGACCAGGGTCCTCCGCCAACATTTGCGCGGCGTCCAGCCAGACCGCGCCTGGCAACAGACTGCGACCGGCCAAACGGTCGTAAATAAACAAACCGGCCCCGACCGTGAAGCGACCTCGCCGGCCTTGCCGATAGAGCGGCATCCGCAAGCGCAAGGCTTCGGTTAAATGCGGCGCGCGCCGCAACCAGGCGTCGCGCTCCCGCAGCGACTCGCGCACCAGACGCAATTCGCCGTTTTCCAAATATCGCAGCCCGCCGTGCAACAACTTAGACGAGGCGCAACTGGTGGCGCGCATCAATTTGCCGCGCTCGTAAACGCTGACCCGATGGCCGAGCTTGGCTAGTTGCCAAGCGCAACACAAACCGTTAACGCCGCCGCCGACGATACCAATCTCCACAAAATGCTCCAATCCGCTGAATATTCCGGGCAATACGCTCAGCCCGCCCGGAAATGGTTAAAGTTCGCAACCCCGCCCTTTAGCAATCCGAGTATTGCACTGGCTAATTCTAGTTTGTCAGATTTGTTCAAGACCGTCATGCCCGCCGGGAAGCTGGCATCCAGTGACATGGAGGGTATGCTTAAATCCGTCCGTGGCGTCCGGACTCGCTCCGCATTCTAACGGATCCGGCCATCCCTGCCGGAATGACGATGCTTGTTGAGTCATCTGACAAAGTAGCACTGGATGTCCGCGTTTTTGGAGGAGCGCCGGTTTAATCCTGAATTTGCTGTTTTTAAAGCGGTTTGGTTAAGATTTTATGACAACAGGTACGGACGGCGCCGAATCTCCGATCGTTGAACGTGTAGGCCAATAGCCGATACGCTCGGGCGATGTCGGCAAAACAGGAGACATTCCAGCGAAGTTCCGCGATCCGCGCAATGCGCCAAGCATCGTTGCAAACCGGCCGGCTCGGTGAATGGTTGTCAACCCTGTCCGGCGGCACTTGCGGCGGCTCGCGTTTTAACGGGCGATACGCGCCTGTTAGCTTCTCGCTGACGAACGGTCACGGCAAACGGCGTTGGTTTGGGTAAGTTTCTGGGGAATTACCGCCAAGCGGGCAAGCAAGACCGGTTCTTCGCCGGTCGAAATTCACCGCGCTTGCGCCAAGGCATGAGCAATCTCGGCCGCAAACCGGCTCAAACAACGGCTTTGCGCGGCGACAATGCTTTCCGCGTCGCCGCCGGCCGGCTCTTCGCATTCGAAACGCCGACCCTGCCAGGCTTGCTCGGCTTTTTTGAATTGCCATTGCACCGCCATCCGGCTGACACCGGCGGCGGTCTGATGCAGCGCCAACAGATCGGCGCTGACTTGGTAATCGACGCTCTGCCGCTGCGGCCAGGGAAAGCGCAATACCTGCGCCACGCCCAGCCGATGCGCCAAGGATTGCATCAGCTCGCGGGTGATGTTGTCGTCCAACCGCTCCGCCCAGCGCTGGTTTTCTTCGAGCTGGTATTCATGCGGTCCAACCTCGACCACCAATTGCGGCCGATCAAGGTAGGCCGGCAAACGGATCGGCCCCAGACCAACAACGCTCCCGGCCGGCAACGGCGCGACCGCCTCGGCGCCGGACTCGGCAGTCAGCAAGTAAAACCTGATGGGCTCGCCCGCGCATCCGTACAGGGCCAACCCGGCGAAAACCGTTAGAACAAGCTTGCTGAGTAAATTCATCGTGGCAACCGAATACGTCGAGGCTAAACGCCGATTATCGCGTATATACCTCGCGACCGATAGTATTCGAGCGGCGGTTAAGCCTTGCGCCGCTCGCTTTTTACACTACCGCTTCAGTTCGATGCGCAACGCGGCCTCGTGCACAACGCAACCAGTTTACGCCCGTCCCGCGCCGTCACGCCGCCGTCGTAATCCAGATCCCTGGGATCGCCGGGCGCGACCGCGGCACTTTTCCCGGCCAACAACCGCTTTAAGTCGTCCTTATCGACGTCGTCGTCACCGTCCAGATCGCCGGCGCGCAATTCGTCGTTATCCAAAACGCCGTCGTTGTCGCGGTCTATACCGATGCGTTCGCCGGAACCTGGCGGCACGCAGGTGTAGGTAAGCTCGCCGCCGGTTAACCCCGCCGACGCGCGCAAGTCCTGATCGCCGACGTCGCCGATCCCTTGTGCCGACGCTCTAAACTTACCGCCACCAACATACCAAAACCCGCTGTAGCGATTTTTCGCGACCAGATCGCAATGCTCGGCATCAGCCTGCGCCTTCAACAGGTCGATTCTCGCGGCAACCGCTTCGGTGCTTGCGGCGCTCAAGGTTACTTGCTGGCCGACAACCGGAAACAAATTACTGTCGAACGCGAACAAAAACGCTTCGACGTTACGCCGCTCGGTATTTCCGTCCGCGCCGAAACCGAAACCACCGGGGTTTCCGATCGGAATACCGGCCAAGTAACGTTCGATTGGGGTTCGAGCGTCGTTCGGATCGGGTTCCGCCGAGAAAAACGATTTGGAAAATATCTGCGCGCTCAGGAAGCGAAACAAGGTATCGACGCTGCCGTCGGGTCCGAAGCCGAAACCGCGAATCTGCGATCCCATATTGCCGATATTGCCCTTGGGTAAAAAGTAATTGGACTCGGTGGTCGTCGATTGCGACGCCAGCCCGAACATACCGACCTTCTGATACATATTGCGCAAGTGCGGAATTTTGAAGATTTGCAGCACGTGATCGAAACTGTAATGGCCGTCCGTTCCGAAAAAGCCCGGTTTGCTGACGTCGGCATACTCGGCGTTGCCTTCTCGATCGAGTACATGACAACCGTTACAGGAAAAGAAGCTATCCGAAGGCAGGGCCTTGAAATAAAAGTCTCGACCCGCCGACTGCTGAGCGGTCAAGCTGTCGTCCAAATTGCGTATCGGATTGGGCGGATAGGTAATCTCCATGACGAAATCGGCGAATTTTTGCATTTGTTCGTCGCCTAACATCGCATTTCGCCCAACCAATCCGGGAAAGGCGACATTAAATTTTCGAAACGCCGCGTCTTCGTCGAACGAACCACCATTGGGTTGGACATTGGGACCGGAATTCGGCAAGGCATTGGCATCGTTACCGCCGGTGCGGTCTCCGCGCCAATGCAAGGCACCGTGGTTGTCCATGCCCCGCAAGCTTTGGGTGGACATCGGTCCCTTCATAGGCCGAAAATGCGGATTGTATTCATGGCCCAATACGCGGGCGGCCACCTCGGGGGTACTGCGGAACGGGCCGGTATTTTCGCCTTGATCGCCATCCGGATCGCCCAGATCCCAGGCCAAGCTATCGAAGTCGCCGAATACATGGCAACTGGCGCACGCCGAATCGCCGTGGCTGGAACTACGCGCCGCATCGTACAGGAAGGGCCGGCCTTCGACGATATGCTTGGGTTCAGGATTGAACATTGCCGCATGCTTGACCTCCCGGCCGCTGACGGTGTCTATTACCGAAATCGAATTATCAAATCGCGTCAACACGTACAACAAGCCTCTCGCTTCGTCGAGCGCCAGTCCGCTGGGCCCGCCGCCGCTGACCGGAATCTGCGCCGCGCTGCTGGGAACGAAACTGTCATTTTCCAATTCCTCGGTGTTGTAACGCGCGATTTCGCTGGTTCCAAACGCGGCTACGTATAGCGTCTTACCGTCGCCGGTAATTGCCATGTCCAGCGGTAGCGCCACGCTGTCGGCGTTTTCCCGATTCGGAATCGGCTCGCAACATTGGCTGTAATCGATATGCTTGTTCAGATGTCGAGGCGCCACGGTGGGATTGCCCCCCAGCACGGTGATGCGATTTTCGCTGAAATGTCCGCGTACGGTTTGACCGTTACTGTAACCGCCGGCACCCTCGAAGCGGTTATGGTTCAACGCTTCGGTGTTGGTCACATAGACTTTGCCACTAGCGGGATTGACCAGCATGTTGAACAACACGGTACCGACACCGCTGTAGACCTTATCCGTCCGCAATGCCGGCGGATTGGCGGCGGCGTCGATCGCGAACACGTCGCGGTCGGGCAACGAGAACGGCACCATGTCATCCCATTGTTGCCCCAATTCGTCTAGCCAATGGCTACCGTCGTATTTGACGATCAAGCCCGATTTGGGTTGAGCTTCTCCTGCGTGATTGGTGGCCGGTCCGGGATAAACCCGATTGAATGGCGGCGCGACGCCGCGTTCGACGACAGCATCGTTCAGCGTCATCGTGGCGTTACCGGTGTGAAAGCCGGCGGCGTAAACCGTTTTGCCGTCGGGCGTCACCGCTAGCGCACGCGGCGTGTCGGTGAATAAGGTCAGCACCGTCAAAGGCGGTCCGTTCATCGCGTCGCCTAGCTGTCCGGCATCGAACACCCACACATCGGCTCGGCCCACGCCAGGTACCGACAACTGCGGATCGACGCCGGTATTCTGTCCGCGGTGAGCGCTAGTGACGAAAGCCTTACCGCTGGCAAATACAATGTCACGCGGCTCGTCGCCCACCTGTAGGGTTCGAGTGACACGACCGCCGCCGTTGTCATCCAGGCTGACGATACTGATGCTATCCGACAAATGGTTAACCACCCAGACTTCCTTGTCGTCTCTAACTGCCAATGCGACGGGCTCCAAACCCACCGGTACCGACCCGACGGGCGTCAGTCGCTGATCGCCTACTTTAAAAATTTCCAGGCGATTATCCGGCGTATTCAAGGCAAACAACTGGCCTCGGTCTGCCGATAATGCCAACGGTCGTACCTGTCCGCTTTCGAACAACGTGAAATTGCTTTTACTCCCCGCCGAGACCGTGGTCGGTAAGCCTAACGCGCCTATCGAAATAAGACAGTACGCTAGGGCGTAGTTAATTCGTCTAAACATTTTGTTTACCTCCTGTTAGCTTGCATGAAATTGGCGCTCCGTCATGGAGCGCCGAATCACCGCAGGGGAATAGGCCGCGACAGCCTCCGATTTGAACCGTTCGCGGCCAATGCGGCTTGTGAAACGGCTCGGCTTCCGAGCGCAAGGGCTCACCCGCGCGCTCGGAACCGCTATTGACCTTAGCGCCAGAGCCTTCGTTAAGCCGAACGGCGCGATTTGAACAACAAACCCAGGCCAGCCGCCATCAGCGCGAAGGCCGGCGGTACAGGTACCGCGGTGACCGTTAGCGGCGTCGTACTAGCGGCTAAGGCGTCGCCGTCCGCGTCGCCCAACGCGTTGACCGCCAAACTAAGCGTCGTATCACCTGCTTGCAGAATGTTGAAATGCAAAACCGCCAACGTGAAATTGTCAGCTTGCCAAGCGTTCAAGTCGGCCGGATCGTCGAGCGATAATTCAAACACATTCAATTTTCCAGCTTCGGCTAAAGCCGCCGATTGCGGATTGACTCCTAAAGCGAACGCATCCAATTGATCGCCTAACCCCGCATCGCCGAAATCGGCCGATACATAGGCGAGGTGTGCCGTATCGAACAAGACGTCGAAATCGTAAGCGCCCAAGGCCGGCGCCGCGCCGTCGCTCAATCCGGAAATCGCGACGCCGACGCTAAGTTCGGCCGCGCTTTGCGAGACTGGCAATAGTGAAAGTTCGATCGCGGCGTTCGCGGCGGCGGCGGCCGACAACAACATCGCTCCGGCTAAAATCTGTCTAAACCCATGTGTCATCGAATGGTCTCCTTGAAGTAAGTTGAAAAAAAAGTTTACTCGAGCGCGCAACGCGGCCGAGTGCAAGATAACGCCAATTTGCGAGCATCCAATACGTTGACGGCGCCGTTGCGGTCAATGTCGGCCGGATCGGCGTCCACCACGCGGCGATTGCGTTTAGCGATGACGAAATTGACGTCGGCTTGATCGACATCGCGGTCGCCGTCCAGATCGCCCGCCACCGTGATCGTCTCGCAAACGTCCGGAATGTGATTGGTATTGGTATCGCCGACGCGGCGCTCGGCGACGTCGGCGACGTCGGACCAGCCGTTGGCGTTGCAGTCCGGAAATACCTTCAGGTAGTAAACATCCTGTTCGCCGTTGTAGGTTGCGGTGTAGGCGACGCTAGCGCCGTCGGCACGGGAAACCAGCGTGGTGGCATCGCCGATTTTCAGCGAACCGTGCGGCGAGGCGATCGTCGTATCGAAACTCTGGCTGACGGCTTGATTCTTGGACCAGGTCGAGCCGCCGTCCCACGAGTAGCTGTAATAGAGTTGCGAAACCCGGTAGCTATTGCTGTCGCGAGTGTCGTACCAAACCGCGTCGATACGGCCGTTCGGCGCAACTCCCATCATTCCGAACCAGTTCCAATGATTCGCCGCTGGCGTATCGTCGTTGACCCGAATCGGTGCCGACCAGGTTTCGCCGCCGTCGCTGCTGCGGATAAAGTTAACGTCCAAGTTGTCCGGTCCCGACGGATCGACGGTGGCGAGCACGTACAATTCGCCTTGCCGGGCGCCGATTGCGGAGTTGACCGCCATTTGCACGTCGCCGACCGGCCCGTATTGATTCGGGTTTTGTCTGAACAAAAACAGCGGCGCCAAGCCGCCCATATCGATCTCGCGTACTTCGAACGTCGGCTTTTGGTTCGCATCGCCGGCATTCGTCGATTTGACGAAAATATGCTTGTGCAGATTGCGATCCATGTTTTCTTCGTCGAAGTACGGGTATTCCAAACGCCCGGCCATATATAAGGTACCGTCGCCACCAACCCGCATCGTGCCGAAGGTCGGATTCTCCGGCAGTTCGATCGGCGCTTCGAAACTGGCGGCGCGGTCCAGCGAACGGCTAAAACATTTGCCGTCTAGGCAGTCGCGCCAGTTCAGATAGACGTGCCCGTCTCCGGGGCCGCCGCTACGATCGACCGCTAGCTGTGCCTTATCGCCGCCTTCGCCATGAGCGTGGACCGGCGCCTCCCAACCGCGGCCACCGTCCAGCGATTTAATCACCTGAATGTCTTGAACAAAGGTGTAGGTCGGATCGAAATGCAGACTTTGGAAATAAAAATGGCCGAACGCGTCGACATCCAAGGTCGGATTGCTGCGTCCCTCGCCCGGCGTGATAGCGCCGCTAAAATGCCAACTCGCCCCGCCATCGGCCGAGTAGGCCCAACCGGCTTGACGAAACGACGACGCCACCGAGTCGAATTGCCGCCAAGCCGCGACAAGGTTGGTGGGATCGAGTGGATTGATCGCCAGCGCGGGCTCGTTAGCCGCGTCGCCGACAATATTATTGCCGTCCGAATCGACGTTGATTTGTATGCTGGCGTAGGCACCGAATCGGTGTGGCGCGTTCGCCGCGACCGCATTCGAGCCGGCCGCCGCGATCCACGCCGCGCTACTTAACCACGCCATCGCGGAAACGCGCGTCATAGATGGCGCCTCCGCATGCCAATGCGCGCCAAACCGCCCAAACCTGAAACAAATAGCCAAATCGAGGCCGGAACCGGTACCACCGAAGTATGCAAACTGATATTTCCGACGATAGCATCGCGGGTGCCGAACAAATGGTCATAGCCTTCGCCCAAACCCAGTTCGCCGCTCAAATCCAGCGAACCGTCGTGAATATCCAGCACGACATTGAACAAATTATAGGATTGGGAGCGAAACGACACATGATTGTACAAGGACCATGCGGAACGGCCGGATGCGCCATCCATATTGGCGGCGTCGTATTCCAGCGCGTAGTCGCCGGATAAAATGCGATTGAATTCTGATCCTGTATCGACCCGGAACCGAAACACGCCGGATAAACCAATGACGCCGGTAACGGTCGAGGCGAAATTGGCCGGATCGAATTCGATCGTGGTCGGTTTTGCGTGGCGCCCGGTCAGATTGGCGACATGCGTGCCGTTCACTGAAAACGTCAGGTTCTTAGCCGGAATTTCGGCGACGCCCGGCACGATATGATCTTCGAGAATTTGCGTGGCGGTGCGGCTATTCGCGGCCGGGGCGTCGAAAAATTCCTCCAAGTACATCGAAGGCGCGGCGGTCGCGTCAATCGCGATTGCGTCGGCGAGCGCGTCTCGATCGAGATTCACCACCATGGTACCGCCGGAAACCGTGGCGGCGGAAACAGGCGGCGATAACGCGGCCAGCAGTGCCGCGGCAACGAGCGCGCGCGACCCTATCATTTGAATATGCATAAATTTGCCAGAGGAAGTCATTTCCGTTGAGAGCCGATGCGCAAAATACCCGAACGACTTAGTCGTCCGGATATTCGGCCGGGTCAAGGTTGCCGGTTACGCGGCGATCGGTGCCGACTTGCGACGCCGCGATGCCAGCACGCCGAACAGACCGCTACCGAACAACCACGCGGCGGCCGGCAATGGAACGGCGGCGGGAACCGGCGAAATCAGACTGAAGGTGCCGGCCATGCCGGCGGAATTGGAACCGTCGCCACCGAATAAAAAGGCCGATGTGTTGGGCGACCACCAGAGCTCGCCGGTAAAGGCCAGGCTATCGCCGTCGGTGGTAATACTGATATTACGGGTGTCGAAGGTATTGGAAGCAAAACTGACGTTGTTGGTTAAGGTCCAACCGGTGTTGGTGCCGTTGTTTCGCGCGGCGATATAAGAGAATTTGTAGTCGCCGGACAGCAGCGTGCCGGTAAAGCTACCGCGCGTCATATACACGCCATCCAAACCGACCTGACCGCTCGCGGTCAAGCTGGAGGCGTTCAGCAGATGGTCTTGATCGGACGCCCAAGTCAACGTCGTCGCTTGATTACTGCGCCCGCTGCCGCCGATATAACCGGTCGGTATCCCGGTGCCCGCCAAACTGCTTGGATTCACGTCGTAACTTAATATGTTCGGCGCCGGATAGGTATTCGTCGGAGTCGCGACCATATCGTTCGCGGTCAAGGTGTCGGCCACCGCCTTATCGAAAAAATTGGCGACGTAGTAAGAGGTAATCGAACCTTCTCCCAAGTTCAAGCCGGCCAATAAGTCGTTTGGGTCGTTGAATGCGATATTGAACACACCGCCGTTCAAGGTACCGGCGTTGGCTAGATTGGTCGCCGCAAGCGCCGCCGCGGCAAACCAGGTTTTTCCTAACGTCATTTTTTTTGATCCATGAAATTGCATATTTAATTCCTATAGGCTTGAAAGATAGATTTTCGGTAGCCGATTCGAACGCTTCGAACCGACGCTTACTCTCGTTCGAGAGGCAACCCGGCTGTCTTGAACCAAGACCCAAGGCTTTCCGGCTCCGTCTTGCGGCGGATGTGGCAAATTTACCGTCGATACCGCACCTTAAACTCGGCTCGACTCTCGCGGCCTCTCCTGATCCGCTCTTGCCGGCACGCTGTCCAGATGCTGATTCCGAAAGTAATTTCCGGTGCGGCGAACAGACTCAAGCAGTTAGTGTGCCAGCCATACCTCGCTAAAACCGGGAAACGGTGACCGGCTGTCGGTGGCGCTATTGGAGTCCAGAACCGAGTCATCGCTGCTAAACTGGGGTACACAGAGAATCTGAACATCGTCGACTGCGGTCGACGGGGCGCATGAAAAGCAAACGGACAAACCCATTCGCCTATTTTTTGCTGAGTGATTTCACTCAATTAATCTCAACTATAGATAAGCTAAGTTATTGAAACAAAATTAAAATTAATATTCCTACCGCAAATGCCCAATGCACTTCGCGGCGTATAACATAATTTATTAAATTTAAGATTAATTGATGCCTAAAACCGGACTGACGCCGGAAAACATCGTTTCAGCGGGACCGGCGAAACGAGGGTGCCGCAAAGAGTGGGAAAGTTATTTGCCGTAAATCAAGGCTTGCGGCTGGCGTTCCAGCCCCTCGGCCAAGTCTTTGAGCGAACGCGAGGCGTTGCGCACTTCCAGCAAGGCCTGGTTCAACGGCGCATCGGCGTCGGCCAGCGTCTCGACCGCATTCAGCGTGTGCCGCGATTCCTGCAGAACCTGGGTCGCGGCGGTCAGGCTTTGTTCGGCGGCGCGCAACACCGGCAGCAATTCCCGGTTGAAATCCCGCAGCGTGGCGCGGGTGTCGGTTAGCGCGCCGTTGGCGTTGCTCAGCAAGGGTTCGGTTTGCCGGTTCAGCGTCGCCATCAACTTTTGGGTTTCCTGTAAGGACTTCGCCAAGGCGGTCATCGATTGCTTGGTGTTATCCGACTGCAACAGATTGCGGATTTCGGTCAAGGTATCGGACAGATTTTTCAGGGTTTCCTCGACCGGCAATTGCTTGGCCCGGTTGATGATTTCGTCGGCGGTGTTGCGGATTTCGTCGACCGTAGTCGGCACGCTGGGCAGTTCCGGCAAATTTTTATAATCCAGTTTGACCAGATTGATCGGCTTGTCGCTGTAGAAATTTAGATCGACATACAGCAAGCCGGTCAGCAAGCTCTGAGTCTCCAATCGCGCCTTCAAGCCGGCTTCTATCATCCGTTGCGCCGCTTCCTGTTGCTGCTTTTTGGTGTGGCCGTGGCTCTCTTCGCCCGAGGTGTTGCGCAGCAAGGCCGGGTCGATTTCAATGACCACCGGTTTGTAGATTCGGTCGGTGTCGGTTTCCATCACCAACGAAATCTCGCTAACGTTGCCGATCTGCACGCCCTGCAGCTTAACCGGCGCGCCGACGTTCAAGCCGTTCAAGGCCGAGTCGAAGAAGATCACGAAGCGATTTTTGTCCTTAAAATAATCGCCGCCGCCGAAAATCATCACGCCCATCGTCAACAAAGTCAGCGCACCGGTCAAAAACAAACCGATCGCCAATGGATTGGCTTGCTTGCTCACAGGCTACTCCGAATACGGCCACCGGCTTGCCGGGATACCGAGGCATCGCCGCGCGTCAGGAAACGCACGATATTGGGATCTTTGGATTCCGCCAACAATTGCTTGGGCGGACCGCCGGCAATCATCGTATGGGTTTCGGCATCGAGAAACACCGAATTGTTGCCGATCAGGAAAATACTATCCAAGTCGTGGGTCACCACGACAACGGTGGCCGACAAGGCCTGACTCAAACTAAGGATCAGGTCGTCGAGCAATTTGGCGGTAATCGGATCCAGGCCGGCCGACGGCTCGTCGAAAAACAAAATTTCCGGGTCCAGGGCCATGGCCCTAGCCAAACCGGCGCGTTTTTGCATGCCCCCGCTCAACTCGGACGGATAATAATCCTCGAAACCGGCCAAACCCACTAGTGCCAGCTTGTACGACACGATGTCGCGGACCTTCCGGGCCGGCAGGCTGGTCGCCTCGGTAATCGGCAGTGCCACGTTTTCGGCCAACGTCATCGAACTGAGCAAGGCGCCGCTCTGAAACAACACACCGGTGCGCTGCAGAATGCGCTGGCGACCGGCCGGATCGGCGGCCCACAAGGCTTGATCGCCGTAGAATACGTCGCCGGCGGCCGGCGCCTTCAGGCCTATCATGTGCCGCAATAGCGTGGTCTTGCCGCAGCCGTTGCCGCCCATCACGACAAACACGTCGCCGCGATTGATCGTGAAATTCAGGTTGCGCTGAATCACGAAATCGCCGTAGGTCATCGTCAAATCCTTGATCGTGATGCAAGCTTCGGCCATCGCTAAATTCCCAGGCGATTACAGATTATCGTCATCACCGAGTCGGCGACCACGATGAATACGATCGCGGTCACCACCGCCGAGGTTCCGGCATCGCCGACCGCCGACGCGCTTCGGCCGCATTGCATGCCGCGCATGCAGCCGGACAAGGCAATCAAAATTCCGAACACCGAACATTTGACGAAGCCGATGATAAAGTCCTTCATCTTGACCGCGTTGGCGGTGCGGTCAAGATATTCGGTCAAAGACACG
Organism: Methylomonas sp. LWB; assembly: GCF_001856095.1. Taxonomy (NCBI): domain Bacteria; kingdom Pseudomonadati; phylum Pseudomonadota; class Gammaproteobacteria; order Methylococcales; family Methylococcaceae; genus Methylomonas; species Methylomonas sp. LWB. Next base: position 366,349 of record NZ_MKMC01000045.1, read on the forward strand.
TCGAAAAAATTCACGGTGACCAAGCCGCCGCCGACGATACCCATCAAATCGGCATACAAGCAGAGCAAAGGCATGATGATAATCAAGGCCAGCATTCTGGGTAGTACCAGAAAAGCCATCGGGTCCAGATTCATCGTTTTCAATGCGTCGATTTCGCTATTGACATGCATCGTGCCGATCTGCGCCGCATAAGCGGCGCCGGTGCGGCCGGACATGATAATCGCGGTCATCAGCCCGCCCATTTCGCGGGTCATGCCCAGACTGACCAGATTGGCAATGTAGATTTGCGCGCCGAACAGCGACAACTGCACCGCGCCGACGAAGGCCAGAATCAAACCGACCAACAGACTGATCAACGTGACGATGGGCAGGGCCGACGGGCCGCATTCCTGGATATACAACCACAAATCCTGGCGCCGGAAATGCGCCTGACCGCGCACGGCGGCCAAGGTGCTAAGCGTCATGTCGCCGACGAAGATCAGCATCTCCTTGGCATGCCGGACCGCGGCGGCGGTTTCGGCGCTCAGCGCCTCGCTCCAGCGCATTTTCCGGGTAACGCGTTGGGCGTCCAGGCGTTCCGGCACCGCGTAAACCAGCGCCAACAAACCTTGCAACGGTGCCGGCAGCGTGGTTTTATCGACGATCAACCGTTTTCCGGTCGCGCAGTCGATAATTTTGATCAACTCGGTCACCAGCAGGCTGTCCCAGCGGCCCAGCTCGGCCGTCGCGAAACACAATCGCTGGCCGGCTTCTAACGCCTTGACCCGCGCCAAGATCGGCTCGATGTCGGCCGAATCGGACTGCAACAGCCAATCGCCGACGAAGGCGACTTCCAAGCCCGCCGACGTTACGTTCGCGGCGATCGAGGGCGGCCGTGAACCAGCGGCGTTGACCGGCGGAATAGCGGGTGCGGTTGTCACCGAGACGAGGGATGCCTTAACCGATTAAAACGGGATATCGTCGTCGAAATCGTCGTAAGACGCCGGCGCCGATTGCGGACCGGACGACGAAGACGGCGCGGAAGGACGCTGATCGTAACTGCTCGGCGGCGGCGTATTGTTATCGGAATAATTAGCGGTTCCGCCGCTGCGGCTACCGAGCATGTTCATCGATTCGGCGACGATTTCGGTGGTGTAACGATCCTGGCCGTCCTGCCCCTGCCATTTCTGGGTACGAATCCGGCCCTCGACATAAACCTGGCTGCCTTTTTTCAAATACTCGCCGGCGGTTTTTGCCAGGCCGGAGAAGAACACGACCCGATGCCATTCGGTCTCTTCCTTGCGGTCGCCGGAATTGCGATCCTTCCAGCGGCGGGTGGTGGCTAATCGTATCGTGGTAATGGCATCGCCGCTCGGCATATAACGCACCTCCGGGTCGGCCCCGAGATTTCCGATCAGCATGACTTTATTCAGCATGGTTTTCTCCGTAAAAAAACTAAGCAGCGGCTCAACGCCATTGCTGTAAAAATTGGTTCAAATCGTCCTTGTTCAGGCGCTGACTATCGACTTTCAGATAGGCGGCTTGTTCCTCGAAATGCAGACGAACTTCCTCGACGCCGACGATGTTCAGCAGTTGTTTGGAAAATTCGCCGCTTTGCTCCGGCGACACGTTTTTCAATGGCAACAGTAAATTGGCCCAATAGCGCGGCGGTGACATGAACCAGGCAATCACTATCCAACTGGCGGCGATACCGGCCGAGAACAAGAATACCGAGGCCGGGCCGAATTCGCCGTACAGCCAGCCGCCGGCCGCGCCGCCTAAAAAGGCGCCGATGAATTGGGCACTGGAATAAATGCCCATCGCGGTGCCCTTCAAATCGCCGGGCGCGGTTTTGGAAATCAGCGACGGCAACGTAGCTTCCAACAAATTGAACCCGCAGAAAAAGATCCACAAACAAGCGATCAAGCCGATCAACTCGCCGTGCAGCAGCACGAAGCCGAGATTCGCCACCAGCAAGGTCGAAATGGCCGTCAGAAACACGCCCTTCATCTTGCGCTTTTTCTCGGCGATGATGACAAACGGAATGATACCGGCCATCGACGTGACCAACACCGGCAAATACACCAGCCAATGCTTGCCGCCTTCCAGGCCGGCGTCGCGCATCAACAAGGGCACGACCACGAAGCTGGCCATCAAAATCAAATGCAACGCAAAGATGCCGTAATTCAAACGCAGCAAATCCGGGTTGGTAATCACCGAACTCAGCTCGGACGGAATGTATTCGGCGTCGCGGTGCGTGGTGATTTTTTCCGGGTTGGGAACGACGAACAGCACCACCAGAATCGCCAACGCCGCCAACAGCGCGATCATCCAAAAGATACCGGCGATGCCCCAATGGTCGGCGATGATGGGTCCGGCCGTGATCGCCACGCCGAAGGAAATGCCGATGCTGGCGCCTATCGTCGCCATCGCCTTGGTGCGGTGTACCTCTTGAGTCAAATCGGCCAACAAAGCCATCACCGCCGCCGACACCGCTCCGCAGCCCTGCAAGGCCCGGCCGATCAACACGCCGTAAATATCGGTCGCCAGCGCGGCCACCACACTGCCGGCCACGAACAGCAACAATCCGATGACGATGATGGTCTTGCGGCTGAAGCGGTCGGACAACAAACCGAATGGGATTTGCAGAATCGCCTGGCTCAAACCGTAAATGCCCATCGTCAAACCGACCAATTTCGGCGTCGAACCGGGCATTTGCTCGGTGAACAACGACAGCACCGGCAGCAGCATGAACAAACCCAGCATCCTCAGCGCGTAGATACTGGCCAGCGAGACGGTCGCCCGTTTCTCCATGGCCGTCATCGGACTGGTAATATCCTGAACCTGTGTCAAACCCAACTCCTCTTCGCGCGGTATCCTAAAGCCGCTTATGGTATCAGGTTACGCGGCGCTCAGGAATGCAAGGACGGTGCGCGCGGCCCAAATCCGGCGCGATCAGCCGGCCGCCGCCGGGCCGGAACAGCAAGATCCGATTATGGGCCGACATTGCCGCACATTCGACCATCGCCGACTCGGCGGTCCATTGGTCATCCTTGATCCCAGAACGAGCTGTGGGCGCGTGTTGCGGGCCGTTGGTGAGAGAGCGACATATAACAACCCAAACCAGCCCCCCATTCCGATTGAAAACCACCGCCGGTTTCAATCCAATTCGGTCGGGAACTCCAATGACAAAATCACCACTGACGCCGACGACTAAAGACGCTTCCCAGTCGCCACCTTCCAATGCGACAGCGATGGCATGCATATTCCAGTCACGATTAATTCTACTTTGTCAGATTGAAGCAACGCCGTCATGCCCGGCGGGAAGCGGGCATCCAGTGCCATGGATGGCAAGCTTCGATCCGTCCGTGGGGTCTGGATTTCGGCAATCCCCGCCGAAATGACGAGCACTACCGAGAATCTGACAAAGTAGAATTAATGACTCCCCTTAAACTCGACAAGATGCCCCCTCTCTCGGTCGCTAGTGGCGCATAAAGCAATTAGCCTATACTGGAACCAACGTTCTATAACCCAGAAACTTTAGTGGGTATGATTTGGAGTCTTTTGTGAGCACCGTTAAAGGACCAAAACTCGCTATCATCGGCGGTTCAGCGGGGTCATTGAGGGCTATCAAAGAACTATTCCGAGATGTCGGCGCGGAGACCGAGGTTGCTTTTGTGCTGATTCAGCATCGTAGCCCGGATCACAAGAGCATGTTGGCCTCGCTCCTGTCCGTCTGGACACATCTTCCGGCAATAGAGATCAAGGAAGGCATGCAACTTGAAGCGGGCCGAATTCATGTCGCGGCGGCCGGCATGTCGCTCAGTTTCAGCGATGGCATACTACACTTGACCTCGCCCGCATCGCCCGATGAACGATTCCATCCGATCGACGAATTCTGTCAAGCGGTTGTTGAGCAGAACAGCATGGATTTGGCGCTCGTCGTGTTATCCGGTACCGGCGTCGATGGTACCAAAGGAGGGGCGGCGATCAAACAAGCGGGTGGAATTGTCCTCGTCCAAGACCCGGTGGATGCTGACTTTAACGGCATGCCGACCAGTGCCATTCTGTCGGGGATAGCCGACCAGATCATGCCCGTAGTCGACATCGCGACCGTGTTGCAGGCATGGGCTAGCAAGCCAAGTATTCCGCCGGTCGTTGCCGATCCCAAACCAGAGCCGGAAGAGGATATTATTCACCGTATTCTCAGCAAGGTCCGTGATCGCTGGGGCAACGACATGAGTGGCTACAAACCCGCCACTATCCGGCGCCGCATTGCCCGGCGCATGGCTTCGGTGCGAATCCAAGATGTTTCCTCCTATCTCACTTTGCTAGACCGGCAAGCCGAGGAAATTGATCGGTTGGCCCAAGATCTGCTGATCGGTGTCACGGAGTTTTTTCGCGATCCGGAGGCCTTCCACATCCTTGCAGAGGAGGTCATTCCCGCCATCTGCCAAGCCAAAACGTCGAATGATCCGGTCCGCGTATGGGTGGCCGGCTGTTCCACTGGCGAAGAAGCCTATTCCATTGCGATACTTTTCTTTGAGTGGTTTGCCGCCCATGCACAGCCGCCGCTGATCCAGATATTTGCAACCGACATCGACGAAACGGCCCTCGCGGCAGCCCGCAACGGCAGTTTCACCCAAGACGGCCTGAGCGGCCTAAGCCCGGCCCAGATCGAGCAATTCTTCGACAGCAGCAAGGACGGTTATCGGATCAAGAAAGGCGTGCGCGAATCCATCGTCTTCGCCTCGCACAACTTGATTGCCGACCCGCCGTTCTCCAAACTCGACTTGGTCATCTGCCGCAACGTCCTGATCTACCTGAATGCCGAGGTCCAAAAGAAGCTCTTGGCGCTGTTCCATTTCGTGCTGAATCCGGAAGGCTACCTTTTTCTGGGCAGCTCGGAGAGCATCGGCCATCAGCCCGCTTATTTCCGCTCAGTATCAAAGCCTTGGCGTATCTATCGCAACCTTGTCTCCGAGAGCGATACTCGCAAGGCGCCCCAGCTGCCGATTGCCGGCGCCGCCTCTCCGCGCCGCGGCTTCCCTTCCCTGCGGGAAGCCAGGAGTGGAGCTAACCCATGGGGAGATACTCAATATTACCGCAGCCTGTTGGACCGGTTCGGCACAGTCCAATTGCTGATCAATGGTAACAATGAAGTCCTCTTCACGTCCGGGAACACGGCCTCTTATCTCGGCGTGCCGGTCGGTGAGCCTTCCCTCGAGATATTCAAGCTGGTACGCCCATCTTTGGTCACGATACTGCGTTCCGCGATCGGTCGAGCCAGAGAGCAACACGACAAGGTCGCGGTCACTATCGATCCCGCCGAGGGGGATGCCCTGATACGAATCGAGGTTACACCACTGGAGCAGACGGAAGCTGACGAGGTCCTGCTGATTGTGTTGAGCCCGCAGGAAAGAACCGAACAAAGTACCGTGGTTCAAACCGGCAGCGCCGGCGAAACCTGGATTACCCAACAGTTGGACCGAGAATTGAATACGGTGCGTGAGGATTTGCACCGCACCATCGAACAATCTTGGCATTCCAGCGAAGAACTCAAGACCGCCAACGAAGAAGTGATGGCGATGAACGAGGAACTGCAGTCGGCCAATGAAGAACTGGAAAGTTCCAAGGAAGAGCTGCAATCCCTAAATGAGGAGTTGTCGACGACCAATGCGCTGCTGGATGGCAAAGTCTCCGAACTCGAGACCGTTAATGCCGATCTCGGCAACCTCTTGAATAACAGCGATACGCCCACGTTGCTGCTCGACGAGGCATTGCGTATCCGCCGTTTCACTCCCGCCTGCGCGCAACTGATGCGTGTGATTCCGGGCGACTTGGGCCGCCACCTCGACGACATCGTCCGCCACTTCGATGATCCGGAACTGGCGCGGGATTGCCTGCTGATCATGCAAGGGGGCATTGCGCCCGAAGTGGAAGTTCGTAGTACCGCGGGGCGTTGGTATTTGCGCAAGGTTCTGCCCTACAGAAACCTCGATGGCCGGATTGTCGGCGTCGTTCTCACGCTGCCCGACATTACCTCCGTTCGACAGGCCAACGAGGAGATACGCCAATCGGAAGCGCGGCTGCGCGAGAGCGAAGGTCGCTACCGTCAGGTGACCGAATCCTTACCGCAACTGGTCTGGACCTGCAGGCCGGATGGTCCCTGCGATTATCTAAGCCCGCAGTGGCTGACCTATACCGGCACGAGCGAGGCCGAACAACTGGGCTACGGCTGGCTAAATCAGCTCCATCCCGATGATCGTCAACTAGCCATGGACCATTGGCTGGCAACCGCCGCACACGGTCTGCCGTTCGAGATCGAGTTCCGTATCCGCCGGCATGACGGTCAGTATCGCTGGTTCAAGACGGTCGCCCAGCCGGTCAGAAACGATGCCGGCGACATCGTTAAATGGTTTGGTTCCAATACCGACATCGAGAACCTCAAACAAGCCGAGGCAGCCCTGCGCGAACGGGAACACCGGCTGGACTCTATCGTTAGATACTCGCCTTCGGTCCTATCGCTCAAACACCCGGACGGCCGCTACGCCCTGGCCAACCCCAACCTGCAACGCATTCACCATCTGAGTGAGGCGCAGATCATCGGCAAGACTGACTTCGACTTATACCCGGAGGCGACCGCCCTGGTCCTCCAGGCCCACGACCAGCTGGTTCTGGAAAGCATGGCCCGCCACTCCATAGAGGAAATCGTACCGGTGGACGGTGTGCCGCGCATCTACTTATCCCACATCTTCCCGATACTCGACGACGCGGGCCGGGCCGAATACATCTGCCGCATCGCCCTCGACATCACCGACCGTAAGCGGGCGGAAAATGAGCTACGCGAGAGCGAGAGCCGCTACCGTCAGGTGACTGAGTCCTTACCGCAGCTGGTCTGGACCTGCACACCCGACGGCACGTGCGATTACTTGAGCCCGCAATGGGTAGCCTATACCGGCCTGAGCCAGGCCGAACAACTGACCTATGGCTGGCTCGATCAGATCCACCCGGATGACCGCCAGCGGACTATCGATTGTTGGATGGCGACTGCAGCTCAAGGCCTACCGTTCGAGATCGAGTACCGCATCCGGCGGCATGACGGCGAATATCGCTGGTTCAAATCCCTCGCGCAGGCTGTCAGGAATGATGCCGGGGAAATCATCAAATGGTTCGGCTCCAGTACCGACATCGAGAGCCAAAAGCAAGCTGAAGACATTCTACGGACCAGCGAGGCAGCGCTGGCCAGTCTCAATCAACGTTTGGAGGAACAAGTCGAGCGGCGTACCCGAGCACTGAATGAAGCCCAACGCATCGGTAAGATTGGGAGCTGGACGCTGGACCTGGCGACCGACAAGGTAGCCTGGTCGCCGGAACTTTACCGGATGTTCGAGATAGAGCCGTCGGCCGAAGCACCCGACTATTCCAGACAGGCAGCCATCTTTACCTCGGACAGCTGGGAGCGGTTGAACGAAGCATTGCATCGGACCCGCGAGACCGGCGAAGCCTACGAACTTGAGCTGCAAACTCAACGCGCGGATGGCAGTCGGGGTTGGGTATTTGCCTGTGGCGAGTTGGTAAAAGACGACAGTGGAGCCGCCATCGGCCTGCAAGGCGTGGCGATGGACATCACCACGCGCAAGAACGCTGAATCAAAATTGGCGGCAAGCGAGCACCAACTGCGCATTTTATTTACAGACTCACCCGACGCCTATCTGATCATGGAACTCGACGGCGGCAAGATCGCGGACTGTAATAAAGCCGCCGAGAAGATGCTGAGAGGCACAAGAGCCGAGATTATCGGCCTGACACCGGATCAAGTGTCACCGCCGCAACAGCCTGATGGCCGTACCTCACAGGAATCGGTTCCCGAAAAAATCAAAAAGACGCTCGAGCAAGAATACAACCGGTTTGAATGGGTACACCGTCGCTTTGATGGCGAAGACTTCTGGGCCGAGATTACCGTTTCGCCTATCGATTATTCGGGCCGCAAGGCCTTGATGGTGGCGTGGCGTGACATTAGTCAACGGAAACAACTCGAATTGGCGCTGCAGCAGCAGCAGCAGGCCTTGAAAAGCGCCAACGAAAATCTGCAACTGCTCAATTCAATGGTGGAGGATAGTGCCGACCCGTTTTACGTGGTGGATGCCGACGATGGTTTTCGCCTGATCTTTGCCAACAAGGCTGCCTGTAAACATTATGGATTTCCCAAACAGCAACTTCTGACGATGCGAGTCCCGGATTGGGATCCGGATGTTAGTTCGGAAAAACTCCAAGAAGTCCTCAACGAGATCAAAACCGCGGAGCATTTAACGATCCAGACCCGCCATCGCGTTGCCACCGGCGAACTGATACCGGTGGAGGTCTCTATCAATCTTCTTCAGGGAGACGGCCGGCAGTACTTATATGGTTATTTCTTCGACATTCGTAAACGTCTGGCCTTGCAGGAAGCCCTGAACCAGGCCAAAGAGTCCGCCGAACAAACCGCTCTAGCCAAATCCGAATTTCTCGCCAACATGAGCCACGAGATCAGGACGCCGTTGAACGGTGTGCTGGGCCTGGCCCAGATCGGCTACCGCGATAATGCCGGCCGTCCCAAAGTGCAGGAGACGTTTGGGCGCATCCTCGACTCGGGCAAACTGCTGCTGACCGTCATCAATGATATCCTCGATTTTTCCAAAATTGAGGCCGGTAAGCTCGATATCGAAACCGTGCCCTTCGACCCGGCGGAAGTCGTGGCAGAAGCTATCCAGTCCTTTGCTACCGTGGCTTCCAGCAAAGGCCTCAAGCTATCGGTAGAGAAGATTGATCTGCCCGTTCGCTGCCTGGGCGATCCGACACGCATTTCTCAAATTCTCCTCAACTTGCTGTCCAACGCCGTCAAATTCACCGAGCAAGGTGAAATCAGCCTCTCAGCTTGGCGGGATAGCGGTGACTGGGTATTTGCGATTCGCGATACCGGCATCGGCATTCCGCCAGAAACGATCGCCCGCTTGTTCCAGCCCTTCGAACAGGCGGACAGCAGCACGACCCGCAAATTCGGCGGAACCGGCCTCGGCCTGGTCATCAGTCGCCGTCTGGCGGAACTGATGGGCGGCTCGTTGACCGTGGAGAGTACGCCTGGGATAGGTAGCACCTTTACCTTGCGGCTAACGCTGCCAGAAACCGAACTCCCCATGACCGTTAGCCCTCTGGCAATAACGGGAACCCGGCGATTGACCGGTTTGCGGCTGCTGGTGGCTGAGGATACCGAAATCAACCGAGTCGTCATCGAAGGTATGCTCTTGGACGAAGGCGCGGAACTGCTGATAGTCGAGCATGGGCAGGCGGCTGTCGATGCAGTTGCGCAGGCGACCCGGCCGTTCGATGCCGTGCTTATGGACGTGCAGATGCCTGTCATGGATGGGCTGGAAGCCACACGACGAATCAAGACTATCCGTCCCGACCTGCCGGTAATCGGTCAGACGGCCCACGCAATGAAGGTAGAACACGACAATTGCCTGGCTGCAGGGATGGTGGCGACCATCACCAAACCCATCGCTATCGACCAACTGGTGGAAACCATCCTGGCACAGCTTACCGGCACTTCCGCTTCGACATGCCCGAAGGCAGCAGAGTCAGTCCTCGAACGAGGCATTGAAGATCCGCCGAGTTTGATTGACTGGTCGGCTTTACATACAAACTTCAGCAAATACCCCAATTTGGTCGGGCGTATCGTTCAATTATTTCTCGACGCCCATACCAGCACCTCGGCGCAATTGCGCTGCCTGGCGGCGGATGGAAATTATGTCGCCATCGAATCTCTGGCCCACGAGCTCAAGAGCGAAGCCGGTAACCTACAGGCCAATGCCGTCATGCAGGTCGCAATTGAATTGACGACGATGGCTCGCAAACAGAAGGAGGAGGCTTTTGGTCTGGCTCGGCGGCTAGCCGAGATGATCGAGCAGATGCTGAAAGAATTGCGCGACTGGAAAACTCACAATGATCATTTTAATTAATCGGTTGTGCTTGGTTTATTAGATTCCGAATGGTCGCTTTACGGACTTACAGTTCGCGGAATCCGGATTCGGTTGACTAGCGGGTTAGGAGAAACGTAACAGGCGGCTAAGGGTCGTTTGCATCAATTCGCCATTCCCAAACGCCGTCATTCACTGCCGGCGTAAAGGCATCGGAATCGATGGCCGAATTTGGATTGGAACCGGCGACCGCTTCGCGACCGGAATGCCTGGCGGTGTTGAAGCTCGCGTAGGGCATTAGCGGTAGCGTCATGCGCCGAATGACATGCGGTGCAATACGGCTACGCCTATTACGCCTTACGATTGCACTTTACGGCCTTGCTTGATCCAATAGCAGTAACTACGTTCGGTATGCAAGGAACAATGTTTCAACCGCATCACGCGACGCACATTGTCCAATAAGCTTGGCAATTTGGTGCTTGACACAAAACACCTACCTGATAAAGTCAGCGGCGAATTTAATACGCAGGCAAGGTTGCCTGAATTGGCCGCCAATATCAAGTTATCGAGGCAAACATGCCCACTTTTACGGATACGCAGGCAAAAGTGCCTGAAAAGGCGGGGAATATCAGGTTATACGGGCAGATTTGCCTGATAATCAATAGTTAGCCATCTTGAGTTCAAGGTATGGAAATAGCAAAAATCATATTAGAGTATCTGAAGGTATTGGTATGGCCTTCGGTAATAGTTTTCCTGTGCTTTTACCTTAAAGATCATATCGAGGGTATATTCTCTAGACTTAAAAGCGCAAAACTTCCTGGTGGTGTTTCTTTTGAACTGGAAAACAATATCAAAGAAGTAACGAAACTAGCAGATAAAGTTCAAGAAGAAACTGTCGAGAAGAAGAAAGAGCATAAAAGCTCCAGGCCAATCGAGTATACAAAAGCGAATTTGAGGTTAGTAGAGTTAGGTCTGCGTCCATCTCCTAGCGGTATGGATATGAGCTATTACCGAGAAATAGTAAATGATAATCCAAATTTAGCTCTAGCTGGACTCAGAATGGAAGTTGAGGTACTGATCAAAAATTTAGCCACAGGCTTCAAAATTGAATTTGATGAGCGGCGGTACTCGGGAAATCGTTTACTTAGGCTCCTGTTTGAAAATCATGCAATTTTAGAAAACCAGTATCAATTAGCTTTAAAAGTGTTGTCTTTATGTAATAAGGCGGTCCATGGTGAATCAATTACACCTGAGCAGGCCAACTTAATTTTGGATTCCGTCGATGTGCTAATTGAAGACTATTTGGCTTGGTTAAGTTGGGGCTTTGATGGTAACTGGCAGCCAGAAGAAAAAAATGGCTAACAAGCGCATAAACTCGGACCGCAAAAAGCTCCGCGCTGCTCCGCTTTTTGCGTCCGGTTATGCTGGTCGTTAGATTTTTCGGGAGGTAGTAAATGAGCTTCAAGGTTTTTGCAACAGATTACCTATCAGGCTACGGGTACGGCGTGGTTATTTTAACGGTGCCGGTTTTAAGCGCAAATACGCATACCATTGAATGCCACGCCTTCTTCAGCGGCAGGCTGGATAGCTACTCCCTCACAACGCTATCGTTTGATAGTGAGGTTACACAAGGTGTTTCAGATAGTGACCTTGCAGAGTCCGCTCTTGCACAAGGCAAAGAACACATACACTCAATCCTGAGCGCAGTCAGTCAGATTCAGTACCAAGGGATGCTCGCCGGCTTTGGCTTTTCTTTTCGAGAAAAAGACAAGTCCCACATATTACAGCTGCACCTCCGAAACTTTCTGTCACCTGATCTTGAGCAGCGGATTGAGAGCAGTTCCGCAGATCGAGACCTACGATCATTTATGGCAACCGTGCGGGCGGCTGGGCGGATTACGAGTGAAAGAAAAATCTAACACGGTGCTCAAGCCGACCCACAAATCGCTGCGCGCCTTGCGGGCGGCTTAGCTGAGCGTTAGAGACCAACAACCCACACGGGAACACTATGCCCATCCCCGACTATCAAACGCTGATGCTCCCGTTGCTTCGGTTTGCCGCCGACGGAAGCGACCACACGACGCGCGAAGCCGTTGAAGTTCTCGCCACCGAGTTTCAACTTACTCCGGCTGAACGCAACGAACTCCTGGCAAGCGGCCAGCAGGCAATTTTCAACAACCGGGTCGGCTGGGCAAATTCCTACCTTAAGAAAGCGGGACTCTTGGAGTCACCACGCAGAGGGGCGCTACGTATTACCGCGCGCGGAAAACAGATTCTTGGCGACAACCCCGCAAGAATTGACGTCAAGTTTCTTGAACGCTTTCCCGAATTCATCGAATTCCGCGACGCTTCACGGAACAATCGAGAAACAGCAACAACGGAATCCGTTGCTATCGCAACGGAACAAACACCAGAGGAAGCTCTTGAACTTGCCCACCAGAGTCTTCGGCTCAGTCTTGCTCAAGACATTCTTAGTCGCATCCTCTCGTGTTCTCCCACCTTCTTCGAGCGGCTCGTCGTCGAGCTTCTAGTCAAGATGGGCTACGGCGGCTCTCGCCGCGACGCTGGTGAGCGTATCGGCCAAAGTGGCGACGGTGGCATTGACGGAATCATCAAGGAAGATCGTCTTGGTTTGGACACCATCTACATTCAAGCGAAGAGATGGCAAGGTTCAGTCGGTCGCCCAGAAATTCAGAAATTCGTTGGCGCGCTTCAAGGGCAGCGCGCAAAGAAGGGCGTTTTCATTACCACCTCGTCCTACACTGCCGAGGCCATTGACTACGCATCCCGCATTGACACCAAAGTCGTACTCATTGACGGACAGCTTCTTGCAAACCTCATGATGGACTTCGACGTTGGGGTTTCGGTCGCCGCTTCATACATCGTTAAACGCATCGACTCCGACTACTTCGAGGAGGGCGAAGTTGGTCTCTAACCCTGCGGTCCACCGGACGCTGCTCGATAAAGCCGCGCAGCGCCGGTGACCTCCACGTTATGCGCGAAAGAGCTATGGAAACTGAAATCATCGAATCCGCAGTTCCGCTCAGTGAATCGGATATTGAGCGTATAGAAGAACGAATTGGCATTAAGTTGCCGTCGGAACTAAAGATGTTTCTGCTAAAGTCCAATGGAGGTAAACCAAAACCGGACACCGTTTGCTTCGAGGGCGAATACTTTGATTCTGTTGCTTTCTTCTATGGTGAAGAGTTCCGTTCGTATGTGTCAGACCTAATACTGAGTACGGAGAACTATCGAGACTTAATTCCGGGCCACTATCTTCCCTTCGGCGAAAGCCTTGGTGGCAATGTCTATTGCTTGAGTCTAAAAGACGAAGACTATGGCGCTGTTTACTATTGGGATCATGAGATGGCAAATTATGACGGTGAGCCTTGGGAAGAGAATATGACAAAGTTGTCCAATGCACTTTCAGAATTTATTGATGGGCTGCATGAAGAATGCGCATAACCCGTCGCTTCACCCGACCAAAAACCGCGATGCGGTTTTCGTCGGGTGAGCTTGTCGTTGGCCCTCACTATTGGAGCCTCTTTTATGAAATGGTGTCTAGCCTTACTCGTCGCGCTTCTTCCGCTTGCCGCTCAAAGCGGATGGATTGATCCGAGCGGAAAGCCCATTCCTGATTCTGACAACATGCGCAGTGCTGGAGACTTCGGCATTCAAATCGTTCTTACTGCGAACGAAGGTCAGTTTCGCCAAACATGGAACTCATCCACGCCCCCGCCGAAACTGACTACTACCAACACGGTACGTCTAGGCGAAACGGTCTCCGCACTCCTCATCTTTCATGGCTGTGCGCCGAATGTCGGTGGCGTTTGCGACGTGGTATCTGATTTCATCCTCGAAGGGCCAGATGGAAGCAAAATGACGGCGGGTGGTGGCCCAGTTTGGTCTGGAAAGCCCATGCAGCAACGCCTCTTACAGCTCGGCCAAGCCAGTATGACTGTAGGCTTCGACAAGACTGATCCTGTTGGCGACTACAAGGTCACAGCGACCGTCAAAGACAAAGTTTCTGGCCGAGTCCTTTCTGTTACAGCGCGACTGAAAGTCACGAAGTGAGTTGTTGCGCCGTGAGGGCCAATCGGGTAGCTTCACGTTAGGCCGCGTATGAAGGCTGCAGTCGCGCTTGCGTTCCCGGTTTTCGCCACGATTGCCGCGATCGGTCAATCGATCATCCGCGAAAAGCGAAACAGAAGCCCATCCGCGTACCGAGCCACAACCAGCCTCCTATTGACCATCTTGCTGTTCAACGTCGCAGGGTCCTTCTTCTTTGGCGTATATATTGCTATCGACAATCCGAAGACCGCAAAAGACGCTCTTTGGTTCATGCCACTACTTTTCGCACCCGTCGAGTACTGGCTCCGTTTTGGCCCTGCACTCGTCGCGGCCGCCGCGGTGTTTGCACTGATATCCGTGCAACTGCATCGATCGAAGAGTTGCTCTTTCTCGTTACGAAAAGACTCGCAAAGTAGTTCAATCCTATCGGTCAGCAAAGTCCGGTTTCGTTCCGCCAAATTGACTGTGAAAAAATAAC
>NZ_MKMC01000046.1:0-8670 GCF_001856095.1 Methylomonas sp. LWB
TTGCCGTAGGCATCGTAATCGAACGAAGCGACCGTCGCCCCGGTATTCATCAACTGCACGTCACGCACCGAGCCTAAATGGTCTCGGGCATAATAAAGCCGCACATTGCCCGCAGTTCTGACCTCCCCTTCGGGATAATAACGCCGTGCCACCGAGTCCGTGGCTGAGCGGGCTTGACACAGAGTGTCGCCGCACCACAGATAGCGCATAACCGATGGCGCCATCACACCGTTACTGGATGTGATCGAAATCCGCCGGTCCAAACCGTCGTACGCGAACTGGTAATAGAAGCCCGGTTGTCCGGTCAACGCGACTTTGACCAGACGATTTTCCGCATCCCAGGCATAGTTACGCACGCCGTCGTTGGTGAGGTTGCCGTTGGCGTCGTAGGTATTGCTTTGGGTGTTGACGGCAGTGGCTTGATTCAAGCCATTGACCGCGATCGAGTTATTGCCTTTCGGCGTGTCAATGCCGGTCAGGTTGTCGCCAGCGTCATAGGCGTAGCGGTATTGATCGCCGCTGGAGACATCCACCGAGGTCAGTCGGTCTGCATCGTCATAGCCATAGGTATAGTCTTTGGCGGCCCAGTTTCCGCTTAAGGTCGTGGTTTCGTTGATTTGGCTGATCCGATTTTCCGGCGTGGTGACATAGCCGTAGCTACGCGCGGCGCCGATATGTTGGATGCCCAATAAACGCCGGTCGTTCTGGTTGTCATCGTACTCCAAAGTCGCGCCAACCTTGCCGGTGCTGTCTTGCAGAGCGGTCAATTGACCGGTTTCGCCGAGATAGGTTTGGGCAAAATTACCCAACGGGTTGTTGTGATTGATCAAACGGCCCAGCGCATCGTAACCGAACGTTTCGCTACTGGCATCCACGGTACGTTTCACTATCCGGCCCAATTCGTCGTACTGGTAAGCGAGGGTGTCGTTGTTAAAAGGACCGTCTGTTTGGCTCAGTTTTAGTGCGCCTAATTGGCCAATAGCCCGATATTGGTACTGCGTGGTGCCGGTGCCGTCGGTCATCGACGCCACTCTAGGGAACCAAGGATCGTAGCTAAAACTGACGTTCGGCGTGGTATTGACTGCATTGCTGTAAGTCAGCGCCGTCGGTTTATCGTCCTTGGCATAGGTGAAGGTTTTCTTTTGACCCAGCGCGTCAGTCACCGATTTGAGTCGGCTAGTCGTCGCTTCATAGGCAAACGTGGTTTGTTTGCCGTCGGCATAGGTTTTAGCCGTGACCCGACTTTGAATGTCGCGGCTCCAGCTGGTGACGTTGCCGTTGCCGTCGGTCAGGCTTTTTAAGGTTTGATTAGGGAAGTAGCCATACTGCGTTTGATGTCCTAACGGATCGGTTTCGGCAACCAAATTGCGCACCGCATCGTAGCTGTAATGCGTGACGCGGCCTTCGCGGTCGGTCACCGACACCTTGTCGAGCTTGTCCCAGGTGGTGGTTTGCGTGGTGCCGTCCGGATAGGTGATTTTAACCAGGCGGTCGAAGTCGTCGAAAAGTAACCTGACCCCTTTTCTGCGCGGGTCAGTTATCACGAAAAACAATAATATTGGTTAATACAACATCCGTAAAAGTTGAGTCTGCAAAGTGCTCATGTTCCCAAGAATCGTCGTCTTCCATTTCCTTAGCACGCTTCAAAAGAAAACTCGCAACTGCTTTTAGTGTTTGGGGGTCTGCTTGAAGAGTAACCTCGGACAGTCTAAAAAGCTGGTTGTGATCCCCTTAAATGTAGCCGAAAACCTTCATGTTAATTCTCCATGTCGTTAGCTATTAGGACAGTTTGGATACTGGGGGGAACAAAACGGCGCGCCTGGATCAATGAGGCACGGATCAATCAATAAGGGGAATCCCGGAATTTTAAATCCTTTCCCTCTCAAAAAATCTTATGCTTTCTTGTTCAGATTATCCAGACTCCCTTTTCCTTTGTGACTCTGTGAGCCATCCTGATTAACCACAGCTTCGCCTTTCGGAGTTTGAACATGTGCATGTTCTTGCTGTCCGGGAACGTGAGGATTATCAATCCGAACGGTTGTGCCACCACCAAGATCAGTAGGCTGGCCAGAACTGGCAAGTCCTTCAGGATCGATGAGGTTAACCGGATTATTCTCAACATAGGTGTATATGTTTGGTCGCGTCGTCGTACACGCATCTATTACGCCATAGTGTCAATCCATTGTCGGTGGCGGATAATAAATTGTTTTTTGCAGAATTTGCTTAGTTTCATTGCCAATCAATGCTCTTTGGATAAGAGAATTCTTATTAAATGTTATCTCTACAGTGTAACTTTCTGAAGCATCCCCACCGACTATGCTTAGCACAAATTGGCCTTTCTTTTTCTGATATAAGGTTACTTCACTTATATCCGCCAAATCAGAATAAACAGAGCGTGGCACAAACAATGAAGCATCATTAACAAAAAACTCAACTAAATCAATCGCTGAACATGGAAAACGACTATATGTGCAGGTATTGAATATTTTAAAAGGACGTTCGCCACTAGGTTTTCCTATATCTACCCTTAATCCGTGCTGGCAGCCGGAAAAACATGCCTAATTCACTGATAACTAATGGATAATATGTTTTTTTCTTTTCACTCGAACCGATGAAACCTCGCTTCAAATTGAAAGCCTCGAACAAAACCCTGACCTCGTATGTTGGCTTGGCGTTGATTGGGCAATGCTTCGACATTATCAACATTGAAGCGGTGGTGGATGGGCGAATCCCGGTGTCGCAGGGCATCAAGACCTCGGATGTCGTGAAAGCGGCGGCGGGGCTGCTCAGTTTGGGCAAGAGCGATTTCGAGGCGATCGAACCGTTTCGGGACGACCGATTTTTCAAGCGGGCGCTGAACATTGGCAAAGTACCAGGCAGCGTCTGGCTGCGACAGCGGCTGGATCGCGTCGGTAGCGCGTTACTCGATTCCCTGGATGAGCTGTCGGTCCGCCTCATCGAACGGGCTGCGGCACCGATCACGGCGCACAAAGGCTATGTCTGCCTGGATATGGACACCTTCGTCATGGATCAAAGCGGCAGCAAAAAGGAAGAGGTCGGCCGCACTTACCAGGGGGTGGACGGTTATACACCCGTTGCGGCCTATCTGGGTAACGAAGGCTGGTGCGTCGGGTTGGAATTACGGCCGGGCCGTTGGCATTCGTCGCTAGAGGCCGAGTATTTGGTTGTTTCCGCGCGTCGAGCGGTTGGTGGCGCCTGAGCAAGCGCTACTCCTGCGTAAGGACTCGGGTTTCGACAGCGCCAAGTTGTTGTTTACCGTGGACGATGAACGCCGGCGCTGGGCTGCGTTGGGCCGATCGTTCGACTATCTGATCAAATGGAATCCGCGCCGCCAGGACAAAGAGGCTTGGGTCGCGCAAGCCGAAGCCCAGGGCGCCTTCACCGAGAAACGCCCGGGCAAGCGCGAAGCGCTGTGGTCGCTGGACATCGAGCGCCAGTTCGGCAAACAAAGCCGCCGTTTCCGTTTGGTGGTGCGGGTCATCGAGCTCACCACTAATAAACACGGCCAAGTGCTACTGCTGCCGGACATCGAATTGGAAGGCTGGTGGACCAGTCTCGATGATCCGGAAGCCAAGGTGATCGAGCGCTACCGCGATCACGGCACCCATGAACAGTTTCATTCCGAGTTTAAAACCGACCTCGATTTGGAGCGCCTGCCGTCCGGCAAGTTCGACACCAACGATGCGATCCTGCGACTGGGCATGCTGGCCTATAACAGTTTGCGCCTGATCGGCCAACTGGGCTTGCTGGGCGACCTTGCCCCCATTCGACATCCGGCTAAACGGCGCAGATTTCGCACCGTGTTGCAGGAAATCATGTACCGGGCGGCGCAAGTGGTTCACAAGGCCCGACAATGGTGGTTGGATTTAGGCCAGGGTTCAAAGGTGGCGAAAGTTTTCGAATTTTTGCAACAGCGTCTGGTGCTGCAAGCGCGTTGCGCGCCGAGCTAAACTCTACGGCACACGCCGACCGGTTGTTGTTCAGCCACCGATGATGGTGGCTCGGCCAGTTTTGTTCAAAAACTCCGATTTCGGGGTAAAACTTAGAAAAATACAACTGCCGCCGGCAAATTTGGCGCTAGCGATACGGTTTGATGAGCTAAAAATCAGGCCTGACTCGATCTAGCCGCAAAAAAATGCCCTAATTGGGCTGCAGGACTGGTATTGGCAAGTGGGAACACGGATTCAGGTCTACTTCATGAGTCGTAAATTTAATTAATATATGATTCTTGCCAAAAATCTCGGATAAATCAGTCGTACCCTTAGAATTTATTCTTACGGGTTCGATTGATGGTGAGGCGCTACAAACCATTACATTGAACAGAAAGGCGATTAAAAAAACAAAAATTCTATTTTTCATGGCACAACCCTTAGAACATTGTCTCCACTATTTCCAATAATATCGCGATTTGCCTTTGGCAAAATGATGCATCCTTGCGATGAACTCTGCGTACTCATATTGCCACCATGAATTAAAAAACCACTTCGCCCGAACATATTGTTTGAAGGGTATGGGGTTAAACGCATTGAGGCCGGCAATTGAACCCCTGTTCCAGTTACATTGTTTTGTTGAGGTTCAATTGTATATGCACCTTGTGGAAGTGGACCGCCATTGGAATTTTGCCCAGTTCCCGGCACATTTTGATAGTCTGGATTATTAAGACCTAAATTATGTCCAGCATAACCATCGCCATCAGGAGTAGTTGCACCAGATTGATTATCAATATGAGTCATTTGTCCGGTGGATTGAGAGTAAACCCAATCTAAGCCAAGAGGATCGATATAACTTAGCGGATTATTACCAACATAGGTGTATATGATTACCCCTGACGCGCTTCCGTCATAGTTTAGTCCATTTTCGCTAGATGCGATGCGGGCTTGCGGGGTAAAAACGAAGACACGGCTCCTGGTTTTGGTAAAAAAATTTTCTAGACGCGCATTTTGACAACGACTTAAGACATCAAGGTCTGCGGAATATCTTATCCAACAAGGCTGTAGATTTCTGCTTAGAGAATATTTGTAATTGCGATATTTCCTCTGGAGTACTGAACAAAGCTATCACTTTTTCCCAAAGCTGCTGAAGTAAACTTGCCAGAAGCCTTGGTTCCGGTGGGGCGCCAAGCTGCGATTGGGTGTTTATGCAGTCCAGGAACTCAAGCACATATTCGAGCTTGTACCACCCAAATATATTGTTGCCTACGTCAATAAAAACTTGTCCACGATCCCGCTCAAAGCGAAGAGAGAATTGGGTACCTGTCATTACCAATACTGCATTACCAAACTCTTGAGGTTTATATTCGCTTTCCCCCGGTACAAAACCCTTATCTAAAATAAAAGCGAAGGCAGGAGCAATATCAATTAAATTAGTCATAGGCTCACTGTCTGATGAGTTTGGTTCCATCTGCGCTAGGTGCGTAACCTTTGCTAGCAAGATATTCAAGTTCGCTAGCATAGTAGCTTCCGGGCCGTACATTTTCTAAAGGCGTAGCCAAGATAATGTCATCCCCACGAGAGACCATACGATCAAGGAATTTCTGATTTGCTGCCCAGCGCTCTGCATCAGACATCGTGTTCCAAACTGATTCGGGGATGTTGAAACGACGAGCGCCAATGTTGTCAGCAAGTTGTTTGTATGCAGGGTAATGGCCGAGAACGGTCATACCCTTTGCAGCCTGTGCCCCTCGTCCAGCAGGACAAAACCCTAATGCAGTTCCAACCGCCCTTGCAGCACCATTAAGAAAAGCCATTGGCCCATTGGCTTCAGGAAATCCCGCTTGCACAATGGCCGACTCTGCGGGTGTCATTTGCCCATCAGGAAAGGTAACTAATCTCTGCCCGACAGCATAAGTACGATCAAGCCCAAGAGGATCGATATAACTTAGCGGATTATTACCAACATAGGTGTAGGTATTAATGCCCCCTTTAAAGTCAGTCTACTTTGCTTGATCAGCTTTTATTTTTTCAAAGTCCTGTAGTCTATTTTCTAATGATGCTGATATGGCAGTCGTAGTTTCATTTAGAGCTGATTTCTTCTTGATTTTACTAAGCAAATCAATGCGATGCTTAATTACAGCAATCTGTGCATCAAGATCATCAACCAAGTCGATTGGAGTCATCGTAACCATATAGCGTAAATTCTGCTCGTCAATAGCATTGTTTTTTATCGTCATCAAAAACAACTTAGGTTCTTTTTCAAAAAATAAACCAGTGCTACGAAAAAAATCTTCTTGATCACCAGTTCCAATACATTTGAAAATTAAAACTCCGGTTCGCAATGCAAATGAATTTCCTTTCTGAACAAGGTTAAGCAATTGTTTCAATTGAGAGTTATTTGGCAAATTTACTTGGTTACATTGTGCGGTCATATTTGCAACCAAGGGATTTATTTTAAGAAAAGCATTTTTGTTCGGATTGGATAGAAAATTATCCCAAACTGAACCATGAGCAATCTCATTCGAGTAAGTGTTTAATGATGTAATAAGCAAGAAAAACATTAAAAATATTTTCATTTTATTGCCCCGGTGTTTGTGCTGATGTTGCGCCATTGACAATAACAGTAATATTTCCCGTTCCATCGGCAGAAATTATGTTATTGATTTGATTCATTGCATTACCGCTACCACCAACAAAATTTGGTGAAGTAGATGTTCCTGCTGCAAAGCACCCTACAACATCGTTAGAGGTATTTCCTTTATGTATTTGAACCCCGGATGCCTGTGGAACATTGTTTAACTGTATTCTGTTAGGCGTGTAATCAGTTCTGACGAACGCTGAGTATGTTCCTGGCGGAACAGGTAAGTTTTGATTTGGTGGCGCAGCATTCTCCAGTGTGTTACCAGAGAAAGTTTGATTTGTAACCGTACTTGAAACATCAATTGTCCCAACAATTGATGTTGGCGTGTAGGTCGTCCTATTTATATTAATTGTTACGTCAAGACCGAGCGGATCGATATAGCGAAGAGGGTTATTCCGAACATAGGTGTATAGATTAACGCCCCCGTTTTCAGCAATCGGGTCCCGCGATACCCATCGCCCGACATTGGGATCATAAGCGCGGTAATTGGTTAGATGCAACCCAACACCCTGGATGTTAAACATCCCGGCATACAGAAAATCTGGCGTAATTCTCGCCATGCTTTGGATCGGTTTGCCGTAGGCATCGTAATCGAACGAAGCGACCGTCGCCCCGGTATTCATCAACTGCACGTCACGCACCGAGCCTAAATGGTCTCGGGCATAATAAAGCCGCACATTGCCCGCAGTTCTGACCTCCCCTTCGGGATAATAACGCCGTGCCACCGAGTCCGTGGCTGAGCGGGCTTGACACAGAGTGTCGCCGCACCACAGATAGCGCATAACCGATGGCGCCATCACACCGTTACTGGATGTGATCGAAATCCGCCGGTCCAAACCGTCGTACGCGAACTGGTAATAGAAGCCCGGTTGTCCGGTCAACGCGACTTTGACCAGACGATTTTCCGCATCCCAGGCATAGTTACGCACGCCGTCGTTGGTGAGGTTGCCGTTGGCGTCGTAGGTATTGCTTTGGGTGTTGACGGCAGTGGCTTGATTCAAGCCATTGACCGCGATCGAGTTATTGCCTTTCGGCGTGTCAATGCCGGTCAGGTTGTCGCCAGCGTCATAGGCGTAGCGGTATTGATCGCCGCTGGAGACATCCACCGAGGTCAGTCGGTCTGCATCGTCATAGCCATAGGTATAGTCTTTGGCGGCCCAGTTTCCGCTTAAGGTCGTGGTTTCGTTGATTTGGCTGATCCGATTTTCCGGCGTGGTGACATAGCCGTAGCTACGCGCGGCGCCGATATGTTGGATGCCCAATAAACGCCGGTCGTTCTGGTTGTCATCGTACTCCAAAGTCGCGCCAACCTTGCCGGTGCTGTCTTGCAGAGCGGTCAATTGACCGGTTTCGCCGAGATAGGTTTGGGCAAAATTACCCAACGGGTTGTTGTGATTGATCAAACGGCCCAGCGCATCGTAACCGAACGTTTCGCTACTGGCATCCACGGTACGTTTCACTATCCGGCCCAATTCGTCGTACTGGTAAGCGAGGGTGTCGTTGTTAAAAGGACCGTCTGTTTGGCTCAGTTTTAGTGCGCCTAATTGGCCAATAGCCCGATATTGGTACTGCGTGGTGCCGGTGCCGTCGGTCATCGACGCCACTCTAGGGAACCAAGGATCGTAGCTAAAACTGACGTTCGGCGTGGTATTGACTGCATTGCTGTAAGTCAGCGCCGTCGGTTTATCGTCCTTGGCATAGGTGAAGGTTTTCTTTTGACCCAGCGCGTCAGTCACCGATTTGAGTCGGCTAGTCGTCGCTTCATAGGCAAACGTGGTTTGTTTGCCGTCGGCATAGGTTTTAGCCGTGACCCGACTTTGAATGTCGCGGCTCCAGCTGGTGACGTTGCCGTTGCCGTCGGTCAGGCTTTTTAAGGTTTGATTAGGGAAGTAGCCATACTGCGTTTGATGTCCTAACGGATCGGTTTCGGCAACCAAATTGCGCACCGCATCGTAGCTGTAATGCGTGACGCGGCCTTCGCGGTCGGTCACCGACACCTTGTCGAGCTTGTCCCAGGTGGTGGTTTGCGTGGTGCCGTCCGGATAGGTGATTTTAACCAGGCGGTCGAAGTCGTCG
>NZ_MKMC01000047.1:0-7895 GCF_001856095.1 Methylomonas sp. LWB
TTGCCGGCTTGGTCCGGTAGCGGCGCCCAGTTGCTGATGTAAATATAATATTGCCGGTTGGCGGTCAACGCGGCGTTCGGCGTCAGCGTGACGGTTTTGCCGTCTGCGCTCAGCGCGTAGCTCGCGCTCGGCCGTTGCCCGGTCACCGCGTCGTACAGCGCGATCGTGTCGCTGTTCAATGCCAGCGGGTTGAGCCGTTCGGCAAAGGTGATCACCACCGGGCTGTTCAGGCCGATGCCGCTGGTGTTGTTGGCCGGACTGTATTGCACCACGCTGGTCGAGAGCAGGTCGGCGCCCGCGCCGGTCGTGAAGCTTCTGTCCTGTGCCGTGCCCAGTACGTTGCCGCTCAGGTCTTCCACGCCTTCGACGTGCAGGCTGTAGCCGGTGTTCGCCAGCAGCGGTTGTTGCAACTTCAGCGTCAGGGTTTTCCGGTCGCCGCTCAGCTCGCGGGTCACCGCGATCGCGTCGCCGCCCTTGCGCAGTTCCACTCCGCCCAAGCTCAAGCCACTCACCGGTTCGTCGAATTGTACTTGCAGCACCGCGTTCGTCGGGACGTCGAGTTGAGCTGCCCCGACGCTGAATCCAAGGATGCGTGGCCCATTCGCGTCTCGGTCAAACGAGGTCGTGAAGTAGTAATTGACGTAGCCCAGTGGGTTTCCGAACAAGTCCTTGATGGCGTTAGTGACGGCTATCCGGTGTTGCCGCCCAACCGCCAACGCGACGTTCGGAACGAAGGTCGCGCTTTGCCCGTCGCCGTTTAGCGTTACGACGCCGAGAATTTGTTGCCCCGTGACTTGATCGTAGAGTTGAACGCTTTGATCGTTAACGGTATCTCCATGCACCGGTTCGCTAAAGCGGATACCGACTACAACATTGACTGCTACGCCGGTACTGTTGGCGGCTGGGTCGATAGCCGCTACCGTGGGCGGCGTCGTATCGACAGTGTTGCCGGTTTTGTAATGGAACGAATAGGGAGTCGCGATCGGATTTCCCGCGCGATCGCGCACTCCGGCGACTACAACCTTATATTCGGTATAGTCCGCCAACAAATCGGAGGGCGTAAAAATCAGTTGCAAGCCGTCGCTCGACAGTCGCACCTTCCCGGCAATCTTGGCGCCCCCTTCCAACAAACCTTGAAAAACGGTAATGGAATCGGCATTAATCGATTTGGCGGACAAAGGCTCGCCGAAGCTGACAATGATCGGATTGTTTTCCGGAATGTCGATCGATGCGTCGGCCGGCGACGTTACGGACACCGTCGGCGGCGTTACGTCGGGATTCAAAGGATCGGTACCGTTTTGCACCTCGGTCCCGTCGGGAACGCCGTCGTCGTCGGAATCGGTATCGATCGGGTTGGTGTGCATGTCGACTTCGTCGCCGTCGGAAAGACCATCGTCGTCGGAGTCGGTATCGTTAACGTTCGAACCGTAAATCGCTTCTTGCTCGTCGCTCAAGCCATCGCGGTCGGTATCCGCTTGCACGGTCAAGGTTAAATTGGTTGAAGTTTGCTCGTTACCGCCGAAATCGATTGCCTTGGCCACAACGGTTATCGTGTTGCCGACAGTGCCGAACGGAACGGTTACCGGATATTGATAAGGCCGAGAGGTATCGGTGTAGACCGTTTGACCGTCCACGATGAACGAGACCGACTTCACGCCGATATCGTCATCGGCGGTCGCCGTCACGGTAACCTTTTTACCTTCGACAACAACGGTATCTTGCGGCGGCTCGCTGATCTCTATCGTCGGCGCGACGCCACCCTTGTCTTCTGTCAAACGGTATTGTCCGATCAATAACGTCGAGGTACCGTTCGCTTCGAAATCGGAGATTGAACTGGATGCGGTCAGGTAAACGTAGTTGGAATCCAGCGCGACGCCGGTGCCGTTGTAGTCGTTGAAATTTCTAAAGTCGACAGTGCCTTGAAACACCGCGGATTCCGGGTCTTCGATATTGACGTACGGGACTGAATTGACAAACAAGACTTCGGCGAAAAACGCAAAGCTATCGGTCAATTCAACGTCGTACGGATAAAACGCCGCATCGGAAGCCACGATGATAGGATTCGTTGGATCGCCTATATTGACTGCCTTGAAGCCGGAGGTATAGGCCGAGACGTAAGCGTAACCGTCCTTGACGGCAACGTCTTTTACCGGACCGATACTAAGGCTGCCTTTTTTAACAGGATTGGCTTTGTCGGTTACATCAATGATATGCAGCGAAGTTCCAGCGACCACGGCCACGATATTACCTTGCGCATCCACACCTTTAGCTTCGCCGAGTCCACCGAGGGAGCCAGCCGCGATCGGTTGCGCGGGTTTATGGACATCCACGATTTCCAGGCCACCGTTACCGTCGGCAACGTAGGCGAATTGGTTGTCGATTTTGACGTCTTGCGCGACGCCCGCCGTTTCGTAAGAGGCGAGTAGAAGCGGATTGGCCGGATCGCTGACGTCAATAATCTGCAAACCATCTTCGCCGTCAGCGAGATAAACCACGTTACCCACCACTCTGACATCGATCGCGGTCCCCGCAGTATCCAGGCTACCAACTATAGTCGGGCCGGCATGGTTGGCCACGTTAACGATCTGCAAGCCCTTGCTTCCAGCGGCGACGTAAGCGAAATCGCCAGCCACATCGACGTTGTTGGCATAACCGGGGATCGAGATCGACGATAGCGCGGTCGGGCTGAACGAACCGACGGTGACTGTGACGGTTTTTTCCAAACCACCGTTACGAACCGTTAAATTCGCGGTTCCGGCCTGGCCTGCAAACAATAAACCGTCCTTGGCACCGAAGCTAACAACGCTCAAGTTGCTGGAGCTGTAACTAGTGCCGGTGGATTTGGCGGTGATGTCCTCGAGCGTGCCGTTTCCGCGCTTGCCGGACACTTTCACCTGTAAATTGGCCTCGTTATAAACCGTATTGAACGTCATCGTCGGATTGGCCGGCGCGACGATCAGCTCGACAAAACTGCGACCGCCGCCATCAGTGCCGTCGGTCGGGTTATAACCTGCCAGGATTTCATCATTATCGTTGACGCCGTCGCCATCGCTGTCGGCTTTCAGCGGATCGGTGGTGTAGCCGTTGGAGCCGGCGACTTCAATGCCGTCGCTTAAGCCGTCGCCGTCGGTATCCGCCAAACGGAAATTAGTACCCAACTGGTACTCGCGTTTGGTCGTCAAACCGTCGTTATCGGGGTCTTCTTGCGCGTCGAGAGGATCGTTCGGGTTCAAACCGTTGGCCAGCTCGAAATCGTCCGGCAGACCGTCGTTATCGGCATCTCCGGTCGTCGACACGCTGATGCGTTTGAAGGCGACGACTTCATCCTTGCGGGCAGTGATCAATACGCTACCGCTGGAGACTGCGGTAACCAAGCCTTCGGCGTTGACCGACACAATAGCCGGGTTGCTGGAACTATAGTTTGTACCGTTCGAGGAGGCGGTGACGTTTTTGACGGTACCGTCGCGGTAGGTCGCTTCAACCTTTAACTGCGCGGTTGCGCCTTGGCTGGAGAGAGTTTCGACTGTGGGTTCGCTGACCTTCAGGCTAACAGGGATGGGTTCAATATTTTCAAACGTGATGTCCGGCACGTTAACGATGCCGTTTTGGACAATATTGAAGTAATCGCTTTCTCCGGAGAAGGTGTCGCCCAGCTTGGTGCAAGTTGCCCTGGCTCTGACCCGGCCCATTTGCGAGGGCACGTTAGGCATCGACCAAGCACCATCCTTGCCGACCTGTACGGTTCGGTTGAGAATATTGACGACGCAGTTCTCATCCAGCACGTTGGCCGCCGATTGCCCGCTTCCAGCAAGCCCCAACAACAAGACCAACACATAAAAAGCTTTCATGACCTGAGTGTTCATCGTCTTTATCTCCCGATACCGCAGACGCTTCGAATATTACTTTTTTAAACTGTCGATCGCGGCGACGAAGGTTTCGAACGACTGCATGCCGTCGAAGCGCCGGTAATCGACTAACTGTTTATCCTTGATCCGCCCAATTAAGAACGCAGGCGTACCGTTAACGCCCAAACGACTGCCAAGCGCAATGTCGTTCTGTACGTTTATCAATTGCGCCGGGTCGTCAAGACACTTCTTCAATGCGGATTCATCCAATTTATATTGTTGCGCAACGCCGGCAATTAATTCGTCGCTAGCCTGGCCGCGAGCCTCGAAAATTGCGTCGTGCATCGCCCAGTATTGCTTCTGCTCGCCCGCGCAACGCGCGGCTAGCGAGGCTTTTTTGGCATGAGCGTGGAAATCCAGCGGAAAATCTTTCATCACGTATTTAACCTTGCCTTTATCGATATAACTTTCGCGCAGTTTGGGGAAAACGTTTTTGTAATGCTTTCCGCAAAATGGGCATTCGTAATCCGAAAACTCCAATATTGCTATGGGTGCATCGCTCTTTCCCAACGCCATTGCCTCGGTATCGGACAAGGAAACAGGTGCCACTTTAGGTTTGGCATCCGCTAATTTTTTCTCTAAATTAGCGACTTTTTCCTTTAGCCCACTAATTTCTTTGCGCATTTCCGAAATTTGCATAAAGATTTCGTCGGCGACCCAGTCATCCTTTGCCCAAACGAGTTCTGTTAATCCAAGCAAAAGAATCACAAGCACACTTAACTTATTCACCACGGTGTATCTACTTAAAATAGTCATTATTTCCTGTTCACGTAATACTCCATCAACTCCCCAAATGGATCGACAGTAAAAGTCTGGTATATCCCATTCTCAACCGGGACCTGTCTTTCGTACATCACGTATAGACACCTTAATCTCGTGACGCTGGTTTCATAAACGCCATATTTTTTAGGGAGCTCCGGCCTCAACGCACGTTGCTTTTCTACAATATCTATAATTTCAGATTCCGAAAGTCCCCTACCTGGGCAACTTAATTCCTGCGCCAAAACCGAATTCGAAAATAAAACAAACAAGACCAGAAAAATTTTATTCATCGCATCTCCAAGGTCATCGACCGCGCATGGCATCAACAATAACACCATTCTGATTCAGTTTAAAAACAATGTTTTTACCCGGACGCAAGGGGACCGCCGACTCAATTAAAATATAATAACAACCATGTCTGTTCAACGTATATTGACTTTCCGAAAAGGCTTTCGGCAAATCGCCTCTACTCCGTCTCTCGGCATTGACAATATCCACCACCTGTTCCTTTGATAATTCTAGAGCAGTACAGTTTGGCTCCGCGCAAGCCAGATCCACCATTAAAACTAGAATCGCCAAATTTATTATTTTCTGAAAAAACATTATGCGTTCCTCACAAAGTCATTAGAAACAGGTGGCGGGCGGAGTAAAGAAGCCATTGCCATATGAAATAGCTTCTTGAATCCAATGATCTACTACCGCTCTACAGGCATCCGGATCGGGACTCAAATTACATGAAGACCGAGCGTTGTCTAAGCACTGCTTTTCAGCCTTACTCGCTTCGCATTCGCCCTGAGCCTGGCTTACTTCCGGTTTGAAACCAGGCCAAGTTTTACAGTCCCCCCCAACACAATTAACGTGATCTTTATGCTTTCCTTCGTGGACAGCAACGCATTGCTGAGCGATTGCGTCACCGAGAACGTTCCCTCTACTAGGAAAATTACCGGGATACATACATAAAATTGGCGCACCTCGACAACAGGTCACCGTGCCAAGTAATGTTCCCGCCTGATAATCAGAGTCATTTTGTATATCCGGCTGAGTGCAACATTCGCCATCCGTGGGAGGAGGAACCTTACTGCCGTTGCTACAACTGGCACATGGCTCTCCATCGATTGGTCCATCCGGCTTATTGCTTAGCTGGCAGTTTCCGCTACAAGTCTGGCATTCCGCGCTATATGCGCACCCGCTCCCGCCCGGTTGACTGCCACAATGCCAGCCCGCCTTGATCACCCCCACCCCTTCGTTGGATTTGATGATGCTGCCGTCGGTGCTGACCGTGCCGAGGCCGATCGCTACGAATTCTTCCAGGTCGTGGTCGTAGGAGTACATTTCCACTTGCGCGCCGGGTTTGTGGCCGTCGACGTTGGGCAGGGTCAGCCTGGCCGGCGGGTCGAATTTGGCGCCGACCGGTTGGATGGTGACGATGAATTGCGGTTGCATACCGTTGGGCGGCGCCATCGGGATTTTGCTGGCGTTGACCGGCGTGACCGAGAGCTTGCCGGTCTTCTTGCCGTCCGGGAAGGTGACCGAGCCGCGTTTGACTTCCAACGCGAAGCCGGGCACGTCGGGCAGGGTCAGCGTGACGTCTTGGTCGCCGACGGTTTTGGCGTTGACGGTGTCGAGTTTGACCAGGTAGATCGGCGCGGACAGCGGGTTGTCGGCACCGGCGATGGTGACGAGGTTGAAGGCGAGCGTGGGCCATTCGCCTTCGGCGCTGGTGGTGCTGCCGTCGGCGATCAAGCGCACTGCGCCGACCGGGACTTCGCTGATTTTGAATTGACCTTGGGTGTCGCTTTGTGCTTCGCGGGTGGTGCCGTCGACTCGGACGGTGACGTTCGGCAGTGGGTGTTCTTGGTTGTCGAGCACGACGCCGCTGATGCTGGTTTGGCCGGCGTTGCCGGTTTTTAGCGCGGAGGCGGTGAAGCCGGCGTAGAGGCTGGTGCCAACCAGGGTGGCGGTGACTCGGTGGACGTCGAGGCCGTCTTCGCTGCCGAGCGTGAATTCGGCGGTGGCCCGCCCGTCGCTGTCGGTGGTGGCGGTCAGCGTGGTTTGGCCGTTTTGGAAGCGGCCGCTGCCTTGGGTGACTTTGAATTCTATTTGGGCGCCGGGCACGACGTTGGCGCCGTCGTCGACCACGGCGACGACGAAGGGTAGCGGCAGCGCTTGGCCGACCGCGCCGCGTTGGTTGTTGCCGCTGTTGACGGTGACTTTGCCGCCGGCCCCGACTGTGGCGCTGGCATAAAACAGGGCTTCGCCGTCGAAGCCGACCGAGGTGGCGCGGACCCGTTGGTTGCCGCTGCCGGCTCGGCTACCGAGTTTGAAGGCGGTGGCGGCGATGCCTTGGGCGTCGGTTTGGACCAGGACGCCTTGGCCTTGGTCGTTGCCGCCGGCGCCGACGATGCCGTCGCCTTCGGTGACCCGGAAGATCACGGGTTTGCCCGCGACCGCTTGGTTGGCGCCGTCCAGCAGTTTGACTTTGAGGGTTTGGGCCAGCACGCTGTTGATCTTGCCGCTTTGGTTTTGGCCGCCGAGCAGTTCGATGTGTTGCGGCGCCAGCGGTTGGTAGCTGACTTGCAGGCTGAGGCTGCTGGTGTTGCCGACGTTGTCGGCGGCGTCGATTTTGAGGGTGTTGGTGCCGACGGCGAGCGGGATGTTTTGGGCCAGATAGCTGCGGTTGGCGATCGTGGCGGCGATGCCGTTGACTTTGACGTTGGCTTGGCCGGCGGCGACGGTGCCGCGTACGATGTCGTTGATCAGGCCGGACACGGCGATGTGGTCGGTGCGCACGGTGTCGCCGTTTTTCGGCGATTCGACGGTCAGGTAGGGCGGGGTCATGTCCAGCGATAGCGAGATGGTGTCGCTGACGTCTTCGCCCTGGGCGTTGACCGCCCGAGCGGTGATGGTGTTGTGGCCTTCTTCCAGTGCGACGTCGGCTTGAAAGCTGCCGTTGCCGTGGGTGACCGGCGCGCCGTTCAGGGTGACTTGGGCACTGGGGTCGTTGACGGTGCCTTTGACGGTTTGCGGGGTGTGGCCGACGGTCAAGAGCGTGGCCGGGCTGGTGATTTTGACGGCCAGCGCTGGGCTTTGCACTTGGCGTTCCAGCCGGGTCGTGAAGCTGAAGGTATTGGGGCCGCCGCCGGTGACGATGACCGAGACCAGACCGCTGCCGCCGGGCGTGATGTCGTTGCCGAGATAGCCGGTCAGGTCGTAGTAGGCTTCGCCGGC
>NZ_MKMC01000048.1:0-7871 GCF_001856095.1 Methylomonas sp. LWB
GATGGTGGCGGGCGTTTCCGGCGCGGGTCTGGCTGGTATTGGGTCTGGCGCTGTCGGGGCCGGCCGGGGCTGGCGGGTATGCGTTGCCGGCCAACGCCGACGCGGTGATACTGCGTTTCGATATGGCCGGCGGAATGCAGTCCCGGCCGGCCGACTCGCCGTTACTGACGTTGACGGCCGGCGGCCGCTTGACCGGGTCCGCCGCCTGGTTCGGCGACGGCGCGGATCGCAGCCGCCAACTGGCGCCGGCCGAGCTGCAAGCCTTGTTGACGTATCTGCTGGCCGACCAGCGCTTGCCCGATCTTGCCGCCGCCTCGATCGCCGAACGGATACGGGCATTGCGGGCCGCCGACGGGCGTTTATTCAATATCGCCGACGCGCCAACCACGCGCATCGAGCTGGCGTTACCGGAACACCGGCACAGCGTCGAATTTTACGCGGTCGATGCCGCCGCCCGCCAATTTCCGGAGATCGCCGAGTTACAGCGGTTGCTGGCGATCCAAAACCGCTTGCGCGACGTGCTGGACAGTCTGCGTTAAAGCTCGGCCAATACCGACAGCGCTTCCTGTATGTTGCTGACCGCGTGTATTTCCAGATTCTTGATCGGGTCCTTGGGCTTGTTGCTCTTAGGAATAATCGCCTTCTTGAAGCCGTGCTTGGCGGCTTCGTTGAGCCGGGCGTGGCCGTTGGCGACCGGACGTATCTCGCCGTTCAAACCCACCTCGCCGAAAAACACCGTATCGTAGGGAATGATCCGGTCTCTTAGGCTGGACACCACGCCGACCAGAATCGCCAAATCGGTACTGGTTTCGGACACCTTGATGCCGCCGACTACGTTGGCATAAATCTCGTCGTTGCCGGTGAAGATGCCACCGTGGCGCGACAGCACCGCCAACAGCATTGCCAGCCGGTTTTGATCCAAACCCACCGCCAAGCGGCGCGGATTGCCGTACTGGCTTTCGGTGACCAAGGCCTGAATTTCCACCAGCAACGGCCGGGTGCCTTCCCACAATACGGTTACGACACTGCCCGGCGACGGCTTTTCCGCGCGCGACAAAAACATCGCCGACGGGTTTTTCACTTCCTTCAAGCCGCTGCTTTCCATCGCGAAAAAACCCAGTTCGCCGACGCTGCCGAAACGGTTCTTGTCGGCGCGCAACACTCTAAAGCGCGAATCGTCGGTGGACGACAACACCACCTGGGCATCGACGATATGGCTCAAGGTCATCGGCCCGGCCAGAGACTGGTCCTTGGTCACGTGGCCGACCATGAAAAACGACACGCCGCTGCGCTTGGCGTATTGAGTCAGGTAGCTGGCGGACTCGCGCACCTGCGACACCGAGCCCGGCGCCGAATCGGAATCGGCGGTGTACATCACCTGAATCGAATCGATGATCACCACCTTGGGCTGTTCTTCGTCCAGCACTTGGCAAATCTGCTGCACCGAGGTTTCGGCCAGCATCTGGATGCCGGCCGTGTTCAATTGCAGGCGATGAGCGCGTTCGGCGATCTGCTGCAACGATTCCTCGCCGGACACGTACAACACCGGCAAATGCCGGGCGATATGGGCGATGGCCTGCAACAGAATGGTACTCTTGCCGGCCCCCGGCGCGCCGCCGATCAACACCACGCTACCGGTGACGATACCGCCGCCTAGCACCCGGTCGAACTCGGCCAGGCCGCTGGAAATCCGCTCGGCCTGCGCCAAATTGACCTCGGACAACAAACGCACCTCGCTACGCGCCCCGGCGTAACCGGATTTATCGCGCGCGGTCTTGCCGCCACCCAGTTGAACTTCCTTGATGCTGTTCCACGCCCCGCACTGATTGCATTGCCCGGACCATCCCGGATAATCGGCGCCGCACTCGGTGCAGACGTAAGCGGATTTGGTTTTTTTAGCCATAGTGATAAAGGTTTAACGATTTAGCTGCAAGCCAGCCAAGTCATCGCTGAGTTAGTGGTGTTTGATTGCCAGCGGATACATGCGTCGGCCGGTACAATTTGTGGTTGATGTCTTGCAAATTGGCGAGAAAGTGATCGGCAAAACCTACAGAGCGGTTCAAACGGATGCCGAATTTGCCCGAGCTTGTTTGATTTGCTTCAAGGCTTCGCGGGCATCCTGGTGGCACCCCGCCGCTACATCGGCCAATCCGCGTTCGATTTCATGCAATAACAATAAGTGGATATGCGCCCGTTCCAGGCGATGGTAGTGATCTAAGCGCTCCGCGCCGATCAACGCTGCCGCGCCTTCGCCATTTTTTTCCTTACCGGTTTGCGCCTCGCTCGCCAAAGCGGATAACTGGGTCCAGGCTTGGGAAAACGGCACTATGTCGGTGACGGCAATACTCATGGCGGCTCCTGATTCGTTGGCGCAAAATTTCGTTCAATATTATGAGCCTTAGACTGAGTTGCATAGCGAAACTTTCCGGTTTAGCTCATCGTCTGCGGTCTATTTTTAACACGCTAGCTTGACCAGATATTTGGCGTTGCAGCGATTGGCTCTGAACCAGAGCTTACGAGTGATTAATTCTGCCTTGTCAGATTCTCGGTAGTGCTCGTCATTTCGGCAGGGATAGCCGAAATCCAGACCCCACGGACGGATCGAAGCTTGCCATCCAGGCACTGGATGCCCGCATCCCGGCGGGCATGACAGCGTTGCTTAAATCTGACAATATAGAATTAATGGCCGGGCTTTTTAAATCTGTTTCTATCGAGCCGTTGCGGACTATGGCTCGATCTGATTCAATGGCAACAGTCTGGCCGTTACCGGTCATTATTTCTACGCCGGATGATATACAGAAAGGAAGATCACATGCAGATCAATAAATTATCGTGCCAAAGATCATTTTTCGGTAGATATACGGAAACTATCTAATTCCTTGTTGGGCATTATGAGTAAACGAATGGCGTTGTGGAAGAAAACCGTAGCAATGTCCGCGTTGTTGGTCGCTCTGGTAGCCATAACGCTCATAAGCTCGCCTAAGGCTAATTACATTTGGAAGGCTTACTTCTATCCGGGTAGCAATTCAAACCTCCGCGGCTATCCGACGCTTGAACCTCCCAACAATTTCACGGGCACATGGGTGCATTACGCATATACTGGCCGCTCCCTGGCAAAGCTGAACATCGTTGATGGTAAGGCCGTTGGAAAGCAAATCTATTTCGCAGACGACGGCTCACCATATTTGGTTAGATATCTTCGCAATGGTAAGTGGGAGCGCGATGAAATTAATCTTGGTCCGCCAGCTTCAATAATTGTCCCTTGGTTTTTGCCTCAGCGCTGGATCAACCGATCACTCAACCGTTTTGCGATTCTCGATTGGTTCTTCCCTGAGTCTCCGGCTGTCTACATAACAGAGGAAAAAACGGAGAAACAGGCAAAATGATGCCCAACAATGCCATAAACTCGGACGTGCAAAAGCTACGCTACGCTCCGCCTTTTCACGCCGGTTATGGCGAACGTTAGGTTTTTGCAATTATGGCCAATCCAGAATGGACAAGAAGGGGTAAGACGGTCGCTCAGTTAATTGAGGAGCTTCGCACATTTGAGAACCAAAATATGGAAGTTAGAATATCCATTGATGACGGTGAGACATCACTTCCAATTTCATTAGTTGGAAAATCCCAGGGAAAATATGCATTGCTCAAGAACTGCGAAGACGTACCAACAGTGCTTCATCATCGCGATGAACAAACCTAACCCTACGCTCAAGTTCGCTCCCTCCGGTCGCTGGGACGCGCCTTCGGCGCGCCCCTTAGCTTTGCGTTGGGCGGCGGCAACATGAATGCGGTGATGAATTTGAAACTGGTTCGTCTTAGCGAAATTTCGTTAGCAGACATAATCGCGTTACATAACGATTCTAGGGTCTTGCGCCATTTGCCTCTAGCAGTTGGGGGATTCGATGCGCACCAGTGCCAACAGTGGGTGGAAAGCAAAGAGGCGCAATGGCAAACGAACGGCTATGGCCCGTGGGGCATATTGATCAACGACGAATTTGCCGGGTGGGGTGGACTTCAAAAAGAAATGGGCGAAGCAGATCTTGGTTTAGTGTTGTCGCCAGACTATTGGGGATACGGAAAACGCATCTGTCAGAAGATCATCGAGATAGCTTTCGAGCAAATGAATCTTGCGTCAGTAACCGCGCTTCTTCCGCCCAGTAGAAGCTGCACAAATGGGATGCTCCGTTTTGGGTTTCAACCCGACGGTCAGGTGGAAGTTTCTGGCACCATTTTTTTGCGGTTTCGTCTTTTGGCGCCAAGACAAGTCGTCGCAGTCACCGCCCAACCCATCATTCCACCGGACCTTGCGCATAAAGCCGCGCATAGCCGGTGAATTCAAACGTTAGGGCTTCATGGCGACCATCGTCCCTTTTCTTTTTCCAATCCTCGGCAATTTGCTGGGGGTTTACCTCGTCACCCATCGAAAATTGCGCACTGTTCGCACAATGCTGGTTGTAAATCTGGTGGCGTCCGTTCTCTTCGGCTTATCTATCGCAATAAAGGTGTTCTGCTGTTCCGCAGAACATTCTTTGTGGCTCATGCCTCTCGTCTTCGCTCCAATTGAATATTGGGCAAAGTTCGGAATTTTTATCGCCATCCTTACGGCAGCTTTGGTCGCATGGCCAAGAAAATGGGGCTCTCATGAGTAGCCATAGTGCGTAGGTTGGGTTAGCGAAGCGTAACCCAACACGTCGGCTGGAATAGCTCGATAGGGTTCGCAAAGTGTATCTTTGATCATCGGCACGATTGCTGGAAAGCATTGGTCTGGTGTGGTTACCTACCGGGATGGAAACATTAGAATTATTTCCGTGCGTCGATCGCGGCAAGAAGAGGTGGATTTATATGAAAGCTAAAGAGCTTGACCAAAAGTTTGATAACGGGGAAGACATCCTGGATGCCGTGGATTTATCCAAGGCCAAAAGAGTTATGCAGGATCAAAAAAGGGTTAATGTTGATTTTCCTGCCTGGATGCTTGAATCTTTGGACAAAGCAGCCAGCCGCGTTGGGGTAACACGACAAACCATCATAAAAATTTGGTTGGCGGAGCGCCTTGAACAACTGGCCGCTAACAAAGCGTTACAGCGGACAAGCCGCTGAATGCAACGTTGGGCGCAAGTAAGGAGCACGTGTATGGAAAACTTATCTGAAGCTTCCGGTGTCATCGGTGAGACCACCGAGAATGGTCTGCCGGTGATTTGGAGCTTCGTGAATGAGCTGCCGTCAGAGGCTGAGCGAGCGAGCTTATCTTGGCTAATAGTAATCGCGTGGCAATACGATGGCAGCGCGCGAAACGGCATGCCATCGGAACAAGTCAATCAAGACATGCTGAAGCTTGAAGATGCACTTGAACAATTGGAAGTGCCAGGCAAGCACGTGCCGGTCTACCGGCGCACGGGTAACGGTCTAAAAGAGTTTGCCTTCCACGCACGCGGAACCGATGAGTTCATGCATTCACTAAACGTATCATTGGCATCGCACTCGCCGTATCCGATAGAGATCAAGTTCTACGAAGACGGCGAGTGGAGTGACTTCCGCCGGCTACTCGCGGATTTCGATCCTACCCAACAAGCCATTCAACCCGATCGCGCGAAGACGCAGCTCCGTTAACGGCGGCGTTAAAGTGCGCAGAACGATCATGAGTCCATTTAAACATCACAGCGCCTTTTCCAAAGAGAAGCACGTCCAAAACTATCTCTTTCCGCACGTCTGCTTCCACTGCCGGAAATCTTTCAAGAAGCCACGTAGTGCGTAGGTTGGGTTAGCGCAGCGTAACCCAACACGTCGGTGCTCAATGGACCGGCAACCGCGAAATTTTCGCTCCGAAAACTATCTCAGGTTTTCGCCTTATGAGCCGTCAGGCGGCTATCGAATCCGCTTAGGGGCCTAAAGCCGAAGGAGGGTGTCGTAAAAGCCCCTCTCCTTGCGGGAGAGGGGTTGATGACATGGACTCCTCCCCACCCCAAGCGGTGTCATACTGCACCAGAGAATTTAAACGGAGCGACGAGGAGTCCGAAATGAATAGTAACGTGGTGGGTCTGGATACGGCAAAAAGCATTTTTCATGTGTACAGCCAGACGGCGACTGACAAGCCGGTGAAAAAGAAACTGAAACGTGCTGAGATGCTGAGCTATTTCGCTAATTTGCCGGTCAGTCTGATTGGTCTAGAGGCGTGTGGCGGCGCTCACTACTGGGCGCGGGAGCTGGCCAAGCTCGGTCATGAGGTCGTGCTGCTGAATGCCAAGTTTGTGAAGGCTTTTGTGGTCGGCAACAAGAACGACTTTAACGATGCGGAAGCCATTTTCACGGCGGTCACCCGGCCCAACAAACGGACGGTAGCGGTAAAAGACGATGCTCAACAAGATATGCAGATGCTGCACCGCTTGCGTCAGGAACGGGTAGCCGAGCGCACGGCGCTGGCCAATCAGATGCGCGGTTTTCTAGCCGAACGCGGCATCGTGTTGGCGGCAGGCCTCAACAGCGTGCGCAAAGGCTTAGCGCTGATTCTGGAAGACGCCGACAATACACTGACGTCCACTGGCCGCGAATTGTTTGCCGAACAGTATCAGCGTCTGGTAGCCATCGACGCTGACATCAAGGCCCACGAGCAACGTATCAGCCGCTTATGCGAACAAAATACGCTGAGCAAACGGTTTCGGGAGGTTCCCGGTGTTGGGCCGATCACCGCCACCATCCTGGCTTCGGACATTGGCGACGGCAAGGGCTATAACCGAGCACGTGATTACGCCGCCAGTCTGGGCGTGGTGCCCAGGCAGCACAGTAGTGGCGACAAACAGGTATTACTGGGTATCAGCAAACGCGGCAACCACTACCTGCGCA
The DNA here is from genome assembly GCF_001856095.1 of Methylomonas sp. LWB. Lineage (NCBI taxonomy): Bacteria > Pseudomonadati > Pseudomonadota > Gammaproteobacteria > Methylococcales > Methylococcaceae > Methylomonas > Methylomonas sp. LWB. The sequence goes on from NZ_MKMC01000048.1 coordinate 6,838, forward strand.
CCCTGCTGATCCACGGCGCGCGATCGGTACTCAAAGTGTGTAGCGGCAAGACCGATCCGCTAAGCCGTTGGCTGCAAGCCTTGATTGAACGTAAGCGGTCCTTTAACAGCATCTGTATAAACAGCTCGAAAGGAACGAAGATAGTGTCCACTTATAATCAGGTGGACACCTATGAAGGAGCATAACACGCGATTATCGCGGCCATTAATCGTGGGGCACGGGCGAGACGGCCGTTGCCTTTATGATCCGGAAGCCAAGCGGGAGCTAGTGAAAGTTTGCTTGCATTCGGGCACATCGGTTGCCAAGATCGCTCTGCAATACGGTATCAATGCCAATCTGCTGCGCAAGTGGATGGGGCATTACCGAGAAACAGGACATCCGAATCCGAACAGTCCATTAACGTTGCCGGCTTTTGTGCCCGTTCAGTCGCTGAGCGCAGAGAAACCGGCTGAGTCAGCGCTCAGTGCGGAGTTGCCCAACGGCGTTAAACTCGCGTTACAGCCTGTCGAGCTGAGCGACCTGCCGGTGATTTTGAAGGCGTTGGCCGAGCTGCCATGTTTCGTTTCGACGCAGGATTGAAGGTCTACCTGCACCGCGAGCCGGTCGACGGCCGCAAGGCCATCAATGGTTTAGCGCTGCTGGTTGAGCAGGCATTAGGCTTGAATCCGTTCGAGCCGGCCATCTACGTGTTCAGCAATCGCCGGCGGGATCGGATCAAACTGCTGTTGTGGGACCGCACCGGTTTTTGGTTGATGCTCAAGCGGCTGGAAGCCGACCGTTTTCACTGGCCGAAAGAGGCAGCAGTTGTGACGTTGACGGTCGAGCAACTCCACTGGTTGTTAGCCGGTATTGACTTGGCCGCGATGCGGCCGCATCCGGCACGAACCTATACCCAAGTAGGCTGAAACGCGGATGTAAAGCCGGTAAAATAACGGCATGACGCCCACCATCACGCTGTCCACCGAAGACTACCAAGCCTTGCTGGCCGAGCAGCAACGGCTGGCGAGTCAACTGCGGTTGGTGACGGTCGAGCG